>NZ_JAVMKF010000328.1:0-10911 GCF_031732815.1 Accumulibacter sp. | reverse complement strand
CTTCTGGCAGCCGATGGACACGCTGCGCGAGAAGAACCTGCTCGAAGACCTGTGGGCGAGTGGGAGGTCTCCGTGGAAAGTATGGGAGTAGTCAGAGTAGGGCGGTTGCCGTTTCTCAGATCAATTATTTTATTTGAAAGTTGTTATTTAGATGATGATCAATATACCGAAATCAGCGGTCGACGTAGTGCAGGGAGATGTTTCTGCAATTGCCCACCATGCCAGCGACAGTCTGGACATGTTGGCTGGGCAGAACGTTCTACTGACTGGTGGTGCTGGCTTTCTTGGTTATATGCTTGCCCATGTTTTGGCCCAAGTGGGCGACTCCGACGGTCGTTCCCCAATCCAACTCACCATATATGAAAATTTCAGCAGGGGGCGAAAGCTTTGGCTAGAGAATTTGTGTGCCCGTCCTAACGTCACGCTGGTGGAGCACGATATTACTAGGCCGTTGCCGGGGGGAGGGGCTCCGTTCTCCTACATTATCCACGCAGCGTCGATTGCCTCGCCTACCTACTATAGATTGCATCCGATCGAAACAATTGATGCAAACGTAAATGGTCTACGCCACCTGCTGGACTATGCGAAGTTGCGTGCTGAAGGTGGTAGTCCCATATCTGGGATGCTTTTCTTCTCAACCAGCGAAATTTACGGAGATCCTTTTCCGGATGCCATCCCTACCGCGGAAGCCTATCGCGGTTTCGTATCCTGCACAGGCCCGCGTGCTTGCTACGATGAGTCAAAACGGTTGGGAGAAACATTGTGTGTAAACTTTGCGCAGCAGCACGGGGTGCCCGTTACTATCGCACGGCCCTTTAACAACTACGGTCCGGGTCTGGATATTCATGACCGGCGGTTATTGCCCGATTTGGCACGTGATATGTTTGAAGAGAAGGATCTGATTCTTCTCTCGGACGGCAGTGCTACAAGAACCTTTTGTTATATTTCAGATGCCATAGCCGGCTATATAAAGATATTGACTAAAGGGCGTGCTGGCGAACCCTACAATATCGGAACGGAATCACCTGAGATCAATGTCCGCCAATTGGCAGATCGGGTTGCAGCAATCGGCCATGAATTGTTTGGTTACACGGGAAGGGTAGTTCACAAGAATAGCGACGATATAGCTTATTTGACAGACAACCCAAACCGACGCTGTCCAAACATCGCCAAAGCGCGTAGTGAGCTTGGCTATGTGCCTCGAGTGTCGCTAGAGGAGGGGTTGCGCCGTTCTCTGATTTGGTACAGGGAGAATCGGTAATGAAAATAGTCATTATGGGTTCGGGCTATGTGGGGCTGGTTTCCGGAGTGGGCCTAGCAGAAATCGGGCATGAAGTCGTTTGCGTTGATGTTGCGTCGAGCAAAGTGGCGCAGATCAACTCGGGTACATCTCCGATCTACGAAGAGGGATTGGATGCCCTCCTGAAAAAAAATGTTGCTGCGAGGTGCTTGCGGGCGACGACGAATCTGGCTGAGGCGATGGTGGGTGCCGAAATCTCGATGATTGCTGTCGGCACTCCGTTTGATGGTAAGGAAATCGATCTTTCCTTTATTCGACAAGCCGCCATCGATATCGGTAACACGCTTCAGTACGCTGCTGATTACCATGTTGTGTGCGTGAAAAGCACAGTTGTCCCAGGAACGACGCAAGATGTCGTAGGCCCACTATTAGAACGGGCTTCCGGACGCCGAATGGGGGAGGGGCTTGGGTTGTGTATGAATCCGGAGTTCCTGGCCGAAGGAACGGCCGTCAAGGATTTTATGGAGCCAGATCGCATAGTGATAGGTTCCGTGGATGCGCGTACTTCTGCCCTCATGCAGGAGATGTACAGCGCGTTTGCGTCTACGGATTTCGTTCTTACTACACCGGTCACTGCTGAGATGTGCAAGTATGCTGCCAACTCCTTTTTGGCCGCCACCATTTCATTCGCAAATGAAATTGCGAATTTATGCTCAGAAGCCGGTGAAGTGGATGCGATCGAAGTGTTGAAGGCGGTTCATTTGGATCGTCGCTTGTCCCCATTGCTTCCGCAAGGGCGGGTGAAACCCGGCTTAATGTCATTCCTCATCCCAGGCACAGGTTTTGGTGGATCTTGCTTTCCCAAGGATGTTAAGGCTTTAGTTTCATACGGAGCCAAGATCGGCCGGCCCATGCGCATTTTGGAGGCAGTCTTAGAAACAAATCGGAAGCAGCCAAGTGAAACTATCAAATTAGTGAAAGAAGAGCTTGGTCTTTTGAGCGGGAAGCGTATAGCCGTCTTGGGTTTGGCTTTTAAGCCAGGCACTGATGATGTCCGAGAATCCCCGGCGATGCCTCTAATCCGCGCACTTTTGAAAGAAGGGGCGCATGTTGTTGCACATGATCCTATTGCTATTCCCTCTATGAAGGCGGCAATCCCCGAAGTCGATGTGGACTATTGTGCTTGCCTAAGCGATGCGATTCGAGATGTCGCTGCGGTAGTGCTAGTAACTTCGTGGCCGCAATATGCCGCAATTCACAATCTCCTGGATTCTCAGGCTATCCCCATCATAGATGGAAGGCGTTTCTTAGATAAGCGTAAATTTGCCCGCTATCGTGGGATAGGTTTGGGCAGGATGCGTTCCGAGGGCAGGGCCGAAGGGGGCAGGTCATGAAATGCCGTCACTGCGGAACCGAACTGACGCTGCCGTTCGTCGATCTCGGCAGCGCACCGCCGTCCAATTCCTACCTGACGAGTGCAACGCTGCATGCGCCGGAGAAGTGGTACCCGCTACGGGTGATGGTGTGCACCGAATGCTGGCTGGTCCAGACCGAGGACTTCGCAGATCACGAAGAACTGTTTTCAGCGGACTACGCCTACTTCAGCTCCTTCTCCGACAGCTGGCTGCGGCACGCGCGTAGTTATGTCGAGGCGATGGTCGGGCGTTTCGCCCTCGGTGCCGCTTCCCATATCGTCGAGGTCGCGGCCAACGACGGCTACCTGCTGCAGTACGCGCGCGAGCGCGGGATCCCGTGCCTCGGCGTCGAGCCGACCGCGAGCACCGCCGCCGCCGCACGGGCGAAAGGCATCGAGATCGTCGAATCCTTCTTCGGCCGCCGGCTGGCGGATGAACTGCGCACTGCCGGCAAGGCCGCCGACCTGATGGCGGCGAACAACGTCCTCGCGCACGTCCCGGACATCAACGATTTCGTCGGCGGTTTTGCCATCCTGCTCAAGGAAAACGGCGTCGCCACCTTCGAGTTTCCGCACCTGCTGCGGCTGGTCGAAGGCGTCCAGTTCGACACCGTTTACCATGAGCATTTCTCATATCTGTCGCTGTCGGCGGTGACCCGTATCTTCGAGCGGAACGGGCTGCGTGTCTGCGATGTCGAGGAACTGTCGACGCACGGTGGAAGCCTGCGCGTCTTCGCTCAGCGGGCCGGTACCGGCGCCCTGCCGGTCGCCGCCAGCGTCGGGGAGATGCTGGCGCGCGAGCGTGCCGCAGGCATGACCGCGGCGGACTACTACCGTGATTTCCAGCCGCGCGCCGAGAAGATCAAGGACGACCTGCTGCAGTTCCTGATCGACGCCAAACGTTCCGGGAAAACCGTGGCGGCCTATGGCGCCGCGGCCAAAGGGAATACGCTGCTGAATTTCGCCGGAGTCCGCCCGGATCTGGTTTCATTTGTGGCCGACAGGAATCCGGCCAAGCAAGGCAAGTACATGCCGGGCAGCCGGATTCCGATCGTTGCCGAATCGGCGTTGCAGGAGTCCCGTCCGGACCATGTTCTTGTGCTTCCGTGGAACCTGGCTCCCGAGCTTGGTAACCAGTTGTCGTATGTCCGGCAGTGGGGAGGACAGCTAGTGTCGGCAGTTCCGAGGCTGATGCAATGGTAGGTCGTTCCGTCCGGGTGGCGGTCACGGGGGGCTCCGGGTTCGTCGGGCAGCATGTGCTGGCGGCACTGGATCGCAAAGGTATCCCGTACCTGTCCATCGGCCGAACGCGCCCGCCCGGCGTTGCGCTGGATCGTTATAGGGCGGTAGATCTGTTGAGCGACGACCTGCACGCCAGTTTCGCCAATCTCGAATGTACCCACCTGATCCATCTTGCCTGGTATACCGAGCATGGGCGTTACTGGACATCGGCTGCGAATCTCGACTGGGCCATGGCATCCCTGTCACTCATCAGAGCATTCTGCGAACGCGGAGTGCATGTAACGGCGATCGGAACCTGTGCCGAGTACGATTGGTCAGCGGGGGTGTGCATTGAGGGAAAAACGCCGATCGAACCGGCAACTCTTTACGGGAAAGCAAAGGCGGCAACCTCGCAGCTGGTCATGGCGGCCTGTTCCGCGGAAAGCATACCCTGCTGCTGGGCACGGCTGTTCATTCCGTTCGGGCAGGGGGAAAGCCCCAGGCGGTTGATTCCGTCGATAGTGGATGCGGTGCTCGGGCGCAGTCCTCCGATTACCATCGGCGGGGAGAACTGGCGAGATTTCCTGGCGGTGGAAGATGTTGCGGATGCGCTCGTGCATCTTGCCGTCTCCGACTACAGCGGAGTGGTCAATATCTGCTCCGGCATACCGAGGCAAATTCGTGGCCTGGTGGACGAAATTGCCGGGTACCTCGGGAGGTCTGGCGAAGCGGTACTTGATGCGCCTCCGGGGGCGGGAGATGCACGTTGGGTCATCGGGGATGACTCACGTTTGCGCTCGACCGGATGGTCTCCGGTTGTTCCGTTTTCGGATCGGCTCGCCGCCTATGTCAATGCAAGACTGGTGACAATAGAGTAACTCGATCGCGTTCCTGTCCGGTTGAAAACTGGTCGATGGATGGGGCATTAATCTGTAGAAAGGTGGCAAGTGGCATTCCAGGAACTTTATCGGGCGGAGCGGCTCCCCGTCTTCCAGAACCGGATGTTCTCCTCGCATGACGACGCCAGCGCTTCGCCAACAGGAGATATTGTCCTGGTCAGAGATTCCTTGACGGGCCTTGTTTTCAATTCGGCGTTCCGGGAAGAACTGGTTCAGTACGACGCAGACTATCAGAACGAACAAGCTGTCAGCCGGGTCTTTCGCTCGCATCTTGATGAGGTGACGAATGTCATCTGCCGGCATTTCCGGCAGCGGGACCTGATCGAGGTGGGGTGTGGAAAGGGTTATTTCCTTGAGCACCTGTGCCGGCAGGGGTTTTCCGTTACCGGCTTTGATCCGACTTATGAGGGGTCCAATCCTCATATTGTTAAATCCTATTTCGAACCCACGACCGGACTGAGCGCCGACGGCGTCGTTCTGCGCCATGTTCTTGAGCATGTGTCGAATCCCGTCGCATTCCTCCAGTCCATTCGCGATGCAAATGGGGGCCGTGGGCGGGTTTACATCGAGGTGCCGTGCCTAGACTGGATCGTGGACAACCGCGCCTGGTTCGACATCTTCTACGAGCACGTAAATTACTTCAGACTCGCCGACTTTCATCGCATGTTCGGCTCCGTAATGGAAGTGGGGCACGTTTTCGGCGGACAGTATCTGTACGTGGTTGCAGATCTGGCCACTCTCCGACAACCGCGCCTGGAGTGCGATGACGGGTTTTCCTTTCCGGCCGATTTTCTGTCGTCAGTAGATCGCTACGCGCAGAAGATCCGGGACGGCAAACTGGAGCGAGGGCGGCCTGTGGTCGTTTGGGGAGGGGCATCGAAAGGGGTGATATTTTCCCTGTTCATGCGGCGTCGGGGCGTGGAAATCGACTTCGTCATCGACATCAACCCGGCGAAGCAAGGCAGGTTTCTCGCAGGAACGGGATATCCGGTCTCGTCTCCACAGAAAGTAATCGATCGGCTACCGGCCGAGGCAATCGTATTCGTGATGAACGGCAATTACCTGCCGGAAATTCAGGAAATGACTTCGAACAAATTCAACTATCTAACGGTGGATCATGGGAACGTTTGAGCAAGAAGTGAAGGATCGGATCGCGGCCAATGGCGATAACGCCGGACTGCAGGCTGACGCAGCCGCGTTTATGAAATCATCCCTGCGCCCGCAGTATTCCTACAATTTCACCTGGCTTGGCCGGCCGATCATCCAGTATCCGCAGGACATGGTGGCAATGCAGGAAATCATCTGGGCGGTGCAGCCCGATTTGATCATCGAGACCGGCATTGCGCACGGCGGCTCCCTGATTTTCTCGGCCGCGATGCTTGAATTGAACGCCGCCTGCGGCGGTCCCCAGTCGGCGATGGTTCTTGGTGTGGATATCGACATCCGCCCGCATAACCGGGCTGCGATCGAGTCTCACCCGATGTCGAAGCGCATCACGATGCTGCAGGGGTCGAGCGTCGCCCCGGAAATCATCGCCGAAGTGCGCAAGGTGGCGGCGGGCAAAGAAAGGATTCTCGTCGCTTTGGACAGCAACCATACGCATGATCATGTCCTGGCCGAACTGGAGGCCTATGCGCCGCTGGTCACTCGGGGCAGCTACTGCGTGGTGTTCGACACCATCATTGAGGACACTGCCGAATGTTGTCCTTCCGACCGGCCATGGGGGGGCGGCAACAATCCGAAGACAGCAGTATGGCAGTACCTGAAAACGCATCCGGAGTTTGAGATCGACAAGGAGATCGACAACAAACTGCTCATCAGCGTCGCTCCGGACGGATATCTCCGACGCGTGGGTTGAGCGTGTCTGCACACACGACTCCGCGCGTGTCGATAGGCGTGCCAGTTCGCAATGGCGGCAACTTCCTGGCGGTGGCCATGCGGTCGGTCATCGATCAATCCGAGCGGGATATCGAGATTATTGTCTCCGACAACGGTTCCGATGACGGCACCGGGGAGTGTGTGTTGAAGCTCGCCGAGCACGATCCACGGATCCGCTACTTCCGGCAGGACCCGCCGATAAGCGCTTACGACAATTTCCATTTCGTGCTGTCGCAGGCGCGTGGCCGCTATTTCATGTGGGCCGCACATGACGATTCCCGTGACCTGGATTTCGTCGCCAGGCTTGCCGACCGCCTCGACCAGGACGGCGATGCGGTACTGGCTTTTGGCGATCTCTATATCGTCACGCCTGACGACAAGGTTGGCAGGATGCAGCCCTTTCCCTTCTCTACCGCTGGACTTGGTCGCTGGCGTCGGATGAAGAAAGTATCGCGCCTACAGTGTTTCAATATCTACGGGCTCTGGAGAACGAGTGCCATTCGCCGGGTTCCGTACGCCTACTGCTCGTGGTGGCTGGATCTGCCAATGATGATGTCGGCTGCCTGGCTCGGCCATTTTGCCTATGTGGCCGGCCCTCGTTTCTATTACTTCGAAATTCCGAAAACAAACCTTGATCGCGCAAAGTATCAGGATTTCGCAAGCCGCTTCAATCTGCCGGGCGCTGTGCTGCAGTTGGTCGGTGCGACGTATCGGTCGTGCTCCCAGGTTGGCGGACCGGCTGCCGGACTACTTGCGGCCGGCCTCGTATTCTGGAAGCAGGTTGTAGGTCTCCCGGGTTTTCTGGCGCGCCGGATTCGCGCGGCGTTCGTGCGCTGAAACGCATGGAAGGCGATCAATGCGGGGCCGGATTCCATTGTCGATAGTTACCCGTAGCCTGGATTGCGGAGGGGCCGAACAGCATTTGCTGCAGGTACTCCCGCTGCTCGACGAGACGCGTTTCGATGTGCGTCTGCATCCTCTGCACTCCGGCGGTCGGCTAACCGACGCCTTTGTCGGCAAAGGAGTTTCCGTTGTCGGTACTGCGAATGCGGGCGGGCGCATGTCCCGCCTGCTGAGCTTGGCATCGACCATCCGTAGTGCGCGTCCGCTCGTGCATTCCTTCCTGCCCGAGGCGTACCTGTTTGGCGCGAGCCTGGGGCTCATGTTCGGAGCACGCAGCGTGGTCATGAGCCGCCGCAGCCGCAACCACTACCAGTCCCGCCACCCTTTCGCTGCCTGGGTCGAGCGCCGCCTGCACCGGCGCATGGATGCCCTGCTCGGCAACTCTCAGGCGGTCGTCCGGGATCTCCTCGACGAAGGTGCGCCGCCCGAGCGTGTGCGCCTGATCTACAACGGCATCGATGTCGGGCGCTTCGCGGCGGGGGGCGCGCGGCTCGAGCGCCGCCATGCGCTGCGGGCCGAACTAGGGCTGCCCGACGACCGGGTGGTGCTGGCCTGCGTCGCCAACCTCTTCCTCTACAAGGGGCATGCCGATCTCCTGGCTGCGCTGGCCTCGCTCGGTGCCGGATTTGCGGCGCGCACGACATTGCTGCTGGTCGGCCGCGACGCCGGCGCGCGCGCGGCGCTGGAGGCGCAAGCCGCCCGGCTCGGCCTCTCCGCCAGCGTGCGCTTCCTCGGCGAGCGCGGCGACGTGCCGGACCTGCTGGCCGCCAGCGACATCGGCGTCCTCGCCTCGCACGAGGAAGGCTTTTCCAATGCCGTCCTCGAAGGCATGGCCGCCGGCCTGCCGGTGGTCGTCAGCGACGTCGGCGGCAATGCCGAAGCCGTGACCGACGGCGAGTGCGGCCATGTCGTCCCGGCGCGCGCTCCGGCCGCGCTGGCGCAGGCGCTGGCGGACCTGATCGGCGATGCCGGCCGCCGCCAGACGATGGGCGCGGCCGCCCGCCGCCGCGTCGCCGCGTCGTTCTCGCTCGACGCCTGCGTCGCCGCCTACGAGTCCTTGTACGAAGAACTGTGGAGTCGCCGCCTGGCCGCGGCGCGCCGGAAATGACGAAAGGATGGTCCTGACGTGTGTGGCATAGCCGGCGTGATCGCCGCCGCTCCGCTTGCCGATGCCGATGCCGATGCTTTGCGCGCCCGCGGGCGCGCGATGGCCGACGCGATCCTCCACCGCGGGCCGGACGACGGCGACGTCTGGATCGACGCCGGGCCGGGTGTGGTACTCGCCCATCGCCGACTGTCCATCCTCGACCTCTCGCCGGCCGGCCACCAGCCGATGCAGTCGGCCTGCGCGCGCTACGTCGTCGTCTATAACGGCGAAATCTACAACTGGACGGAGCTGCGCGGCGAGCTGGAAGCGGCGGGGCAGGCACCGGCGTGGCGTGGCCATTCCGATACTGAGGTACTGCTCGCCGGTATCGTCGCCTGGGGGCTGGAGGCGACGCTGCGCCGCGCCCGCGGCATGTTCGCGCTGGCACTCTGGGACCGCGCGCAGAAAACGCTGACGCTGGCGCGCGACCGCATCGGCGAGAAGCCGCTCTACTACGGCCGCGTCGGCGACGGCTTCGCGTTCGGCTCGGAGCTGAAAGCGTTGCGCGCTTTGCCTTCCTCGCGCTTCGACACCGACCCCGGCGCGCTGGCGCTGATGCTGCGCTACGGCTACGTACCGGCGCCGCACTCGATCTACCGGGGAATCTTCAAGCTGCCGCCGGGCACGCTGCTACGGGTGACGGCCGACGGCCGCTGCGGCGATCCCGAGCCATGGTGGCGCTTTGCCGCAGTAGCGCAGGAGGGGGCCGCGAACCGGCGAGCGCTGGGCGATGGCGAGGCGCTCGACGAGCTGGAGGCGGTGCTCGGCGCGGCGATCGGCGAACAGATGGTCGCCGACGTGCCGCTCGGCGCGCTGCTCTCCGGCGGCCTCGATTCGTCGACGGTGGTGGCGCTGATGCAGGCGCGCAGCACGCGACCGGTGCGCACCTTCACCATCGGCTTCGCCGAAGGCGACTACGACGAGGCCGCGCACGCCAAGGCGGTGGCCCGCCACCTCGGCACCGAACACACCGAACTGCATGTCGACCCGGCGCAGGCACGCGACATCATCCCGCGTCTGCCCGATATCTACGACGAGCCCTTCGCCGATTCCTCGCAGATCCCGACCGCGCTGGTCTGCGCGCTGACGCGGCAGCACGTCACCGTCTGCCTCTCCGGCGACGCCGGCGACGAGCTGTTCGCCGGCTACAACCGCTACTTCTGGGCGACCTCGCTGTGGCGCCGTCTCGGGCGCGTGCCGCCGGGGCTGCGCCGGGCGCTCGCCGGCGGCCTGTCGGCCGTGCCTGCCGGTGCTTGGAACGGCGTCTTCGGTGCGCTCGGCCCGCTGCTGCCGGCCCGCCTGCGCGTCAGCAACCCCGGCGACAAGCTGCACAAGCTCGCCGAGGTCATGGGCGCACCGTCGCCGGAGGCGCTCTACCGTGAGCTGGTCAGCCAGTGGCGCGGCACGCTGCCCCTGCGTGGCATCGTCGAGCCGCCGACGCTGGTCGCCGACCCCGGCCGCTGGCCGGCGCTGCCCGGCTTCGCCGAGCGCATGATGGCAGTCGATACGCTGAGCTACCTGCCCGACGACATCCTGGTCAAGGTCGACCGGGCGGCGATGGCCGCCAGCCTGGAAACGCGCGTTCCCTTCCTCGACGCGCGGGTGATCGATTTCGCCTGGCGCCTGCCGTTCCGGCAGAAGGTGCGTGACGGCCAGGGCAAGTGGCTGCTGCGCCAATTGCTCTACCGCCACGTGCCGCGCGAACTGGTCGAGCGCCCGAAGCAGGGCTTCGGCGTGCCGATCGAGCACTGGCTACGCGGCCCGCTGCGCGACTGGGCGGAGGATTTGCTGTCGCCGGCGGCGTTGGCCGCCGACGGATTACTAGATCCGGCGGCAGTCCGGGCGATGTGGCAGCGGCACCTGTCAGGAAGGAATGTCCAGTATGCGCTGTGGAACGTGTTGATGTATCAGGCGTGGAGGAAGCGATGGGGCTGAAGGTATGCCAATTGTGCGCTGTCGACTTCACGCTGAAGCATTTCCTGCTGCCGCTGATCGACGGCATGCGCGATGCCGGCTGGGAGGTGACGGCCGTCTGTTCCGACGGGCCGGCGATCGCCGGTCTGCGGGAACGCGGCTACGACATCGAGACGGTCCATATCGAGCGGAGCTTCAACCTGTTCCGCCACGTTGGTTCGACGCGCGCGCTGATCCGCCTGTTCAAGGAACGACGCTTCGACGTGGTGCATGTGCATACGCCGGTGGCGGCGCT
>NZ_JAVMKF010000327.1:0-10982 GCF_031732815.1 Accumulibacter sp. | reverse complement strand
GCTTCTTCCTGCCGCTGGCGGGCATCAGCACCGTCCGCCAGATCAGCGAAAACGCCTTCGACATTCGGGCCACCAGCCGCCTGAACCGTCTGTACGTCGAACTGCTGAAAGACAACCCTGAATGGGGCACGGCGGAGCGCCGCCACGACATGAACAAGCTCATGGCGCGGCTGATCTTCTGCTTCTTCGCCGAGGACACTGACATCTTCGTCGGCAGGGGCCGATTCACCGAAACCGTCGCGCAGATGAGTGCCAGGGACTCGTCGAACACGCACGAGGTTATCGCCATGCTGTTCCGCGCCATGAACACCAAGCGCGAGGACCGGGCAGCAGCCAAGATTCCCCGGTGGGCCGAAGACTTCCCCTACGTCAACGGGCAGTTGTTCTCCGGCAGCGACGAAGTGCCGCGATTCAGCAAGATCGCCCGGTCCTACCTGCTGCACGTCGGCGGGTTGGACTGGACCAAGATCAACCCTGACATCTTCGGTTCGATGATCCAGGCCGTTGCCGAGGACGAGGAGCGCGGCGAGCTGGGGATGCACTACACCAGCGTTCCCAACATCCTGAAGGTGCTGAATCCGCTGTTCCTCGACGACCTGCGGTCCAAGCTGGAAGAAGCGGGCGACAACCCACGCACCTTGCTCAACTTGCGCAAACGCATCGCCAGAATCAGAGTTTTCGACCCCGCCTGCGGGTCGGGCAACTTCCTGGTCATCGCCTACAAGGAGATGCGCGCCATCGAGGCCGAGATCAACCGACGGCGCGGCGAGCTGGATCATGCCTCAGAAATTCCGCTCACCAATTTTCGCGGGATCGAGCTGCGCGACTTCCCGGCGGAGATTGCGCGCCTCGCGCTGGTCATCGCCGAGTACCAATGCGACGTGCTGTACCGGGGCCAGAAGCTGGCACTCGCCGAGTTCCTGCCCCTGCGCAACGAGAACTGGATCACCTGCGGCAACGCGCTACGGCTCGATTGGCTGAGTTTGATGGATGTTGGCGGCTCAGGTGTGAAGCTGGTTTCGGACGACCTTCTAAAAACACCGCTTGATCAGGCTGAGATCGACTTCGAGAACGAAGGTGGCGAGACGTATATCTGCGGGAACCCGCCTTATGCCGGTCTGAGTTCGCAAACCCCGGAACAGAAAGCGGATCTCAAGTGGCTCTTTGAAGATCACAGTCAATACTGGAAGTCGTTCGACTACGTGATGGGTTGGTTTTGGAAGGCGCATGAGTTCATGCACCATCAGACGGCGAAAGCAGCCTTCGTTGCGACGAACTCAATTTGCCAAGGCCAGCTTGTTCACATGTTCTGGCCGCTGCTCCTGGACGCATCGTCGCGAATTTTCTTTGCCTACTCGTCGTTCAAGTGGCGCAACCTGGCTACACACAATGCCGGTGTCACTGTCCTCATCATTGGTCTGACCACCGATACAGGTAAAGGGGCGCGACTCTTCGAGGCATCGGATGGCGACGAGGCCATCGAGAAGTTCGTTCCGAACATCAATGCATACATTGTGCCCGGACCAAATCTTTACGTTGATGCCGTAAGTAGAGCGCCGACGGGTCGCCCCGACATGTACTGGGGCAACAAGCCCACAGACGCCGGAAATCTGATCTTGTCGCCCGATGAAGCGCGGCAGATCACCCGTGAGTCGCCGACTGCTAAAAAATTTCTGCGGCCCTACTTTGGTTCGGATGAGTTCATCAAGGGTTCGCCTCGGGTTTGCATTTGGGTCACTGATGCTGACGAAAGCGAGGCCAGTTCCGTCCCGAGCCTTGCTGTCCGCTTTGAACAGGTGAGGGAGTTTCGGGAAAGTAGCAAGGCGAAGGAAACGCGCCCTGCTGCGCAGTACCCGCACAGATTCCGGCAGATTCAGGGCAAACCGGGCAACCAGTCAATCATCGTTCCGATCCATTCGAGCGAGTCTCGGCCGTATCTTCCAGTTGGGCTGCTCCCAACAGGTGGCATTATTTCCAATGCTGCGTATGGCCTGTACGACGCGCCTCTATGGAACATGGCGCTCATTGCCTCGCGCCTGCATCTTGTATGGATCGCCACCGTCTGCGGCAAGCTGGAAACGCGCTACCGCTATTCCAACACCCTCGGCTGGAACACGTTTCCGGTGCCGACGCTGACCGAGAAGAACAAGGCCGATCTCATCCGCTGCGCGGAGGACATCCTGCTGGCGCGGGAGCATCACTTTCCCGCGACCATCGCGGACCTGTACGACCCCGACAATATGCCCGCCGACCTGCGCGCCGCCCATGATCGCAACGACGAAGTGCTGGAGCGCATCTACATCGGTCGGCGCTTCAAGAACGACACCGAGCGGCTGGAAAAGCTGTTTGACCTCTATACCAAGATGACCGCTTCGGCTGCACCTGCCAAGGGCAAGAAGCGCAAAGCGGGAGCCAACGCATGAGCGACAAGATCACGTCCGTACCGTCCGTTTCCGTCACCTACGCCCGCAACGGCGGATCGACTAAGGCCAATGCGCTTGGGATGAGGCCCATGCAGGAGCGGGCCTACGAGAAGCGGGGCGAGCAATACCTGCTCATCAAGTCGCCGCCCGCATCGGGCAAGAGCCGTGCGCTGATGTTCGTGGCACTCGACAAGCTCAAGAACCAGGGCTTGAAGCAGGCCATCATCGTTGTGCCGGAGAAGTCCATCGGTGCCAGCTTCAACGACGAGCCGCTGTCGAAGTACGGCTTCTGGTCAGACTGGCAGGTCGAACCCAAGTGGAACCTGTGCAACGCGCCAGGCAACGACAACGGCGGGAAGGTGAAGTCGCTGGGCACATTCCTTGAAGGCGACGACAAGGTGCTGGTCTGCACGCACGCCACCTTCCGCTTCGCCGTCGATGCCTACGGCGTGGAGGCGTTCGATGACCGACTGATCGCGGTCGATGAGTTCCACCACGTTTCAGCGAACCCGGACAACAAACTCGGCTTGCACCTCGGGCAATTCTTCGCGAGGGGCAAGACGCACATCGTCGCCATGACCGGCTCCTACTTCCGTGGCGACGCCGAGGCCGTGCTCGCACCGCAGGATGAGTCGAAGTTCGATACCGTCACCTACACCTACTACGAGCAGCTCAACGGCTACGAGTACCTCAAGCAACTCGACATCGGCTACTTCTTCTACAGCGGGCCTTACGTCGATGACATCCTCAATGTCCTCGATCCCGCCGAGAAGACCATCATTCACATCCCGAATGTCAATTCGCGCGAGAGCACGAAGGACAAGATGCGGGAAGTGGAGCACATCATCGAGGCGCTGGGTGAATGGCAAGGCATCGACTCTGCGACCGGCTTCCAACGTGTCAAGCGCCCCGATGGCCGCGTGCTGCGGATCGCCGATCTCGTCGATGACGATGCCACCAAGCGCGACCGCGTGTCCGCCTCGCTCAAAGACCCGGCGCAGAAGAACAACCGCGACCATGTGGACATCATCATCGCGCTGGGCATGGCGAAGGAAGGCTTCGATTGGATTTGGTGCGAACATGCGCTGACCGTGGGCTACCGCGCCAGCCTGACCGAGATCGTGCAGATCATCGGCCGAGCTACCCGCGACGCGCCCGGCAAGACCCGCGCGAGGTTCACCAACCTGATCGCCGAGCCGGATGCAGCCGAGGAAGCTGTCACCGAGGCCGTCAACGATACGTTGAAGGCCATCGCGGCAAGCCTGCTGATGGAGCAGGTTCTTGCTCCGCGCTTCGAGTTCAAGCCCAAGAACCCCGACAGCGGCCCGACGCCGGGCTTTGACTACGGGGAAGGTGGCTACGACGCGGACCGCTGCAATGTCGGTGTCAATGAGCAGACAGGGGCGTACCAAATCGAGATCAAGGGCCTCGCCGAGCCCAAGAGCAAGGAGGCAGCACGAATCTGTCAGGAAGACCTGAACGAAGTCATTGCGGCCTTCGTGCAGGACAAGCCCACCATCGAGCGCGGCCTGTTCGATGAGGAGCTGGTGCCCGAGGAGCTGACGCAAGTTCGCATGGGCAAGATCATCAAGGACAAGTATCCCGAGCTTGACGCCGAAGATCAGGAGGCCGTGCGCCAGCACGCCATCGCCGCCCTCAACCTCACGCAGCAGGCCAAGCGGCTTGTCACCGAAGGCGAGAGCGATGGGTCGCCCAACACCGCCCTGATCGACGGCGTGCGCCGCTTCGCGATGGACGTGCGCGAGTTGGACATCGACCTGATCGACCGCATCAACCCCTTCGGGGAAGCCTACGCCATCCTTGCCAAGACCATGAGCGAGGACAGCTTGAAGCAGATCGCGGCGGCCATCTCGGCCAAGCGCACGAGCCTGACGCCGGACGAGGCGAAGGAGATGGCCGTTCGCGCCGTCCAGTTCAAGAAGGAGCGCGGCCGCATTCCGGCGCTCGATTCTCAGGATGCCTGGGAGCGACGCATGGCCGAAGGCGCTGCCGCTTTCATGCGCTTCAAGGCGGAGGGACGCTATGAGTAACTCCGATCTTGACGAACTCGCTGCGGAGCTTGCCGAGTTCGCTCCGGCTGAGAAGAAAAATGGCCGCCCAGCCAGCGAGGAGCGTGTCATTGCTGGCTTCGAGGAAATCCAACGCTTCACAGAGCAGCACGGGCGTGCGCCGCAGCATGGCGAAGACCGCGACATATTCGAGCGCCTATATGCCGTGCGGCTCGACCGTCTACGCGCGCTCCCGGATTGCCGCGCCTTGCTTGAGCCGCTAGACCATCAGGGCTTGCTTGCTGGGGCGCCGACCGTTGCCGCTTCGGCAGTTGAAGCCATCGACATCGACCACCTGGCCGCCGAGCTGGCGGGCGTAGCCGACGCGGACGACATCACGGTCCTACGCCATGTCCGCACCAGCGCCGACAAGCGAGCCGCCGAGGAGATCGCGGATCGCAAGCCGTGCAAGGACTTCGAGACCTTCCGGCCCCTGTTCCAGCGCGTGCAAGCGGAAGTCAAAACCGGTATGCGCCAGTCCCAGCCCATCGAAGCGGGCCGCCGTGCGATTGAAGTCGGAGACTTTTTCGTTCTCGATGGCCTTACTCTCTACGTCGCCGAGGTCGGCGAGCCGTTGAAAACCACCGCCGGGGAAGTGGATCGCCGCCTGCGCCTCATCTTCTCCAACGGCACCGAAAGCAATCTGCTGCTGCGCTCGCTCCAGCGAGCGTTCTACAACGACCCCGCCGCGCGGCGGCTGGCCTCGCCCGAGAGCGGGCAACTCTCTTTCGGCGGTGAGCTTGAGGCCGATGATGTCGAAAGCGGCACGATCTACGTCCTGCGCTCCCTCTCGGATCATCCCTATGTCGCGCAGCACCGCGACATCATTCACAAGATGGGCGTGACGGGGGGCAGGGTGGAGACGCGCATTGCCAACGCCGAACACGACTCCACCTACCTGCTGGCAAAGGTCGAAGTGGTGGCGACCTACAAGCTCGCGGGCATCAACCGCACTCGGATGGAGAACCTGTTCCACAGGCTGTTCGCGCCCGCGCGGTTGAACATCACCATCAACGACCGCTTCGGTCACCCTGTGCAGCCTGAGGAATGGTTTCTCGTTCCGCTGTTCGTGATCGACGAGGCCGTGGCGCGCATCAAGGATGGCAGCATCACCGGGTACATCTACGATCCCAAGGCTGCGAAGCTGGTGAAGGCGGAGTAGTAGACCAATGATCGTCCGTGGGGGAGGACAGTTTATTAGCTCAATACGATCCATCGACCTGCGCTTTGTAGATGACCTCGTTGACTTCGTTCGTGGTCCTGGGTTCGTGCTCGACTTTTCCGACACGAGCTTCGCGGATTTTTTCGCCTTGGAGCTGAAGGTCAATATTGACGATCCCAAATACGCGGCGAACGGCGGCTCCAAGGGGAAACGGCTGCGCTATTTCCTGCAAAACTGCGACGATGCCACTGCCGTTAGCGCGCTTACGGCCCTCTGGGAGTACCGCTCCGACTATCTTGCCCGCAGCGGCGGCAAGGACCCGGTAATCGATGCGCAGTCGCGCTATCAAGGCTTGATCAATCGTCTCTCCAGCGGTGCGGCTCCGAAGCCAACCCAGCTCCAACCCGTTGTCGATCGTCAGAAGATCGCCACCATAAAAGCCGAGCTGCTGAGGGTCTCCTCGCTCAGCGCACAGGCACGCGGCTTTGCCTTCGAGGGATTCCTCAAGGGCCTGTTCGACGCATTCGGTTTGGCCGCCCAGGAACCGTTCCGCCTTTGCGGTGAGCAAATCGACGGCAGCTTCCAGCTCGGCAGCGAGACCTATCTGCTGGAAGCCAAATGGCATGGTCAGCCAATTGGCGTCGCCGATTTGCACACGTTCCACGGCAAGATTGAACAGAAGGCCGCCTGGACGCGAGGCCTGTTCGTGAGCAACAGCGGCTTCTCCGATGACGGCCTCGTCGCCTTTGGCCGAGGCAAGCGCGTCATCTGTATGGACGGTCTCGATCTCTATGATCTGCTCGATCGCGAGATACCGCTCAACCAAGTTCTTGAACGGAAGGTGCGCAGGGCAGCCGAAACCGGCACGCCCTTTCTTCGCGTTCGCGACCTCTTCCCGAGCTGAGGAGGAGGCGCATGGTGCAGTTCAACGATTGGTGCGACTCCGCGGACACGCCCCTGGGAAATCATCACGTTCGGGTCATGACGGGCCGGCCGGCGGACGCTGCGACCGGCATCCAGGTGACGGCCACGGCCGTCCCCGCCCACTACGCCGCCGAGGAACGCATCGCCGCAGCGCTTGCGAGGCTGGGCAAGGTCGCTGCCGCGCAGATGATCACCAATCTTCTCCCGCAAACGCCGCAGATCCGATCGGGCGATCTCGGCGAGATCTACGCTACGGAATGGATCGACGCGCACAGCGGCTATCGCGCCCCCATCAAACGGCTGCGCTGGAAGGATCACCGCAACATGGCGATGCGCGGCGACGACGTCATCGGCATGCTTCTCGACCCGGCAACACAGCGCCTCCGCTTCCTGAAGACAGAAGCCAAGAGCCGCATCGACCTGCGCGCCCAAACGCTGGAGGAGGCGCGGACCGGCCTGGATAAGGATGGCGGCCTTCCCTCGTCGCATGCATTGTCCTTTATCTCAGCCAGGCTGATGGAGCTGGGCACCGACGCGCCGCTCGTCGACGCCATCGACGAGGCGCTCTATCGGCACGGTATCCCGCCCGAGAGCGTGAAACATCTCCTCTTCACCTTCTCCGGGAACTCCCCGCAAGCGCTGCTGACACAGGCGCTGCAGGCCTATCCTGGTTCATTCGAACAATTGGGTGTCGGCCTGCACGTCGACGGCCATGCCGCCTTTGTTGGGGCCGTCTACGATCGGGTCATAGCCGATGCCAACCACCCCTGACGCGATCACAGCCGCCATCACGGACGCGGCGACGGCAGGCTTTCGCGGCAGGCTCATCGCGCGAGGCCAGGCGCGCGCCATGATCTGGCGTGACGGTGTTCTGCCCCCTGGCGCGCCCGCCTTCTCGCCGCAGCTCAGCTTCGATCTCCACAGTTACGCCTATGGCTTGCTTGGGCTGGGGCTGCGCCTCCTCGAACTCGATGGCGACCCGAACCAGGCACGGATCGCATTCGAACAGGCGGCGACCGCCCTCGAAGCGGTTATGGCCAAGGGCAACCGCGACGAAGCAGACCGCGATTTCCATTTCGTCATGGCGGCGGCCAGCTATCACCTCGCACACCTGTCTGCCCGAGCCTATTCCCTCCTTGCGATCGTGGCCGCCGAGGAGAATTTCTCCCCGATCGAACAGGCGCTCGCGCTGTTGATGCGCCGAGACGTCAACGAGCTGCGCGCACGCGTGTACGCCTTCCGCCTGGATGGTCGAGGATCGGACGCGACCATTGCGGCGCTATTCCAACAACGACTTGTGGAGCCTGTCGCCGCCGACGCGCCGGAGCGCGATGGTCAGGACTTCCTCTTCGAGGGCCTCGATCTCGCCCTGACCGATGCCTTCTTCGGCGCATTCGCGACATTCCTGCTCGCGCTGGATCGCGGCGAGAGAGCCCTAGTCGACCGGGCGATCGCGCAGCTTCGGGAAAACCTCGACATCTGCGCGGAATTGAACCTTCTGCCGCAATGGTGGGTGCATCGGGTCGCCATCCATCTGCTCTCCGACCTCTGGTCGAACACCTTCCACGAGAAGGTCCCGCTACTCCCCGCCGGTGGCGCCGCGGCGTCATGGCCCGGCCTTCGCGAGCTCTTCATCGCCCTGCTCGCTCGCCGCCCGAGGGCCGAGGTCGACCTGTGGCCTTCGCAGACCGAGGCGGCGTCGCGCGCCGTCGATCAGACCGACAATCTCGTCGTCTCGCTGCCGACCAGCGCCGGCAAGACCCGGATTGCCGAATTGTCAATTCTGCGGTGCTTGGCTGGTGGCCAGCGAGTTATGTTCGTGACACCGCTTCGCGCCCTGTCGGCGCAGACGGAAACCACGCTCCAGCGTACCTTCGGTCCACTCGGCAAGACCATCTCCGCGCTCTACGGCAGCATTGGCGTATCCGGCTTCGATGAGGACGCTATCCGCGAGCGTGACATCGTCGTCGCGACCCCTGAGAAACTTGACTTCGCGTTGAGGAACGATCCGTCGCTCCTCGACGACGTCGGCTTGCTCGTGTTCGACGAAGGCCACATGATCGGACCTGGGGAACGCGAGGTTCGGTACGAGGTTCAGATTCAGCGCCTCCTGCGCCGCCAAGACGCCGGTCACCGCCGGATCGTTTGCCTGTCGGCGATCCTTCCTGACGGAGATCAACTCGAGGACTTCTCGGCATGGCTGCGTCGAGACCAGCCCGGAGGCCCGATCAAGAACGACTGGCGACCGACGCGCCTGCGGTTTGGCGAGGTAACCTGGAACTCGCCAACGGCGCGTCTCAATCTTCGCGTCGGCGATGAAAGACCCTTCGTGCCTCGCTTCCTTACCGGCGCGGCGCCGCCGCTGTTCGTACCGCCGAAGAAATTACGCACTCGGCTCTTTCCGGACAGCCAACAGGAATTGAGCCTTGCAACGGCGTGGCGGCTCGTCAGCGATGGCCAGACGGTGCTGATCTACTGCCCCGAGCGCCGAAGCGTCGAGCCGTTCGCCAAGGTTGTCGTCGACTTGCACTCGCGCGGCGCGCTCGCGTCCCTGCTAACGGTTGACCCCGCCACACTCCAAACCGCTATCGCGCTCGGCGAAGAATGGCTTGGCCCGGACAGCGACATCCTCAAATGTCTGCGGCTTGGCGTGGCGCTTCACCATGGGGCCTTGCCGACCGCCTATCGCAAAGAAGTCGAGCGACTGCTGCGCGACAGCGTGCTCAAGGTAACGATCTCATCGCCGACGCTGGCTCAGGGCCTCAACCTGTCGGCCACGGCGGTCGTTATGCATTCGCTCTATCGCCACGGCGAGAAGATCAAGGTCTCTGAATTCAAGAATGTCATCGGGCGCGCCGGCCGCGCCTATGTCGATGTTGAAGGGCTAGTCCTCTTTCCCATTTTCCAGGATTCGCGGAACAAGAAGCATAATGAATGGGTCGAGTTGATCGAGGATCTTGGCGCCCGCGAGATGGAGAGCGGGCTCATTCAGCTCATCCTCTCGCTTCTCATGCGCATGCATGCACGGCTTGGCGGCAATCTCGATCAGCTAATGGACTACGTCGTCAACAACGCCGCGGCATGGACCTTCCCCGAGGTCGCCGGCGAGAAGGCCGACAAGCGCGAGCGGGCGCTGAAGGAGTGGGAGCGTCATATGGCGACGCTCGACACCGCCATTCTCAGCCTCATAGGCGAGGCCGACGTGCAGGATGATCAGATCGAGGCCGCGCTCGACAACATCCTTCAATCTTCGCTCTGGCAGCGTCGCCTGCTTCACGTCGACGACGCATCACGCGCCGCCTATCGCGCCACGCTGCTCACGCGGAGCCGGTATATCTGGGCGAATTCGACTGCCGCTACACGACGCGGCTACTTTCTGGCCGGGCTCGGCCTCGAAGCTGGACATGCGCTGGACGCAATTGCGGCTGCGGCAAACGACCTTCTCGTACAGGCCAACGCAGCCCTCGCAGCATCGGACCATGAGGCGGCAATCGCTGCGATCACCGGCATCGCCGAACGCGTGTTCGCCTTCTACCCGTTTGAGCCGGATCCATTCCCGGCGAATTGGCGCGACATCCTCAGATGCTGGCTGCTCGGGCAGCCGTTGGCAGCGATCGTCGCCGGACAGGAAGCCGAGGCATTGCAGTTTATTGAGGGTGGCCTGGTTTATCGCCTGCCTTGGGCCATGGAGGCCTTACGCGTCCGTGCCGCCGCCAATGGCGATGTCGTCGGCATGCTCGCACTGGCGTTGGACGACTATGAGCTCGGCCTGGCTGTGCCGGCTGTCGAAACGGGGACGATGAACCGCTCCGCCTCAATTCTGATCCAGGCGGGTTTCAATTCCCGGCTGGCGGCCATAAAAGCCGTCACCGACACGGCCGCCACCTTCACGACTGGCGCGGAATTGCGCGCGTGGCTGCGCTCACCCGGCCTCGCGGTCTGGTCGGCGCAACCCAACTGGCCAACGGCCGAGACGCGGGCCATATGGCTCGAATTCATCCAGGAGTTCGCCCCGTCAGACAATCGGACCTGGGCGCGACGGGATTATCTTGGAAACGTCCAGTGGTTCGCCGCACCCGCGCCTCCCGGAACACCAGTCAGCCTCTTTCATAGGAACGGACAGCCGCTGGTGCTGGCGCCCGACGGGCACGCGATCGGTCTGCTACAGCACCCGCTCAACCCGAATCGGCGCGGTCTTGTGCGAGCGACTGTCGCTCTGAATAACGGCCAGCTCGATCTGAGTTATCTCGGCCCCGATGACCTGTGGGAGGGTTAGAACCGCAGATGACGAAGCCACCTACATACTTCGGCGCATGCGAGTGTGCTGAACTTACAGATACTTCTTGAATGTCGCCGCCGCAATGCACACCGCCACGCCGAGCAGTGCGGCGCTGGGCAGCAGGA
>NZ_JAVMKF010000326.1:8966-11000 GCF_031732815.1 Accumulibacter sp. | reverse complement strand
ACCTTCTTCCCGGCGGGATAGGTACGCGGCTCGATGATGCTCGCCAGGTCCTGCAGCGTACCCGGAGCCCAAGCATGCACGGCCTCGATGTCGGCCAGTTCGAGCGGCCGGCCCTCGTCGTCGGCCGGGCATTCGCTGGCGAGGATCTGCCCTTCCACCCACTCCAGCGCGTCGTCCAACTGGCGAAACGCCAAGGCCTTGCCGGTGTCGCGAACGAGCCCCACTTCGCGCAGGTAGCGTTTCATCTTCAGCCCGCTGGGCAGGTTGCGCGGGATCTCGGTGAAGATCATCTTGCCGCCGACGGCGTCCAGACGATCCTTGATCTGCTCCAGCACGTGCGTCGCGCTCAGATCGAGCGACTGCACGCGTTGCAGACTGAGAATCACGTAGCTGCGCGCACCGACTTCCGGCTCCAGCGCCTTGTACAACTGATTGGCCGTGCCGAAGAACAGGCTGCCCTGCAATTCGACGACCACCGTCTGCTTGCCGCTCTTCAGCAGAATGGCCAACTCCTGCTCGGGGCGAACCACGCGCGAAAAGATCGCTTCGCCCTCGACCTTGGCGTGCAGCACCTTGCCGCGCGCCTGTTCGCGCAGGTAGAGCATGATCGCCAGCAGTATCCCGGCGGCGGAAGCGGCGATCAGGTTGGCCGCCAGCGCGACGCCGATCACCGTCACGACGACCATGAAATCGAGGCGTGTCGAGGCGACCCGGAAGAACTCCAGGCTCTGCCAATCGATCATCCGATAGCCGATGACCAGCAGAATCGCGCCCAGCGCCGAAATCGGCAGCCAGGCGACCGCCTCGGCGAGCACGAGAAAGGTCAGCAGCGCAAGCAGCCCCTCGATCACGCCCGACAGCCGGGTCTGCGCGCCGCTGCTGACATTGACCAGCGAGGCGCCCATCGTCCCCGCACCGGGAATTCCTCCGAGCAGAGCCGATCCGATATTGCCCATCCCCTGCGCCAGCATTTCGCGATTGGGATCGTGCTCGGAGCAGGTCATCGCGTCGAGCACGACGCAGGTCTTCAGCGTATCGATCGAGAGCAAGGCCGCCAGCGACACCGCCGGCAGGCCGATCGCAGCGAGCAGCGCCGGGTCCCAGGCGCCGAGCAGGCGCAGATTCTGCGTCACCGTATCGAGCAGACTGCCGCCCGTCTGCGCCAGCGGTCCCACGATGTACGGGTTGTTCTCGAGCTGCCACAGCCTGGCATCGACGAAACCGAGCGCAGCGTACGCCAGCCCGCCTGCCGCCAGCGCGATGATCGCCGGCGGGATTGCCCGGATGATCTTTGGCAGGCCGAGCATGGCGCCGATCACCAGCGCCGCCACGATCAGGCTTTGCCAATGCCAGGTTAGCGGATGCAGCAGCGCCTGACTCAGCGGAACACCGCGTTCGACCCCCAAAACGCGCGGCAACTGGCTGCCGATGATGGTGATTCCGACCGCGGACAGATAGCCGACGACGACCGGATACGGAAGATAGCGGATCAGCCGCCCGATCCCGCTCAGTCCGATGCCGATCTGAATCGCACCGGCGAACAGGCCGATCAACATCAGCCTGAGCATGATTTCCTCCGGGGGGCTGCCGCTGCCAGCGAAATCGATCGCGAGCGCGGCCATCAGCGCCGCCGCCGGAGCGCACGGCGCGGTAATCAGACGATTCGTACCGCCGAAGCTGGTCGCAATCAAACCGAGGACGGTCGCGCCGAGGATTCCGGCCAAAGCGCCGTGCGCCGCATAACTGCCGCCGAGCGGAGAAAAGATCGTCACGCCGAACGCGATGGCCGACGGCAGCGCGACCAGCATCGCCGCCAGGCCGCCCCAGGCATCGCCAATCCAGCCTGATCTTCCGGTTTCTGCCGACCCCAAATCGACATTCATGCTGGGTCTCCTTCCGATCAGGTACGCGCTCCGCCAAGTGCCGGAACACATCCCCCACCAGAAAGGAGCGCCACGCCTTGCTGCATCGGCCAAGGGCGGCTGACCCGATCGCCTGGGTTGACCCGGCTTCTCAAGAATAGACAAGCAAACG
>NZ_JAVMKF010000326.1:0-8866 GCF_031732815.1 Accumulibacter sp. | reverse complement strand
TCTCGGCGGTATCGCCGCATCGGCCGAGCACCTGGCTCAGCGGCGTCGCGCGCATTGACATTCGTCGTCGGCCGGGCGATATTTGCCTGCTGGCGGCGCGCGTTTGCTGCCAGTTGCGCCATTGAATCAGCACTGCGCGGCATGCGCACGGGAGGGGAGATGAACGGTCGCTGGATGATGCGGGGCGGTGCTGGCTTTGGCCGCTTGCTGCTGCGGGCCATGCCGCTGATCTGGCTGTTGCTGCTGCCGCTGATGTCGCTGGTAGCGCTGATGCCGCTCGCTGCGCTCGCCGGCGAACCGACGAGCGAACCGCTGCTGCGGCTGGAAACCGGGATGCATACGGCGCAGATCAACCGCATCGCCACCGACGCGGCCGGGCGCTGGGCGGTGACCGCTTCGCACGACAAGACGGCGCGCGTCTGGGACCTCGCCGCGCCGCCGCGCGGCGATCAGGGGGCCGGTGATCGGGCGGCCGCGCCGGCGGTCGTTCTGCGCCCGCCGCAGGACGCCGGCGACGAAGGCAAGCTCTACGCCGTCGCGCTGTCGCCCGACGGCACGACGGTCGCGCTCGGCGGCTGGACCGGCTGGGATTGGGATGGCAAGGCAACGATCTACCTCTTCGACCGCGCCAGCGGACGCCTGCTGCGGCGCATCGGCGGGCTGCCGAATGTCATCCATCGCCTCGCCTGGTCGCCCGACGGTCGCTGGCTGGCGGCAAGCCTGGGTGCAGGAAACGGCGTACGCGTTTTCGACGCGACGAGCGGCGACGAGCGCGGCAGCGACAGCGACTACCAGGGCGATTCGTACAGCGCGCATTTTCGTGCCGACAGCCGCCGACTGCTGACCACCGCTTACGACGGCAAGCTTCGCCTGTACGCGCTCGAAGCGGGTCGCTGGCGCCTGTTGCGCAGCGCCGCCGCGGCCGGCGGCACGAGGCCGTTCGCCGCGCGCTTCTCGCCCGACGGCCGGCGCATCGCGCTCGGCTTCGACGACAGCACGCGCGTGCAGGTGGTCGACGGCGAAACGCTCGCCGAAATCGTGCAGCCGACGACGCAGGGCGTCGCCAACGGCGACCTCAGCAAGGTCGCCTGGTCGGCCGACGGCCGCGTGCTGTTCGCCGCCGGTCGCTGGACCGTGCAGGGCAAGGTCCCGCTGCGCCGCTGGCGAACCGCCGACTGGTCGCCGCTCGCCGACCTGCCGCTGGCCGACAACACGATCGTGGACCTCGCGCCGCTGCCCGACGGGCGAGTGCTGTTTGCTGCCGGCGACCCGGCGTGGGGAATCGTCTCGGCCGACGGCGGCGTCGAACTGCGGCGCGAGCCGGCGATCGCCGACCTGCGCGACCAGTACGATGTCTTCGCGCTATCGCCCGACGCCCGCCGCGTTCGCTTCGGCTATCGCGAGGGGGGCGGCGACCCGCGCGTCTTCGACCTCGGCCAACGCGAGTGGGTCGCCGAAGGTGGCGGCGAAGGCGAGCGCCAGGTCGACCGCCGCGTTGACGCAAGGGCGGACAAGAAAGCAAGCGGCAAGCCGACCGCGAGAGCCAACGGCAAGGCGCCCGGCGGAACCGCCGCCGGCGCCGGCGAGTTCGCGCTCGCGCGCACCAGCGCCGCCGGCCTCGAACTACGCGACTGGAAGAACCACACCCGGCCCACGCGCAACGGCGAGCCGCTGCCGCTCGCACCCAACGAAAGGTCGCGCAGCGTCGCGATCAGCGCCGACGGCGAGCACTTCGTACTCGGCACCGAGTGGTCGTTGCGCTTCTTCACGCGCAGCGGCAGACAGCTCTGGCGGCAGCCGGTCCCCGGCGCCGCCTGGGCGGTCAACGTCAGCGCCGACGGCCGCTTCGTCGTCGCGGGCTACGCCGACGGGACGATCCGCTGGCACCGCGTCAGCGACGGGAGCGAGGTCGTCGCCTTCTTTCCGCACGCCGACCGGCAGCGCTGGATCGCGTGGACGCCGGAAGGCTATTACGACGCTTCGCCCGGCGCCGAGGAACTGATCGGCTACCACCTCAACCACGGACGCGAGCGCGCCGGCGAGTTCGTCAGCGCCGCGCAGTTGCGCGAAACCTTCTACCAGCCGGCGCTGCTCGCGCGCCGACTCGACGCCGACGGCGACCAGCGCCTGGCCGAAGTCGTCGCGCGCCGCGGCGACGTGCGCCAGATCCTCGCCGCCGGGCCGCGTCCGCAGATCGAACTGCTCTCGCCGGCCGAAACGACGAGCGACGGCGACTACCGGCTGCAAGTGCGCGTCCGCCAGCTCGGCCAAGGCGAGCACCGGCTGCGCCTGCGCATCGACGAGCAGGAGTTCGCCGGCCGCTGGCAGACGCAGGCGCTCACCCCCGGCGGCATCGTCGTCAACCCCTTGACCGACCTGGCGCCGGGACTGCGCCGGCTGAGCGTCGAACTGGTCGACGGCCGCGGCGTCGCTTCGCCGCCGCTACGCGTCGCGCTGCAGGTGAAGCCGCCCGCCAGCACGCCGCCGCCGCGCCTGCACGTGTTCGCCGTCGGCGTGACGCGCTATCGCGATCAGGCGCTGGCCAAGGGAGTCGCCTTTGCCGCCGACGACGCGAAGGCGGTCGCTGCCGCATTCCAGCGCGGCGGGCAGGGCGTGTACCAGCCGGGCGTGGTCCGCGTCCTCGCCGACGCAGAAGCCGCCAGCAAGGAGGCGATCCTCGCCGCCGGCCGGAAAATCGCCGACGAGGTACGCGCGCACGACGCTTTCGTCCTCTACCTCGCCGGACACGGCCGCACGGTCGAGGGCGATTACTACTACGTCCCCGCGCAGGTGGTCTTCCGCAACCAGGAGCAGTTCCGCAACGACGCCCTCGGCGGCGAAGCGCTGCGCGCCCTGCTCGCGTCGATCCCGGCCAGCAAGCTGCTCGTCCTGCTCGACACGTGCAGCAGCGGCTCCTTCCGCCTGCCAGGACGCGCCGGCCTCGACGACAAGGCAGCGATCGACCGCTTGCAGCGCATCAGCGGCCGCGCGCTGATCGCCGCCGCCGCCGACGAGAAAATGGCACTCGAAGGCGAAGGCGGCCACGGCGTGTTCACCTACGCCTTGCTGCGCGCACTCGCCGGCGACGCCGCAAGCGATCCCGCCACCGGCTGGATCTCGGTCACCGCGCTCGGCGAATACATCGACCGCCAGGTGCCCGCGATCACCCAGCGCAAATGGAAATACCAGCAGATCCCGGTCGCCAACACGCCGGTACCGTTCCCGATCGTGCGCAAACCGGCGAACGGACGGTGAGCGCCGCGCAGCCGCCGCGCGGCGTGCGGGTGTTCGTCTCGTACGCGCACGAGGACGACGCGCTGCGCCTCGAGCTGCGCCAGCATCTCAGCGGACTCGCCCGAAGCGGCCTCGCCGACGTCTGGGACGATCGCCAGATTCCCCCCGGCGGCGAGTGGGCGGACGAAATCGACCAGCGCCTCGATCAGGCCGAGGTCGTTCTGCTGCTGATCAGCCCGGCTTTCATCGCCTCCGACTATTGCTACCGCAAGGAAATGGAGCGTGCTCTGGAGCGGCACGACGCGCCTGACGATCCGGCGATCGTCGTGCCGGTGATCCTGCGCGCGTGCGATTGGCAGCCCCTGTCTTTCTCGCGCTTGCAGGCCTTGCCGCGCGAGGGCAAGCCGCTCGCCGAGTGGAAGGACCGCGATGCGTATTTCAAGGAGGTCGCAGTTGGCTTGCGCAAGCTGATCGCCGAGCAGCGCGGGGCGCGCACCGAAGTGCCGACTTCGCCGGAACCACCGGAGCTGCCGCCGCCACCGTGGTGGCGCCGCTGGCTGCGCGGGCTTTGCCGGCTTGATCAGCTTGGTCGGCAGAGGGTCGTTGCGCTCGCTCTCCTCGCCGTTGCCGGCGTCGGTACGGTCGGCGCTGCCCTCTGGTGGGGCAAAGCGCAAATGTCGGCGGGGGTGGCGGCGCTGCGCGATGGCAGCTATGCGGCCGCGCACCAGGCTCTGGCTGCCGAGTGCCAACGTGAGTGGTGGGGCAGCGCGCGTGTGTGTGCCGCGGCAGAAACGGCAAAGCTTGGCATGTTGCTCGAAGCGCCGCCCGAGCAGCTCGACGTGGAAGCAGTCGGGCGCGGCGTTGGCGAACTGCGCGCGCGGCCCGGCGGCGAGCAGAATGCGACGCTGCTGCTCTTCGCCGCGCAACTGAAACTGCGCGAAAGCGATCCACAACGTCGTGGCGCAGCGATCGCCGAAGCGCTGCGCCTGCTCGAGCAAGCGATCGCGCTCGATCCCGAACTGGCCGAGGCGCATTACGTGCTCGCCGACCTGAGCCTGGCGCGCGCCGATTACGCGACAGCGCTCTCGGCGCTCGACAAGGCGGTGGCCAGCGCACCCGATGCGCCGCACTACCGCAACGCGCGCGCCTACGCCCGCTGGCAGTCGGGCGACGTGCGCGGCGCCGAGGCCGACTACCGGCAAAGCGCCGACGGCGGCGCGCTGCTCTCGCACCTTGAGCTGGCCGAACTGCTCTGGCGCGACGGCCGCTTCGCCGCCGCCGCCGACCAGCAACAGGCGGCGTACGCTGCGCTGCGTGACGACAAGGTGCCACGCCGCGGACGCAACCATTTGCCCTGGATCTTCGCGAACGAGCTGGCGAAGCAGGCGGAAACGCCGCCCGGCGAGGCGTCGACAGCCGAAGCGTCGTCAGGCGAGGCGTCGAGAGCGGAAGCGCCGCCCGGCGAGGCGTCGAAGGCGCAAACGCGGCGGCTCCTGGTCCTGCGGCTCGTGGCCGAGAAACGCTGCTATGCGCAACTCGCCTGGCAGGCTTCGCGCTGGCTGGCCGGACAGACGCCGCCGGCGACGGTCGAGGAAGCGGCGACGCCGGCAGACGACTGCGGCGCACATCGCAGCGAGATACAGACGACGCTGGCCGGCGCGCTGCAGCGCGCAACGCCGCCGGCAGCGCAGGCGCGCGCCGCTGCCTTGACGGCGGCGCTGCAAGCTGGCCACTAGCTTGACCGTCGCGGCTGGTCGGCCGGCAGACCAGACGCATTCCCCGGCGGCAAGCGCCCTCGTCGCCCGCGTGCTTCTTGCCGGCGCGAAGCGACTTTGCAGTCGTGCCAATCGCGCGGCAGTCGTGCCCATCGCGTGCCCATCGCGTGCCAATCGCGCCGCTGCGAGCGCTGGATTACAATTCGGCTTCGTTCCGGGCGACTTGCTCCTGCCTGCGGGCTGCCGCCCGCCGAGCGTCGCGCCCGCCGGCGACCGATGCGCCGCCGTGCCGATCAGACTTTCCTGACTGCTTTCCGCCGATGACTACTGCAAGTCGCTCGCAAGCCCTCTATCGCGCCGCCGAACTCCGCCTGATCGAGAACGCTGCCGCTGATCAGCCACTGATGCAGCGCGCCGGACTGGCCGCGGCCGACCTTGCCAGTTCGCTCTGCCGGCAACCGGGAGCGCCGGTGCTGCTCCTCGCCGGGCCGGGCAACAACGGCGGCGACGCTTTCGTTGCCGCCCGCCATCTGCGCGAACGCGGGCTTGCCGTCAGCCTGGTCTTCGCCGGCGATGCCGACCGGCTGCCATCGGATGCGGCGGCGGCGTACCGCCGTTTCGTCAACGACGGCGGCGTCGCCCTCGACGATCTGCCGCCCGATCGGCGCTGGTCGCTCATCGTCGACGGGCTGTTCGGTATCGGCCTGCAGCGTCCGATTGCCGGACGCTACGGCGATCTGGTGGCGGCAGCCAACCGGCTGGCGGCGCGTGACCGCTGTCCGCTGCTCGCGCTCGATTGCCCGAGCGGCCTCGACGCCGACACCGGTGCGCTGCGCGGACCGGCGATTCACGCCAGTCACACGCTCACCTTCATCGCCGCCAAGCCTGGCCTGTTCACTGGCGATGGGCCGGACTGTTGCGGCATCGTCTCGGTCGCCCGGCTCGATCTGGCAGCCGAGCGGCTGGTGCGCCCGACCGCCGGAACGATCGGCACCGAACTCTTCGCCGACCGCTTGCAGCCACGTCGGCGCAACAGTCACAAGGGCAGCTACGGCGACGCCGGCGTGCTCGGCGGGGCCGACAGCATGGTCGGCGCGGCCTTTCTCGCCGGACGCGCGGCGCTCAAGCTGGGCAGCGGTCGCGTCTATCTCGGGCTGCTCGACGCACAGGCGCCGGCGTACGATACGCTGCAGCCGGAATTGATGCTGCGCCAGCCCGAGGCGCTGCTGGCGACGCCGTTGGGCGCGCTCGCCTGCGGCCCCGGTCTGGGCACGAGCGGCCAGGCGCTCGCGCTGCTCGAACGTGCTTTCGCGCTCAACGTGCCGCTGCTGCTCGACGCCGACGCGCTCAATCTGCTCGCGCGCGAGCAACGCCTGCAGGAGGCGCTGGCACGGCGCACGGCGCAGCATCCGGCGACGACCATCCTCACGCCACACCCGAGCGAGGCGGCGCGCCTGCTCGACTGCACTACGGCGCAGGTGCAGGCCGACCGCGCCGGCGCCGCTTTGCAGCTTGCCGCGCGCTATCGGGCGCTGGTCGTCGTCAAGGGCTGCGGCAGCATCGTCGCAACGAGCGACGGCGAGTGGTGGATCAACACCAACGGCAACCCGGGGCTGGCGACGGCGGGCAGCGGCGACGTGCTGAGCGGGCTGGTTCTGGCGCTACTCGCGCAGGGCTGGCCGGCGCACCAGGCCTTGCTTGCCGGCGTCCATCTGCACGGCGCGGCGGCCGACGGCGTCGTCGCCGAAGGTTGCGGACCGGTCGGCCTGACCGCCGGCGAGCTGATCGATGGCGCCCGTCGCTGCTTCAACCGCTGGCTGACGGATGGCGGATAGCCGGCCAGCCGCACCACATCTTGCCGGAGTTCTGCTCTGTCTGAGCGCCTTGTTGCTGTTTTCGGCGCTCGACGCAACCGCCAAGTATCTGGCCGGCTTCCTGGCCGTTCCGCTGCTCGTCTGGGCGCGCTATCTGGTCCATCTGCTGCTGATGCTGGCTTTCGTCGCGCCGCACATGGGCCGGCAGCTCGTCGTCACCTCGCATTTCTGGCTGATGAGCCTGCGCGGGCTGACGCTTGCCGGCGTCACCTTGCTTGGCCAACTGGCGCTGCAGCGCTTGCCGCTCGCCGAAACGACCTCGCTCGTCTTTGTCGCGCCGCTGCTCGTCGCGCTGCTCGCCGGCCCGGTGCTCGGCGAACGCGTGCCGCGGCGCGCCTGGCTGGCCACCGGCGCGGGCTTTGCCGGCGTCCTGCTGATCGCCCGACCGGGCGGTGCGCTGAGTGGCCCGGGGGTCGCCTGCGCGCTTGGCGCAGCGCTCTTCTACGCCGCCTACCAGCTTCTCACGCGCAAGCTGGTGGCGACCGAACCGGCGCTGCGTCTGCTCTTCTACACCGCGCTCTTCGGCACGCTGGCGATGTCGCCGACGCTGCCCTGGGCCTGGGACGGTCGTCTGCCGACGCTGGCGCAGGCTGGACTGATCGTTTCGCTCGGCGTCTATGGCGGCGTCGGCCATTTCTTCCTGATTCGCGCGTTTCGCCAGACGCCTGCCGCGCTCCTTTCGCCGCTGCTCTACGTTCAGCTCGTCTGGGCAACGCTGCTCGGCTGGCTGGCTTTCGGTGATCTGCCGGACTGGATCAGCGTGGCCGGCATGCTGGTCATTGCCGCATCCGGACTGTTCCTGATCGTCGACCGCCGGCATTTCCGCTGACCGGCGGCGCTCCGGCCACCGCCTGCCGGGGTGACAAATGTTACAATCGGCGTATGGCCTGGGCCGCCCGAGTCCTTACGGCAGCGCGGCGGGTGCCGGCAGAATTCCACTCGAACCACAGGGAGCAACAATGGCTGAAGAAAGCCTTTTTTTTCGCCCGATCAAGGATTTCTGTCAGCGCAGCGTGATCACCTGCAGTCCCGACGACAAGCTGGTGCAGGTTGCGGCGAAGATGCGCGAGAGGAACATTTCGAGCATGGTCGTCTGCGAGAACAAGCTGCCGAGCGGCATCATGACCGACCGCGATCTGCGCAACAAGGTCGTTGCCGCCGGCGCCGACCCGACGACGCTGACCGTGCGCGCGGTGATGAACAGCCCGCTCTCGGCGATCGGCGAGAACGACCCGCTGTATGAAGCGCTCTACCGGATGTCGCGCCAGGGCATCCATCGCCTGGCGGTGGTCGATGGCAAGGGCAAGCTGTCGGGGATCATCACCGACAGCGACATCATCCGCCTGCAGTCGCACTCGCCGCATCAACTCGTGCTGGACATCGAGCAGACGCGAAATCTCGACGAGGTGCGCGCGGTCTATGCGCGCATTCAGGAACTCGTCCTGCATCTGAGCGGCAGCGGGACGAGTACGCGCGACATGGTGCGCATGATCGCCCACCTGAACGACCAGATTCTGCTGCGCCTGATCGCCCTGCTGCGCGCCGAGCGCTTCCCCGACCTGCCCGAACGTTTTGCCTTCGTCGTCCTGGGCAGCGAGGGGCGCGGCGAGCAGACGCTGCTCACCGACCAGGACAACGCCATCGTCTATGGCAACGAACTCGATCCCGAGCAGATTGCGCGCATCGAGAGTTTCGCGCAGGAACTGAGCGATGCGCTGATCGCCATCGGTATTCCGCCGTGCCCGGGCGGGATCATGGCGAAGAACAAGGAATGGCGGCGCAGTCTGAGCAAGTGGCAGGAGCAGCTCGACCGCTGGCTGCAGGCGCCAACGCCCAATCATGTGCTGAGTTGCGGCACCTTCATGGACATCCGGACGATTTTCGGCGACAGCAGTTTCGAGCAGGAGCTGACCGACCAGCTCTACACGCACGTGCAGCGCGACAAGCTGTTTCTGATGCGCATGGTCGAAAACACGCTGCGCTTCGTTCCCCCGATCGGCTGGTTCGGCAAGATCAAGGGTGAGAAGGACGGCGAGCACTCAG
>NZ_JAVMKF010000325.1:0-11025 GCF_031732815.1 Accumulibacter sp. | reverse complement strand
TCGAGCCAGTCGTGGTCGTTGACCTCGCTGTGCTCCAGAAACGGGCGATTGATCTCGGGATCGGACAAGGCGTCGAGGCATTCGGCGTCGCTCATCCCGGCGGTGGCATCGTCGCCCTCGGAGAAGAAGTCGAAGGTGCCGTGCCGAAAGAAGTGCTCGAGGTTTTCCAGGCGATCGCTCAGGTAGTCGGCGAGCACCTCGCATCCGCCATCGAGTGCGGCAATCGCCTCAATGAACTCGCCCGGGTCACCGCCGGCGCGGAAAACAACCGAGTTGATCATGCCGTGCAGACGCTCGTGACTGGCGTCACCATAACGCCGCTCGAGAACGACTGCGCGGGCAAACTGCTCGGGCGAGACCAGCAGGTTGACCACCGATTCGCGCGAGGCGTCGAAATCGCGCAGCACGGCCAGCAGGTCCTTGGCCGGTAACTCGTCCATGGCGACGACCAGCGCCTGATCGCCGTCGGTTTCGACGAGCGAAGCCAGCGCGGTCTCGGCGCCAACGATGTCGCCCGCGTGTATCAGCCTGGCCGCCTTGACAACGACTGGATGGTTCATCGTTCAATCACCTGAAAAACGATCGCGCCGTTCGAAACCCTGTTCGGCCAGCCAGTCGGCACCGTCGTCGGCCAGATCGCCGTCTTCGCCGTCCTCGCCCGCGTTGTCACCATTGGCATCGGCGGCGCTCTCCTCGGCGAGCGCTGACGAATCCGGGCGGCCCTGCAGATACTCGAGGCACGCGGCGATGACCAGGAAACGGTCGCCAGCCGCGTCGCCCAGGACGATCTCGGCGAGTTTTTCGGCCCACGGCGTCAGCCGGACGGCGTCGCTGATCGCTGCCCAGGACGGCAGCCTGTGCGGCTCGCGCCCGACCAGTTCGCTGATCACCTGCGGTTGGCTGAAGAAGACGCCGCCATGAAAAGCCGCAGCGACCATCTCGGGACTGACCTCGAGCATAGGCAGAAGTTGCGCTAGCTGGCCACGCTTGGTGCGCAGGCGTTCGGCGAGGACGTCCTTACCGGCTGAATCGGTGCTCAAATCCTCGATTTCGGCTTCGTAAGCCGATTTCATCTCGGCGAAGAAAGGGGACAGCTTCAAGACAGCACTCCTGCGAGATAGTGATTCCAGATTTCCTGCGCCGTTTCGAGCGGCTTTTCGAGCAGATTGCGCCGGCGGTTTTCGTCGTAATCATGCCGGCGCCGGGCATCGGACAAGGTTTCGTAAGCTTCCTGAACGTCGCGAAAGCGCTCCGGGGCTTCCGGCGAACGGTTCCGGTCCGGGTGGTACTGCTGGGCGCTCCGCCGATACGCCAGCCTGATTTCGGCGAGCGGCGCATCGCTGGCAATGCCCAGCACGGCGTAGTAGTCCTTCATGATCGCATCAAGCGCTCAGACCCAGCCGTTGCCAGAGCGTCCGGGTCAGCGCGACCTGGTTCAGCGTGTAGAAGTGCAAGCCCGGCGCGCCGGCGGCGAGCAGCTTTTCGCACAGTCGGCCGACGACCTCGAGACCGAACTCGCGGATCGACGCGCTATCGTCACCGTAGCTTTCGAGCTGCCGTCTGATCCAGCGCGGAATCTCGGCACCGCAGTTGTCCGAGAAACGGGCAAGACTGCTGTAGCTGGCGATCGGCATGATGCCGGGAACGATCGGCGCCTCGATGCCGATCGCCCGGCAGCGGTCGATGAAGCTCTCGTAGGCCTCGAAGTTGTAGAAATACTGGGTGATCGCCGAGTTGGCGCCAGCGGCGAGCTTGCGCTTGAAAGCGAGCAGGTCGTCCCGTGGGCTTTTCGCCTGCGGGTGGCATTCGGGATACGCCGCGACCTCGATATGGAACCAGTCGCCCGTCTCGGCGCGAATGAACTCGACGAGTTCATTCGCGTAGCGAAACGTTCCCGGGCGCGCCATTCCCGACGGCAGGTCGCCGCGCAGGGCAACGAGCTGGCGAATGCCGTGGGCGCGGTACTGCTCGAGGATGTTGCGTATGCTTTCGCGCGTCGAGCCGATGCACGACAGGTGCGGCGCCGCGCTGTGCCCTTCGCGCTGAACCTCCAGCACCGTCTCCAGCGTGCGCTCGCGCGTCGAGCCGCCGGCGCCAAAGGTCACCGAGAAGAACTTCGGGCGCAGCAAGGCCATCTGCGCGCGCGCCGCGCGCAGCTTTTCGGCGCCTTCCGAAGTCTGCGGCGGAAACAGCTCGAGGCTGAAGATGCGTCGGCTCTCGCTCATTGCAGCGGCAGCCTCAGTAGCGGTAATGGTCGGACTTGTACGGACCCGCTTTCGGCACGCCGATATACGCGGCCTGCTCGTCGGTCAGTTCGGTAAGCACGGCATTCAGTTTCCTGAGCTGCAGACGGGCAACCTTCTCGTCCAGATGCTTGGGCAGCGTATAAACGCCCACCGGATAGTCGGCGGTACGCGTAAACAGCTCGATCTGGGCAATCGTCTGGTTGGCAAACGACGAACTCATGACGTACGACGGGTGACCGGTGGCGCAACCGAGATTGACCAGCCGACCCTTGGCGAGCAGGATGATCCGCTTGCCGTCGGGGAAGATCACGTGGTCTACCTGCGGCTTGATTTCCTCCCATTGATAGCCCTCGATCGAAGCAACGTCGATCTCGTTGTCGAAATGCCCGATGTTGCAGACGATCGCCTGGTCCTTCATTTTCAGCATGTGCGCGTGCGTGATCACGTGGTAGTTGCCGGTCGCCGTGACGAAGATGTCGGCCTTGTCGGCGGCATAATCCATGGTGACCACGCGGTAGCCTTCCATCGCCGCCTGCAGCGCACAGATCGGATCGATTTCGGTCACCCAGACCTGCGCCGAGAGCGCGCGCAAAGCCTGTGCCGAACCTTTGCCGACGTCGCCGTAACCGCAGACCAGCGCAACCTTGCCAGCGACCATCACGTCGGTGGCGCGCTTGATTCCGTCGACCAGCGATTCGCGGCAGCCGTACAGGTTGTCGAACTTCGACTTGGTCACCGAGTCGTTGACGTTGATTCCCGGAAAGGCGAGTTCGCCGCGCGCGTGCATCTGGTAGAGCCGGTGGACGCCGGTGGTGGTTTCTTCGGTCACCCCCTTGACCGCCGCGAGGCGGCGCGAATACCAGGTCGGATCGCTCGCCAGCCTGGCGCGAATCGCGGCGAAAAGCACCGTTTCCTCCTCCGAGGTCGGCTTGGCGAGGACCTCGGGAGCCTGCTCAGCGCGCGCACCGAGGTGCAGGAGGAGCGTCGCATCGCCACCGTCGTCGAGGATCATGTTGCTGTACCCGCCATCCGGCCACTCGAAGATGCGGTGCGTATACTCCCAGTAATCGGCGAGCGACTCTCCCTTGACGGCAAAAACGGCGATGCCGGCAGCCGCGATCGCCGCCGCCGCGTGGTCCTGCGTCGAAAAGATGTTGCACGAGGCCCAGCGAACTTCAGCCCCGAGGGCGAGCAGCGTTTCGATCAGAACGGCGGTCTGAATCGTCATGTGCAGCGAGCCGGTAATCCGCGCGCCCTGCAGCGGCTTGCTGACGGCGAATTCTTCGCGAATCGCCAGCAGGCCGGGCATTTCTGTTTCAGCAATACGGATTTCCTTGCGGCCCCAGTCAGCCAGGCGAAGGTCGGCAACAACGTAGTCATGTCTTTCGATGGAAGCATCCGGCACGGTAGAACTCCTTGCAAGCGGTGACCGGGAAGGGGGGAAAAGCCGCGGCATTGGCCGGCAGAAGGGTCTCGGCCGGGCCCACCCGTTGCCCCATCCCCGGTCAGGGTTGGTTGGATGAGCGCCGTTGGGAGAATCCGAGCCTCGAACCGTCGGTCCACGGTTCTGCAGCGCTCCTCGGATTGCGCTGAATTATATCCCGGTTTGCGCCTTGCCGAGTCTGCCGAGCGGAAGCAGCCAGCGCTCACCGGCGGACCGCACGGCCCGCCGGCGCACGCTCCGCCTCAGCGGCGCGGGCGGTCGAACCTGCCGCCGCCGTCCATTTTCTCGATCCGGCTCTTGACGAAAAGCCGTGCCTTTTCCTTCTGCGCCACGTCGAGGCTGTCGTAGACCTGCAGCCAGCGCTCGCGGTTTGCTTCACGCTGCTTGCGTCCCGCTTCGCGCGCTTCGTCCATCTGGGTAACGATGGCGCGCAGGTCGGCGTTCGGCTGGCTGAGCATGCTCAGCGCCGCCGCGCGTTGGCCGCGCATCTGCGTGCGCATCGCGTCCATGCCCTCGCGGGAGAACCGGCTGGCCTCCTGCCAGAGCGCTTCCTGTTGCGGGTTGAGTTTGAGTTCGTCGTGCAGGCGCGACAACTCGCGCAGCACATGCCCGGCGCGATGTTCGAGGGCACCGCCAGGAGGGCAGCAATCGGGCGGTGCGGCGAGCAGCGGACCGCTGGCGCCGAAGCTGAGCAACAGAGCAAACAGCGCGTGGCGCGGTGAGATTTTCCAGTTCATCAGACAACTCCTTCTTTCGGTTGATGGGCTCCGCCCGGCAGGAAGCGGTCGAGCGCTTCGCCTGCGGTGCAGACATTCTCGCGCAGCAGCCAGTTACAAGGCATTTCGCCGAGCAAGGACTTCGTTGCAAAATGTTGCGCCGCCACAGACGTAACCGACAGGCGGCATAGAATGGCGGCTGTTCTCCCGACGACGGTCACGCACGTGAAAAAGATCCTGCTCATCGATGACGACCCGGAGCTGCGCCAGTTGCTCGCCACCTATCTCGGGCGGCAGGGTTACGACACGCTGCTGCTGCCCGACACGCGTCAGCTCGACGCCTTTCTCGAACGCTACCAGCCCCAGTTGCTGATTCTCGACCTGATGCTGCCCGGCGAGGATGGCCTGAGCGCCTGCCGCCGCCTGCGCGGGCGCGGCGAGGCGCGCCCGATCATCATGCTCACCGCGCGCGACGAACCGGTCGACCGCGTGATCGGTCTGGAGATGGGCGCCGACGACTACCTCGGCAAGCCTTTCGACCCGCGCGAACTGGTCGCCCGGATCGAGGCCGTCCTGCGCCGTGGAGGACGGCCCCCGGCATCCGAACCGCAACGCGGCACAGTCCGTTTCGGCGAATGGCTGTTCGACCGCAGCACGCGCCAACTGCTCAAGGACGGCTGCCCGGTCGCCCTGACCAGCGGCGAGTTTGCCTTGCTCAATGTGCTGGTCACGCATGCCAATCAGACGATGAAGCGCGAACGCCTGATCGAGCTGACGCGCCGCGAGGGCAGCGATTCGTTCGACCGGGCAATCGACGTCCAGATCCATCGTCTGCGCCGCCTGCTCGAACGCGATCCCGCGCAACCGCGTTATCTGCAGACGGTCTGGGGCGTCGGCTACGTTTTCGTGCCCGATGCGGCGAGCGAAGTGGCCGCGCCACGATGCGATTCCTGAGCTTTTCGCTCGCCGGGCGAACCGTCCTGCTGGTCATCGCGGTAATCGCAGTGACCGAAATCGCGACGTTTTCGCTGATCAGCCGCTATCGGCGAGCCTGGCACGTCGATCAGACGGTACATCTGATTGCCGGACAGATCCGGCTGCTGCAAAGCGCGCTGCCCGGGCTGAACGAGGAAAGCCGGCGCCGCCTGAGCGCCAGCGACAGCCAGCAGGGCCTGCAGTTGCGCGCCGACGGGCCGCACGTGCCGAGCCAGCCGGCGCAGTTTCGCTTCGCCCGGCGCCTCGCCGACGAACTCGACGAACACCTGGGCGAACCTGTCCTGCTGCGGCACAGCGGTCCCGGGCTGCGTGGTGGCCTGTGGATCGGTTTCCACTCGGGCGGCGAACGCTGGTGGCTGGTTCTGCCGCCACCGCGCTTCGAGCCGCAGGACCTGCCGCGCGAACTCTGGCTGCGCCTGGCCGGAACGCTGGCGGTCGTTCTGCTGATCGCCGTACTCTTCGTGCGCGGCATCGTCGGCCCGCTGGCGCGCCTTGGCGAAGCGGTCACCGCTACCGGTGACGGCGCCGCGCGCACGGTCACACCGGAAGGTCCGGCCGAAGTCCGCCGGCTGGCCGAGCGCCACAACCGGATGCTCGATCAGTTGGCGAGCGCTGCGGCCGAACGGCGCGAGATGCTCGCCGGACTGACGCACGACCTGCGCGCGCCGCTGGCGCGCCTGCGTCTGCGTCTGGCCCTGCTGGAAAGCGACGGCGAACGCAGCGGCCTGACGCGCGATGTCGATGACATGGAACGTATCGTCGCCCAATGCCTGGCCTTTCTGCGCAGCGAACAAGGCGGACGAACGCCGCAAGCGCTGGCCGTCGTCGCTTTCCTGCGCGAAGCCGTCGCCCGCCAGCGCGAACTCGGCCGGCCGCTGACGCTGACCGTCGACGAAACGCTCGGTGAGCGCCGGGTGATGATCGCCGCCAGCGACCTGCAGCGCCTGCTCGACAACCTGATCGACAACGCGCTGCAGCACGGCGCCCCGCCGATCGAAGTGACGCTGACGCAGCGCCAAGCGTCGACGCTGGTGCTCAGCGTACGCGACCACGGACCCGGAATTGCCCGCGCTGATCGCGAGCACGCGCTCGAACCCTTTGCTCAGCTCGAACCGGCGCGCGCCACCGACGGCAGTTGCGGTCTCGGCCTGGCGATCGTCCGGCGCATCGTCAGCGGCTGCGGCGGCAAGCTCAGCCTGAGCGATCCGCCGGACGGCGGGCTGGAAGTGATCGTCGAATTGCCGGCCACCTGAACCGGCGAGCGGCTACCCGCTCGCCGACATCGCCTGAGCAATCGCCTCATCGACCTGGTCGAGAAAGACGAACTCGAGCCGCTCGCGTGCTTCCACCGGCACTTCGTCGAGATCGCGGCGGTTCCTCGCCGGCAGGAGGACACGCCGAATCCCGGCGCGCATCGCGGCGAGCACCTTGTCTTTGATCCCGCCGACCGGCAGCACCAGTCCGCGCAGGCTGATTTCGCCGGTCATCGCCGTGTCGTTGCGCACCGGCCGCTCGCTGAGCAGCGAAACAAGCGCGATGAAGATGGCGACGCCGGCACTTGGACCGTCCTTCGGGATTGCGCCGGCCGGCACGTGAATATGGATGTTGCTCTTCTCCAGACAAGCGGGCGGCAGACCGAGGCTGCCCAAGCTTGTCTTGACCAGCGTCAGGGCGGCCTGCGCCGACTCCTTCATCACTTCGCCCAGATGCCCGGTGAGGATCAGCTTGCCGTCGCCAGCCGTCTGGCTCGCCTCGATGAACAGGATGTCGCCGCCGACCGGCGTCCACGCCAGCCCGGTGGCAACGCCGGCCAGGCTGGTGCGCAGGGCGACTTCGTTGTCGAACTTGCTTGCGCCTAGAATCCCGACGAGATCGTCGGCGCCGACCTCCAGCGCCGAGACGCTCCCCTCGGCGACGCTTACCGCCGCCCGCCGGCAGACCGCGGCGATCTGCCGCTCGAGCGAGCGCACGCCGGCCTCGCGCGTGTAGTCGCGGATGATCGCCGCAAGCGCACCGTCGCTGATCGCAAGCTGCCCCTCCTGCAGGCCGTTGTGCACGATCTGGCGGGCGAGCAGATAGCGCCGGGCAATCTCGAACTTCTCCTCGTGCGTATAGCCGGGCAGTTCGATGACTTCCATGCGGTCGCGCAAAGGCCCGGGAATGTTGTCGAGAACGTTTGCCGTCGTAATGAACAGCATCCGCGACAGGTCGAAGGGCAGCGCCAGGTAATTGTCGCGAAATGAGTTGTTCTGCTCCGGATCGAGCACCTCGAGGAGCGCCGCCGATGGGTCGCCCTGAATCCCGCTGCCCAGCTTGTCGACTTCGTCGAGCATCATCACGCAGCCGCGCGAACCCGCCTTGCGGATCGCCTGGATGATGTTGCCCGGCAAGGCACCGATGTAGGTGCGCCGATGGCCGCGTATCTCCGCCTCGTCGTGGCAACCGCCGAGCGAGGCGCGGACGAACTTGCGGCCGAGCGCGCGCGCGATCGACTGGCCGAGCGAAGTCTTGCCGACACCCGGTGGCCCGACGAAACACAGGATCGGCGCATGACCTTTCGGGTTGAGCTTGCGCACAGCGAGAAACTCGACAATCCGCTTCTTCACCTGGGCCAGGCCGAAATGGTCGGCATCGAGGATTCGTCTGGCTTCGCCGATCTCGATCCGGTCGGCTTCCGGCTCCTTCCACGGCAGTTCGACCAGCCAGTCGAGGTAGGTGCGCAACAGCGAATACTCGGCTGAACCATCGGACATGTGCTCAAGCCGGCGCAACTCCTTGTTCGCCTGAGCAGCCACTTCCTCGGGCATTTCGGCCTCGACGATCGCACGTCGCAGCGTCGCCAGCTCGGCAGCGTTTCCCGCTTCGCCCTCGCCCAGCTCGTGCTGAATCGACTTCATCTGCTCGCGCAGCAGGTACTCGCGCTGATGCTGGTCGATGCTCGCCTTCGTCCGCTCGTCCAGCTCGCGCGACAGGCGCAAGACCTCCAGGCGCTTGATCAGACATTCGAGAACCAGTTCGAGTCGCTGCTGGACATCGATCGTCTCGAGCACGCGCTGTCGCTCGGCCAGCTTGATCTCGGCGATGCTCGCCACCAGATCGGCCAGCGGACCAGGCTGGCTGACGCTCTTCACCGCCTCGACGAGTTCACGCGAGACCTGCGGCAGGAACTGCAGAACTTCCAGCGCGCGCTCGCGCAGTTGCAGCACACGCGCCTCGGTCTCGCTATCGCTCGCCTCGGCCTCGTCGAGGCGCTCGACACGCGCCACCAGGAACGGATGCTCGGCCACATACTCGCGCACGGAAAAGCGCTGCAAGCCCTGACAGACGATGACGTGCGTACTGTCCGGCAGCGTCACGTAGCGCAGAATGTTGGCCAGCGTGCCAACCCGGCTCAGATCGTCCGGACCCGGCGTCTCGATTTCGGCGTCGTGCTGCATCAGGATGCCGACCGGATGATCGGTCTTGACCGCCTGCTGTGCGGCGATGATCGAGGGCTGACGACCAATCGTCAACGGCAGGATCATGCCGGGGAAAAGGACCACATTGCGGATCGGCACGATGATCAGGGCATCGTCCGCAATGGGCAGCATGCCCGGGTTGCCGCGCTCCCGGCTGCGCTCGGCCGACATCCTCGCCGCCCTGCTCAGCGGTGACGCAGAACGAGCAGCAGACAGCCGTCCGCGAGCGACTGCTGGACCAGCCGGTACCTCCCCGGCGGCAGCGGCACGCGGCGTTCGAAACGGCCATAGGGGATTTCCAGGCGGCGAATCGCCATCCCTGGCGAGGCGCAAGGCCGCGGCCGCTCGCCGCGCACCAGCAGACCGGCTTCGTCGAGGACCACCTCGATCTGACACGGACTGACGCCGGGCAAAGCGACCAGCAGCCTGAGTTCGTCGGCCTCCTCGTACAGATCGACCGCGGGTTCCCAACAGGGCCCCGCCCACTGTGTCTGCAGAGAAACGAAACGATGCTGCAGTCGCTCGGCGCCCTGCAGAAGCTCAAGCGCTTCCGTCCAGGCGACGAACACCCCTTCACGAGATCTCATGGCTTTCGTCCTCGACCGACCTGCCGCGCGCAACACGGCGCAGCCGGGTAGTATAAGCCCGCCGCGGGTCAGCTCGCCGCAGCAGCGAGCGGCGGCAGACGCGACCGTTGGGCGCTGGTCAGCCGCCAGACGGCGCGCTGGCACGCGGAAGGCTGCGCCATAGTGCGGGGATTTCGGGCGAGGTGCGAGGTCATGCAGAAGAAGGGAAGCGAAGGCCTGCTGGCCAAGTGGAGCCCGCCGCGCGCGAGGCGCCTGCTGCGGCGGCAACGGTTGCTGCGGCGGCTCGACGCCTTGCTTGCAGAATCGTCGGTGTGGATTACCGGGTCGCCAGGTGCCGGCAAGACCGCTCTGATCGCAAGCCATGTTGAGACACGCTCCCTGCCGGCGCTCTGGTACGACGCCGACCACGGCGACGCCGACCCGGTCGTCTGCTGCGACTACTTGCGGCGGGCAGCGCAGCACTTTCGCGGCCAGGCCGCAGCGCTTCCCGCCGCCGAACCGCTGCTGACGGGCCGCCTGGAACGCTTCCTGGCGCACTTCTTTGCCACCTTCTACCGCGCCATTGCGCCTCGCCAACTGCTGGTATTCGACAACTGCCATCAGGCGGTGGGCATGCCAGATTTCCAGGAACTGCTGCGCATCGCCTGGCGCGAAACCCCGTCGGGCGTGCGCTGGCCGATCGCCAGCCGCACGCGCCCTCCACCTTCGTTCTCGCGCTTGCTGGCGAACGGCTGGCTCACTGTGCTGCCGACCGACGAGTGGCGCGCGCGAGGACGCTGCGCTTGCGCAGGCTGATTCTCGCCTCAGCCGAACGCCTCATGACTCGCGGTTGGCACCGGACGCTGAACGCCTGGTTGCGGGCGATGCCCGACGATCTGTCGCTCGCCGACCCCTGGCTGGCGTACTGGCGCGGCGTCGCCCTGGCGCCGTTCGACGCGGCGGCAACGCATGCCCATCTCGAACGCGCCGACCGCCAGTTCGTGTTACGTCCCGCCCTGTTCGAGACTCCTCGTCGCGAGCTATTCGGAGGTGAGACAAGAGGAAAGTCCCACGCTGTAGTCTGGCGGATTTGGCCCGGCGACAGGGTGGGACAAGGGGCTTATCGGGATCGCGGATCGCTGGTCGGGAAGCGCCAGGGTTCCTCGGGATCGTAGAGCTTCCTTTGGCGATCATGATGACGGCGGAGTTGGACGAAGTAGTGGCTCTCGCAGGCGGTGGCGAGGTGGAAGAGGAAGTCGCAGAGCGCGACGGCGGCTTCGTCGGAGAGGCCCCCGGGGAAGAGGCGGTTGCGGCGACGGCTCATCGGAGTTCCTCGATGGCCAATTGCAACAGGTCGTCGGGCAGATGATTGAGCCCGCGCGGTACCGCCAGACGCATGGCGGTACGCAGAATGCGCGCCGCATGCCGGGGCAGTCCCTTGCTCGCCTGACGCAGGATCTCCAGGCCCGAATCGCTGAGCAGCGTCTGCGTGCAGCCGGCGTGCTTGAACCCGTGTTCGATCAGCCGCGCGAAGCGTTCGCGCTCGCTGTCGCGGCCAACCTGAAAGTGGTCGCCGTGAGCCGGCGTGAAGTTGGATGT
>NZ_JAVMKF010000324.1:0-11070 GCF_031732815.1 Accumulibacter sp. | reverse complement strand
GCATGGGGAACCAGGCGCAGATTCGCAAGGGAAGTACGGCGATGTCGACCTCGACGCGCAATTTCCCGAATCGCCTCGGCATCGACACGCGCGTCTACCTGGGGTCCGCCGAACTCGCCGCCGTCTGCGCCTTGCTCGGCCGGATACCAACGCCGACCGAATACCTTGAAGAGGTGCAGGCGGTCAACGCCAAGGCGTCCGATGTCTATCGCTACATGAATTTCGACCAGATCAAAGAGTTCAGCGAAGTCGCGGAAACGGTCAGCGTGTAGGCTGCGAGTCGCTCGCAAGGCAAGCGGCGCACCGGTCCTCTCGCCAAACGATGGGGCCGGCGCGCCGCTCTTGTTCTGCGGCTTGACTTGCAAACCGCGGACCAACCAATCGGCGCTGTGGCCGCGCGCTACGCGGACGCCGGCCGGTTGGCTGCGCGCTTGAAAGGATACAGAGCTAGCCGTATCGCGCGTCAGCCGATGCAGTCGCGACGCGCACGCAGCGACTCGCCGGCCGGGGTGTCCAACGCGCCGGCACAGCGCTCAACGCGTTGACGCGTGCTATGGCCAAAATCCACAGCCCTGAAGAATCTATCGTTGCCTCGTCATGCCAACCGACTTACGATCATGCCTAGGCAGGTAACGACGCACCAGAGGGGAGCACAGGGGTATCGTGGCGAAGAAGAACTCTGCCAGCAGTGGATTGATTATCGGGGCAGCCCTGATCATCGGGCTGCTGGCCGCGATACCCAAAGAGGTGTCGGTTGGCCTCATCGTCCTGGCGATAGGTGTCGCAATCGTTCTGAAACTCAGGAAAGTGAAAGAACCCAGGCAGGACGCCGTTGCTCTGCAAAAGCCAGCACCCGTTCAAGGCCGGACGACAGTCGCGACAACACGATCGCTCGCAGCCCAAGGTGCGGCTTCCAGCAACAGCGCCAGGCAAGCTGAGGGATTTGCCTCCGTCACCGTTGGCCGTGCGCTTGGCAGCAATGAATACCGGATCCCTGAGCCGCAAGCCAGCGGCCAGCCAGATGGGCGCTGGATCCCGCCAGGTGAACCCGTCACCGTCGCCGGAGTCGTGCTTCCAGGCGGAATGATCTATCTCGGTACGGACCTGAAGACGGGCCATAGCGATGTCGATCCAGCCCTGATCAACCCGAGCCTCAAGGTCTCCACCGCTGATGGCGACATCGGTCTGCCGTTGACCAGTTACTGGCCAAGCTACTCGACCATGTCGCCGGATGCTCGAAAAAGCTACCTGCAGTGGCATTCAAGCGGACGGAAGGCGCCGCAGGCCGACATTGGCTATGTTTTCCTCTTCTTCTATGGATTGGAACGCCGAGTCCTCGTGGATTTTCCGACAGAACCTGCTAGCCAGGCGGATATATCGGCCATCACAGCCGAGGTTCGACGCTTGTTGGATATCTACGGCAGCAACAAGTCGTTCGAGAACTACGCCAGCCAATTTCTGAGCTATATCGCTTCCGACCCAGTCAGCGAGAAGTCGTATCTCCGACCGCCGCCATTTGTCGCGGAATGCGCTGTTGCTCTTCCCTTACCGCTACGCGTTGGGCTCGGATGGCTGGCGGTCGACCAGAAGCCTGTACCCGCCGACTGGGCTTTGGCGTGGGCCCTGGCCGACCCGAATATCTCACGCCGGACAGCGGTGACCCGCTGCGCTGAGCTCTTTGCCCGCTTGTTCAAACAGAAATATGCTGAAGTCCATGGCGAGGGTCTTGTCCTCAGGCTTAATCGCACCAAGCTCAAGGTAAGTTATACGCCAGCCTCGGCAGCTCTCCGCTCGTTCGATTTCACCCGCTCGATCGGCGATCTACCTGACGTCTCAGCAACCAAGACGCCGGTCATCAAATTGCAGGAGTTGGTGAACGAATGCGTGGCAGCGCTCGATCCGTATAGCCGGTATATCGGTCGCTATCCTGACAAGGCGGACGCCCTGGAGGGACTGCTGCAGCTGCCCGCCGAACTCTGGCCGGCGCCTGTCAAGGCGGAGCTTGATGACCTCAAGAAGCGAGTCGGTCGCGGCATGATTCTCATGAGCTTCGGCGAATTGTCTGGGCGTTTGAAGAGCGCTGGCGACCTGACGCGCGACAAAGTGCTGGGCCTTGCCCGAGCCCTGGAGCACCTTCAGCTCGGGTTTGAGCCCGACGTCTTGGCGGGCGCGAAGACGCCGAAGGCGACGGACAAAATCGCCTTGTTTGCCACCAATCCCGAGGACGGGGCGGTACGTTCCGGGCCGGCCTATTCGGCGGCAGCGGTGACGCTCGATCTGGCCTGCGCGGCGGCGCTGGCCGATGGCGAGGCGTCAGCCCACGAACTGCTGCACCTTGCGCGGCAGATAGAGTCCTGGAACCATCTGAGCCAAGCGCATCGAAAGCGCCTCAAGGCTCATCTTCGGCTTGGGGTCGACCAGCCAGCCACACTGGCGTCCCTCAAGAAGAAGCTGGAGCCTTTGCCGGAAGACGCCAAGCGCTCCATCGTCCGCTTCTTGGCGCATCTTACACAGGCCGATGGCAAGGTGACTTCAGAGGAGGTGAAGTTTCTCGAACGCGTCTGCAGAATGCTGGGGATCGAAGCGCAACAGGTCTATTCGGACTTGCACGTGCATGCTGTAACTGGTGCGCCCGCCGCCACTCCGGCGATTGGCGTCTCGACACGACCAAGGGACGAGTCTGCCAGTTTCGCCCTCGACGCTGAGCGTATTGCCGAGTTGCAGAAGGAAACCGAGGCCGTATCCGCGCTGTTGGCGCAGGTCTTCGCGGAAGAGGTTCCCGCCGAAGCGGCAGTTGAAGCGGCGTCCGCGGAGGCATTGCTCGGCGCTCAATCCAGCATCTTGGGCTTGGATCAGGACCATTCCGCTTTCCTGCGCCGATTGATTGGCCGGCACACGTGGCCGAGAAGCGAGTTGGCCGATGTGGCGGCGGATAGGGAACTGATGTTGGACGGTGCGCTGCAACACATCAATGAGATCATTTTGGATACGTTCGAGGCGCCCCTCGCCGAAGGCGACGACCCGATCGAAATCAACCAAGAGCTTCTGGAGAAACTCCCGCTATGAGCACCATCCGCGCCAAAGAACGTGATGCGGTCATCCAATCGTTGCGGGCCGGTGTCGTGCCGCGCACGGGCCAACATTTGATTCAGGTCGGTCGAGTCAGAGAGCTGCAAGCTTTGATGAAGGATGTCGAGCGCATCGCTGACAGCGGCTCCGGATTCCGCGTCGTCATCGGCGAGTATGGCTCCGGTAAGACTTTCTTCCTGAACCTCGTTCGTGCCATTGCACTCGAGAAGAAGCTGGTTACCGTGCACGCAGATCTCAATCCCGACCGACGACTGCACGCGACTGGCGGCCAGGCACGCTCGCTCTATGCTGAACTCGCCAAGAGTCTTGCTATCCGCACCAAACCTGAGGGCGGCGCCTTGGCCGGCGTCGTCGAGAGATTCGTCGCGCAGGCAAAGGCACAGGCCAAGACGAGTGGCGTCACCACTGAGGAGGTGATTCGACAACGGCTTGCTCACTTGACTGAAATGGTCAATGGCTACGACCTGGCTGAAGTGATCGCCGCCTACTGCCGAGGCTTTGAGCTAGGGAATGAACAGCTCAAAGCTGACGCCATCCGCTGGCTGCGCGGCGAGTTCACTACCAGGACCGAGGCCCGTGCGGCGCTCGGCGTCCGAACCATCATTGATGATGCGTCTTTCTATGATCAGCTCAAGCTGCTGGCCCGTTTCGTCCGTCTGGCGGGCTATAGCGGCCTGTTGGTCTGTCTCGACGAGTTGGTCAATCTCTACAAACTCGCCAACACCCAGGCCCGCAACGCCAATTACGAGCAGATCCTGCGCATCCTGAACGACTCCCTGCAAGGTTCGGCGGAAGGCCTGGGTTTTGTACTTGGGGGAACGCCCGAGTTCCTGATGGACACGCGGCGGGGGCTCTACAGCTATGCCGCGCTACAGTCCAGATTAGCGGAGAACACGTTCGCCAAAGCGGGCATGGTTGATTACTCGGGCCCGGTGATGCGCTTGGCCAGTCTTGCACCGGAGGACTTCTTCGTTCTGCTGCAAAAGCTCCGGCATGTCTATGCGTCAGGGGAGGTCACTCAATATCTCCTGCCGGACCCCGCCATTCCCGCGTTCATGGAGCATTGCGCCAAGCGCCTGGGTGACGCCTACTTCAGGACGCCACGGACGACGATCACGGCCTTCATCAACCTGTTGGCCGTGCTCGAGCAAAACCCTGGAGCCGATTGGAAGGAACTCATCGGGGTCACCGAGGTGGTTGCAGACAGTGGCGGCGCAGCCGACTTGGCGGTCGAGAATGACGACGAGTTTGCCAGCTTCCGGCTCTGACTCGCAAGCGTTCTCCCTGCTCGACGCGCGTATCCAACGCTGGATATGGAGCGAAGGATGGAGCACGTTGCGAGACGCCCAGGAACAGGCAATCCCCGCCCTCATCGAGGCCGATCGAGACGTGATTGTGGCAGCCGCTACGGCGGCCGGTAAGACCGAGGCGGCTTTCTTTCCCATCATGACGCACTTGCTGCGTGACGAGCCGGCACAGCTTGGCCTGGTGCTTTACGTCAGCCCCCTGAAAGCGCTGATCAACGACCAGTGGAGTCGGCTGCACAGGCTGTGCCAGTCCGTGGAGGTGCCAGTGGTCGCTTGGCATGGCGATGTGGCAGCCAGTCGCAAACACCAGTTCCTCAAACAACCCCAGGGCGTCCTGCTGATTACCCCGGAATCGCTGGAAGCCTTGTTCGTCATGCGCGGTTCGGCGATGCCCGGCCTGATGGCTAAGCTTCGCTACATCGTGGTCGATGAGTTGCATGCCTTCATAGGATCGGAGCGGGGCAAGCAATTGCAATCCTTGCTGCACCGGGTTGACCGAGCGGCAGGCCAACCAGTACCGCGCGTCGGCCTGTCGGCCACGCTGGGCGACATGGAGTTGGCAGCGCGCTTCCTTCGCCCGTCCGCCGGGGACAAGGTGCATCAGATCGTCGCCCAAAGTGGCGGCCAGCGAGTAGAGATCCTCTTGAAAGGCTACAGCGAAACACTGCCGCGGATTGAAAGCGATTCCGAGCAGGAGAATCCGGAATTGGAGGACGTGGTGCCCGGCAGTGTGGTGGCGGTCGCGGCGCACCTCTATCAGGCGCTGCGCGGCTCGAACAACCTTGTGTTCCCCAACAGCCGGCGTTTAGTCGAAATATACGCAGACTTGCTGCGCCGCCACTGCGAACGCGATTGCGCGCCGAATGAGTTCTGGGCGCACCATGGCAGCTTGGCCAAGGACTATCGCGAAGATGCTGAGCGGGCGCTCAAGGAAGGGTCGCGCCCGGCGACGGCCATCTGCACGACGACCATGGAGTTGGGGATCGACATCGGTTCGGTCAAGAGCGTCTGCCAGATCGGTCCGCCGCCGTCGGTGGCGAGCCTGCGGCAACGACTTGGTCGATCAGGACGTCGAAACGGAGAGTCGGCAATTCTTCGGGGCTACTGCATTGAACCCGCCCTGGGGGCGAAATCCGATCTTTCGGACAACTTGCGGGAAGGATTGGTGCAGTCGGTGGCCATGATCGGCTTGCTGGTTGACGGGTGGTTTGAACCGCCTCGGGTAGGCGGTATCCACGGCTCGACTCTGGTCCAGCAGATACTTTCAATCATCGCCGAGCGGGGCGGCGTGCAGACGCGTGAGTTGTGGGGAACCCTGGTTGCGCAGGACTGCCCATTTGCGGGTCTCTCACGGCAGGACTTTTTCCTGTTGCTCAAGTGCATGGGCGAGCGGCGCCTGCTGATTCAAGACAGTTCCGGCCTTCTCTTGCACGGCGAGCTTGGAGAGAAGCTTGTCAATCACTACGACTTCTTCGCGGTCTTCACGCGCGATGAGGAATTTCGTCTAATCTGCGACGGGAAGACGCTGGGCTCGCTACCCGTGACACGACCCCTCGCTCCTCAACAACGGATCATCTTCGCGGGACGGCGTTGGCGGGTCCTGGAGGTGGACAGCGACAACAAGCTCATTCTGGTCGCCCCGGATAAGGGTGGTGCTCCACCCGCTTTCGAGGGTAGCGGGGCGATGGTACATGACCGAGTCCGGCAGAAAATGCGGGCAGTCCTGGCGAGTCCCAACCAGTTACCCTTCCTTGATCGAGGGGCGCGAACGCTCCTGGCCGAGGGACGGAGCTATTACCAGCAGGCAGGCCTGGACGCCAATCAGATCCTGCAACGTGGCAACGACGTATCTCTACTCACGTGGCATGGCGACTGGGTCAATGATGCCTTAGCCTTGCTGCTCGCTCGTAGCGGTTTGCTGGCCAGCAACGAAGGATTGGTGCTGAAGATCACCGGAGGCACAAGAGAGCGCGTTCTTGCGACCTTGGGTGAGATAGCGGAACTCGACAATGTCGATCCCGTCCTTCTGTTAAGCAGCGCCCAGAATACCTTTCGCAACAAATGGGATTGGGCTCTGCCCGAGGCGATAGCGCGACGCTCCTTTGCCTCTCTTTGCTTGGACTTGCCGGGCGCCTTGAGTACGGCGCGAAGCCTCTCGCGCCCAGACGAAGCCCTGCGAAACTGAGGTGTTGGTGATCGACGCCTTAAGGCTTTCCGGGAACATCTTGAAATGACCATTGGGTGTGCTGGAGGAGGTCAAGCATGTCGTACTCAGTTTACATAATGCGAATTATGCGAAATACAACATCGGGCGAAGCGTCGATCAAATCTGCTGCGCGCACGTCCTCGCTGAGGCAGACGCCAGTTCACTGTCGGGCTGGATCGTTCTCCGGACCAGCAATTCCAAGTTCGTCGTTGAGGCGCTTGACGCTTTCACGCAAGGCGGCGACCTCAGCCTCCAGCCGAGCAAGGTTTGCCTTCAGGGCAAGGACTTCGCCCATCGTGACGGAATCGGCTGGCGAGCCCAAAGATACCTCGGCGGGCGCCACGTCACCGGCCAGAGATCCCCCCAGCAAGTGAGTCCAGCGATTTTCGCGTGCGCCCGGCTGCCGCGGAAGCTCGACGACCAAGGCACCCATAGCGCGTGCTGCCATTTCCTCAAGAAAACCCTGAACGGCGGAAAGGTCAGCGAAACGATGCAGTCGGTCGCAGTTGATGCGCAATTCGCCGGCGGTCTGCGGCCCGCGCAACATCAACACCGCAAGCAGTGCAACCGATGGCGAGGGCAAACGCAGCACCCTCTCCATGTTGTGCGCGTAGCGAGCAACCCGGCTGCCCGTCGACTCGATCACCAGCGTCAGACCTTTCAGGGAATCGATGGCGTTGGCGACTTCGCTTTCGTTGGTCTCGATGATCGGCTGGCGGCTCGTCTTCTGATTGCAGCCGGCAAGCAAGGCGCTGAGGCTGAGCGGATAAGTGTCGGGAACGGTGTGTTGCTTCTCGCACAGGACGCCAAGAACGCGCGTTTCAAGTAACGAGAGTACAGGCAGGACAGCAGGAGTCATTGGGTCGTCAAGGTGGAGTGAATCGGATCCCGTTGAACGCAGCCTGATCGTGGCCGGCACGAGAATCGGCGGCCGAGCACACGCACTACGCTGGCCAACGGCCGGTCGGTCATGCGCTGGCAACCCTCCAGCGGGATGATACCTTCTCCTGGCGTCCTGACAAAGCGTGCCGGAATGTCGTATCGTGCAGTTTCGCCATGCCTGTCCCCGGGCTGCTCCGATGCCAGTAAGGAAAGCTGCGATTCTTCGACCAAGCGGTATCGACAAACTGAAGGAATGAAACCATGCAAGCAACGCTACACCTTCTCAGCGCGACCGACTTCCCCGCCCTGACCCGACGCTCGGTCGAGATCGTTCAGCTCAACCTAGGCTACCGCTGCAACCAGAGTTGCCAACACTGTCACGTCAATGCCGGTCCGCAGCGCCAGGAGGAAATGAGCGCCGAAACGATGGCAGCCGTCCTCGCCTTCATTTCGGCCAGCCCGCAAGTGCAGGTGATCGACCTCACCGGCGGGGCGCCCGAGTTGCACCCTGGTTTCCGCCAGCTGGTAATGGCGGGACACGAACGCGGGCTACGGGTGATCGATCGCTGCAATCTGACCATTCTGGAGGAAGACGGGCAGGACGATCTGGCGGCATTCCTGGCCGCCCACCACGTCGAAATCGTCGCCTCCCTACCCTGCTACCTTGAAGCAAACGTCGACCGGCAACGCGGCAAAGGCGTCTTCGCCGGCAGCATACGGGCACTGCGTCGCCTCAATGCCTTGGGTTACGGTGTTGCCGGCAGTGGCTTGGTGCTCAATCTGGTCTTCAACCCACAGGGGCCGACGCTGCCGCCGCCGCAGGCCGCATTGGCGGAAAGCTACAGAAAGCATCTTGCAGCGGAATATGGAATCGTTTTTAATCAATTGTTTACTTTGGCCAACATGCCAATCCAGCGGTTCGGTTCGCTGCTCGTTTCGCGCGGCCAATTCAAGGCCTACATGCAATTGCTGCGCCGAGCACACCGTGTGGAAAACCTTGAACACGTGATGTGCCTCCGTCTCATTTCGGTCGATTGGCAGGGCTACCTGTATGATTGCGACTTTAATCAGCAACTTTCCATGCCAATCACCGGTCGCCGTGGAAACCGCCAACACATCCGCGAGCTTACCGCCAAACTCCTTGACGATTGGCCGATTCGCATCGCCGATCATTGCTACGGCTGCACAGCGGGACAAGGCTCCAGTTGCGGCGGGGCGCTGGGCGACGATGTCGCGCCGGCGCCGACCTGCGCGAACTGATTTTACGGTGTTATCTCTGAGGGCGGAGTTTGTCGCATAATTCGGACAAAGTGTCCAACGAGAACCCATCTTGATCAGTTTTGTCGATCCGGATCGATACAAGTCGCTGAAAGCGACGGGTAAGCTCCCGTCACCCAAGGGCGTCGCGTTTTCGATCATCAAGCTGCTCCAGCGCGATGACTTTCGCGTTGGCGAGCTCGTACACTTGGTGCAGTCCGACCCGGCGATTGCCGGACGCCTGCTGAAATTTGCCAATGCAGCCGCTTTCGGGCGGACGCGACCCATCGTCTCGCTGCACCGCGCGATCGTCGCCCTGGGTGCATTCCATGTGCGTGATCTGGTCGTCGGCCTGTCGGTTATGCATAGCCACAGCAGTGGGCAGTGCGCGGCATTCGATTACCCAACCTTCTGGGGCCACTCCTTGGCCACCGGCATCGCTTGCCAGGAACTCGCGCACGTTGCGCAGGTGTCGAGTGAGGAGATCTTCACCATCGGCCTGCTCGCGCGCGTTGGCGAACTGGCGATGGCTTCCTTGTTTCCAACCGACTACGCCGAAATCCTGCGTGAAGCACGCCGCGCGCAGGCTGACCTGCGCCAGCTGGAGCGCGATGCCTTTGGCATGAACCACAGCCAGCTGGGAGCGACGATGCTTGCCGAGTGGGGTCTGCCCGAGATGCTGATCCAAGCCGCTTACCACCACGAGCAACCTGACCTGGGCGGCTTCCCGGATGGCTCGCGCCTGCAGACGCTGACCCACTCCCTGCATTTTGCCGGCGCGCTGGCCACCGTCTGCACGGCTGACGAGGAAGCCCGCTGGGGCCTCCTGCCCGGCCTGTTGACGCGGGCAGCACGCCTGGGAATCAGCGGCGACGCACTCAATTCAATCGCCGATCGCATGGTTGTGCGCTGGCGGGAATGGGGAGCCATGCTGCAGGTCCGCACACAGGAGATTCCGCCTTTCGCCGAGGTTCTCGCGGCCAACCCGCCCAGTCGGCGGATCAGCGCGCCGACGCAGTCGGAGTCGCCGGCGAGCGATCTCGCGCCGCGCCTCGCGGTCCAGTTGATCGGCATTCCGCTGCCTGAACTGGAAGCCCTGATGCGGCATATCGAGGCGCTGGGCCACCAACCGGTCCTGGTCGAGAGTAGCGCAGACGGACTGAAGCAAGCGCTGCGGCAGCCGGCGCAAATCATCATCCTTGACATGGAGCTACCTGACCTCAAACCAGCGCCCTTCTGTCGCATCCTGCGCCAAACGCCGGCCGGCAAGGAGGCTTACGCGCTGCTGCTCGTCTCCCCAGGCGGCGAAACTCACATCCTCGAAGCGATCGATGCCGGTGCTGACGACGTCCTGGTCAAGCCATTCACCGTCCAGACGCTGCGCGTGCGGCTCAACACCGCAGCGCGCATGCTATTGCTGCGCGAAGAGATTCAGCGCGAACGACGAGGTATCGTCCGCTCGGCTGGAGAGTTCGCCGTTGCCCACAAGCGTTTGCTGCAGGACGCACTGACCGACACCCTGACCCAACTGGCCAATCGTCGGCACGGACTTGACTTCCTGGCCGCCGAGTGCACCTTTGCCGCCGCCAACGGCTTGCCGATGGCCTGCCTAATGCTTGATATCGACCACTTCAAGCGAATCAACGACACCTATGGTCATGCCGCCGGCGACGCCATCCTGCAGCAGCTTGCCGACCTGCTCAAGCGCACCTCGCGCACCGAAGATCTTGTTTTTCGGTATGGCGGCGAGGAATTTGCCGCAGTACTGCCAAATGCTGCGCCGCGCGCCGCAGCGCAGATTGCCGAGCGCATTCGCGCGATGGCCGAACAGTACGACTTCCGTTGGGAGCGACGCTCGGTACGCGTGACCCTCAGCATCGGCGTTGCCAATCTGCAGCACAATCGTCAGGACAGCAGGAACCTGATCCAGGCGGCCGATGCCGCGCTCTACAAGGCCAAGAGAGCTGGACGGAATCGCGTCGTCGTCGCCGAAACCCCGGCCACCAGGTGAGACCCCCCCACAGACGAACCGCCTCTTCCTTCTTCGACGGCAAGTGAACTCCTGGGGTCCTGGCGCGCAGCAACTCGCCCTTCCCTGCCCTTTCGAGCTTGCCTTGCCAGTTCCCGGCACTTGGCCGCCGGCTGCCCGATCATGGCCAAGCGCCAGAGGCTGGCGGATCGTCGGTCAGCACTCAGCTCAGTGCAGGTCTCCCGCCTTGAGCACGGGCAAGCGCATCACGTCTATGCCTTCGTCGCACAGCATTTCATACTCCTCCTGGCTGGCGTGTCCGCAAATCGAACGTCGGGGTGCCTGCAGATAATGGATCC
>NZ_JAVMKF010000323.1:0-11247 GCF_031732815.1 Accumulibacter sp. | reverse complement strand
AGTTCAACTTCTCGCCGTCGGGCCAGTGGGCCATCTACGCCTTTGCCGACTACCGAGAACCTGCAGCAGTGCCCGCGGTGTGCGCACCGCCACAGATCACGGCGCGCGTCTTTGCCGGACGGATCGAGCTCGAGGCGGTCGTTCCGCCCGACGCGCTGGCCTTGTCGGCCAGCGAAGCCAGCTTGCAGATCGGGCTGTGCGCGGTCGTCGAAGCGCGCGACCTGATCGACGGGCGACACAGCTACTGGGCGCTGCAACACGCGGCAAACCGACCGGATTTCCACGACCGGCGCGGCTTCGTCCTTGCCCTTCCGCCACGGCATCGCACGTGCGGGAGCACCTGATGGGCGACGTACAGAGCGGACTCGACCGCCTGCTTGCCGAACCTGCCCTGCGCCGGCCGCTGCGCGGGCGACGGATCGCGTTGGTCGCTCACCCGGCTTCAGTCAGCAGCGACCTGAAGCACGCGCTCGACGCGCTGGCGGCGCTCGGCGACCTGAATCTCACCGCCGCTTTCGGCCCGCAGCATGGATTGCGCGGCGACAAGCAGGACAACATGATCGAGTCGGAGGACTTCCACGACGAGGTGCACGGCATCCCGATATTCAGTCTCTACGGTCGCGTACGGCGGCCGACAAGCGAGATGATGAATACCTTCGATGTCCTGCTGATCGATCTGCAGGACATCGGCTGCCGCATCTACACGTTCATCACGACGCTGCGCTATCTGCTGGAAGCGGCAGCCGAACACGGCAAGTCGGTCTACGTGCTCGATCGCCCGAATCCGGCCGGGCGGCCGCTCGAGGGATTGCTCCTGCGCCCGGGATGGGAGAGCTTCGTCGGCGCCGGCCCACTCCCGATGCGCCACGGTCTGACCCTGGGCGAACTTGCCAACTGGTTCATCCGACAGTGCAAGCTGACCATCGACTGCACCGTCATCGACATGCGCGCGTGGTTTCCAGAACAGTCCCCCGGCTTCGGCTGGCCAATCGGCGAAAGAACCTGGATCAACCCCAGTCCGAATGCACCGAACGTGTCGATGGTACGCTGCTACGCCGGCACGGTGATGCTGGAAGGAACGACGCTGTCCGAAGGGCGGGGAACGAGCCGACCGCTGGAACTTTTCGGCGCACCTGACCTCGACGCACGCGGACTGTTGGCGACGATGCATCGCCTGGCGCCCGAATGGTTGTCCGGTTGCCGTTTGCGCGAGTGCTGGTTCGAACCGACTTTTCACAAGCATGCCGGCAAACTGTGCCATGGCCTCCAGATACACGTTGATGACGCGCACTACCAGCACCACGCCTTTCGCCCCTGGCGAATCCAGTGCCTGGCTTTCAAGGCTCTGCGCACACTGCAGCCGGATTACCCACTTTGGCGCGATTTTCCCTACGAGTACGAGCACGAACGGCTGGCGATCGACCTGATCAACGGCTCGACGCTGCTCCGCGAATGGGTAGACGATGCGCAGGCGACGCCCGCCGACCTGGACGCGATCTGCCGTGCCGACGAAGCGGCGTGGGAAGAAGAGCGGCGCGAGTTCCTCCTCTATTAGTCCAGCGAACGGCGAGCGACCGACTTGGCGCCAGCCGAAAGGCCGGTATCTCTCCCCGAAAGTCGATCACCTTGCACCGGAAGTCGTCCCCTGTCTCAGCCGACGGGCAGAGGGTCCACCCACCGCCATTGGCACCGATTCAGCCACCGCGCTCTTCGCCGCCCGCGCCCGGCCGCGTTGCCTCCTCCAGCGCAGCCAGCCAGGCGAGGGCGTGCTGCCGATCGTCGCCGCACATCTCGGCCGACGGTTGCAGGCCGGTGCAGAAACCGGGTCGTTCGGCACGACCCCAGAGGCGACAGCGAAAGTCGGTAGTCAGGTGGCTGCACACCTCGCCGGCCGGCTTCCCCTGCGGGTGACCGGGAAACGCGGTCGTGATCGACGGCGCAATACAGCATGCACCGCAGGCAGCCCGGCAGCTAGCTCGCGCGTCGATCACCGACCGGCGGCTCCAGCTTGCCGTTGAGCAGTTCGCCAGCCTGCGGCGTTGCTCCCGGAACACCCCGGTAGCCGAGCCGCCACGACAGGGTTGCCGCCGCTTCGCGCGTCGCCAGCGCCATCGGACTATCCCAGTCCATTTCAAAGTTGCCGATGATGCCAAGTGACGTGAGCGCGGCGACCATATGTCCGCGATGGTCGAAAACCGGTGCACTGAACCCGTTGATGCCTGGCGTGACGCTGCCTAAAGCGCGCGACAGGCCGTGCCGGCGGATTTCATCGAGTTGCTCGGTCAGGCTGGCCAGGACATCGTCCGGCGCCATCCCACGCGCCTGGGCAGTGGCCAGGATTTCGCTCTCGAGCATCTTCTTCAGGTAAGGCGAACGGTAGAAGGCGGCGAAAGCGAGTCCGGTCGCCGACGAGGTCAGCGGCAGGACGACACCGGTGCGCAGCGTGATCGTCACCGGACCGCCGGCTTCGACCCAGCGCACGCAGGTCGCCCCATGGTTGCCCCACATCGCCAGGGCGACCGTTTCGCCGATGCGCTCGCAAAAATCGTCGAGCACGGGACCCGCGACACGTACCGGATCGAGTCGGGCCAGGCTGGCAAGCCCCAGTTCGAGCGCAAACTCGCCAAGATCGTAACGCCCCGTATTCGCGTCCTGCTCGACCAGGCCCATGCGCATGAAGCTGACCAGGTAGCGACGCGCCTTCGCAGCGGGCATTCCGGCGGTACGCGCAACGTCGCGCAGCATCATCGAGCGGCCGTGGCGCGCCAAGGCGCGCAGCAGACGGCTGCCAACTTCAATCGACTGAATTCCCTGGCGTTGCCTGGGGGCTTCGCTGTTGTCCATGTCTGTCATCGGTGCCCGATGCTCCTCGTCAAGGGGTAGAAGAGACCAATCGTGCGACGCGCTTCCGGCCAGCCGCCGACTGCCTGGAGGTCACCGGCTAACGTTCGAAAAGAGCAATCGATTCGACATGCGAGGTATGCGGGAACATGTTGACCACGCCCGCACCGCGCAACCGATAGCCCTTCTCTGCCACCAGGATGCCGGCGTCACGCGCCAGCGTCGCCGGGCTGCAGGAAATATAGACCAGGCGCCGCGGCGCGTCGTCGGCCGTCAGTGCCTTGACCAGTTCGACCGCCCCCTCGCGCGGCGGATCGATCAGCATCTTGTCGAAACGGCCGAATGCTGCCAACGTTTCCGCAGTCAGCGCGAAGAGATTGGCTACCCGATAGTCGGCCAGGTGCTGCAGTCCGTTTGCCGCAGCATTCTCGCCGGCACGCCGGACGAGCTCGGCGCTTCCCTCGACGCCGAGCACGCGCGCCCCGCGCCGGGCAATCGGCAGCGTGAAATTCCCCAGGCCGCAGAACATGTCGGCGATCTGCTCGCCCGGCCGCGGATCGAGCAGGGTCAGCGCGCGGCGCACCAGCACGCGGTTGATCGCGTGGTTCACCTGAGTGAACTCGGTTGGCGAGAAGAAGTGCTCGATCGCGAAATCCGGCAGCAGGTACGACAAACGCGCGCCCGCCGCCGGATGAAAACGATAGGCCGTCGCCGGTCCTTGCGGCTGCAGGTAAAAGACGACGCCGTGGTGATCGGCAAATTCGCGCAGCAGAGTTTCGTCCGCCACGGCCAGCGGTTCGAGAATGCGCAGCACGAGCGCCGTCTGCCTTTCGCCGACCGCGACTTCGATTTGCGGCAGACGCTCGCGTATCGACAGGCGCTCGACCAGCCGGCGCAGCGGCAGCAGCATCTCCGACAGGTGTCGCGGCAGGATCTCGCACTGCTCCATGTCGGCAACATAGCTGCTCTTCCGTTCGTGGAAGCCGACGAGCACCCCGCCTTTCTTGACGACCAGACGCACGCTGAGCCGCGCGCGGTAGCGATAGGCCCATGCCTGACCTTGAATCGGCGCGTAGAGCTCTTCGGCAACCACCCGCCCGAGATGCCGGAGATTGTCCTCGAGCAGCCTTTGTTTGACCGCCACCTGCGCCTGCGCATCGAGATGCTGCATGCTGCAGCCGCCGCAAACGCCAAAGTGCGGGCAACGGGGTGGGACGCGCGCCGGCGAAGGCGCCAGTACGCGCACCGTGCGCGCGATCTCGTAGCTCGGCTTGCGCCGGAAGCTGACATGCTCGACCTCTTCGCCGGGCAGGGCGCCCTCGACGAATATCGTCTTCCCGACCAGCCGGGTGACGCCGCGTGCTTCGTGGTCAAGCGATTCGATGATTCCGGTCGGCATGCTGCAGGCCTGTGCGAAAGGGTGCAATTCTACCGTGATTGCCGGCTTTGCCCGGCCCTTCGCGTGCCGGGCGCGGTCGCAAACGCGACGGAAAGACCAGGATCGTGATAGATTCACATCCTCCTCGTCGCCGCGGCAAGACCATGATCCACCCCCCGCACCATTGGCCGGATTCGGAGATCTTCGAAGATCTGTTCGTTCTCGAATTGGCCAACAACCACCAGGGAAGCCTCGAACGCGGCCTGCGCATCGTCACCAGCTTTTCCCGGATCGTCCGCTTCAACAATGTCAAGGCGGCGATCAAGCTCCAGTTGCGTGATGTCGACGCCTTCATTCACAAGGACTTCCGCGCTCGCTCGGATATCCGCTACATCAAGCGGACGCTCGATACGCGCCTGAGCAAGACCGAGTACGCAACACTGGCAAGCGCCATCCGACGGGCAGGCTGCATCCCGATGGCCACCCCTTTCGATGAGGTTTCGGTCGAGTTGTGCGTCGAGCTTGGCATCGACCTCATCAAGATCGCCAGTTCGGACATCAATGACTGGCTGCTCATCGAAAAGATCGCCGCCACCAACAAACCGGTCATCGTGTCCACCGGCGGATCGTCGTTGAAGGACGTCGACGATCTGGTGAAGTTCTTCAACCGACGGCAGATCCCGCTCGCCATCAACCACTGCGTGTCGCTCTACCCGTCGGCCGACCACGAACTCGAACTTAACCAGATCGATTTCCTGCGCCGCCGTTACCCGCTGAACACCATCGGCTTCTCGACGCACGAGCATGGCGACTGGCAGACTTCGATCGCGATTGCCTACGCGAAGGGCGCGCGCACCTTCGAACGTCATATCGACCTGGCCGACTCTGAAGAGCTGTCGCCGTATTGCAGCCTGCCGCAGCAGATCGATCAGTGGTTCAAGGCGCACAAGCGCGTCGTCGCCATGTGCGGCGCGCCGGGCACACAGAAACGGCTGCCGCCAGCGCGCGAGATTGCCTATCTCGACACGCTGGTCCGCGGCGTCTATGCCAGACGGGCACTCGCCCAGGGCCATGCCTTGTCCGATGAGGACGTCTATCTCGCCATCCCGCTGCAAAAGGGGCAACTGTCGTGCCGCGAACTGATGCGCGGCGAGTTGCTGTTGCGCGCAGCCGCCGCCGACGAGCCCATCATGATCGACATGATCGACAGTCCCTACGCTGAAAACGAGCAGTTGAAAGCGCTGATCTATCAGCGCGGCTTATGAGCAAGGCAGGCACCTGTCGCTGCGCCGACTGGCGGCCAACGCTGGCCGCCAGTACCGGGCAGGAGCGTAGCGCTGCCGACCTGCCGGCGATCCCATCGGAAGCTGCAGCCTGCGCGCCACGATGAAGCTGATCAGCGTCGTCACCGGCTGCTTCAATGAGCAAGACAATGTCGACGAACTGTGCGCGCGCATCCGCCACCAGTTCGCGCAACTGCCCGGCTACGATTACGAGCACATCCTCATCGACAATGCATCGACCGACGCGACGGTGGCCAGAATCAAGGCGATTGCCGCGCACGACCGGCGCGTCAAACTCATCGTCAATACGCGCAACTTCGGACACATTCGTTCCCCCATGCACGCGCTGCTGCAGGCACGCGGCGACGCGGTCATCGCCATGGCCTCGGATCTGCAGGAACCCCCCGAGTTGATCGGGGAATTCATTGCCAAATGGGAAGAGGGCTTTCGCATCGTCGCCGGGGTGAAGCCGCAGAGCCGGCACACAACCGCACTCACCTTCATTCGTCGCGCCTTCTACACGACGATCGGCCGCATCTCGGAAACGCGCCTGATTCCGGATTTCACCGGCTTTGGCTTGTATGACCGCTCGGTCGTCGAGATCGTCCGGCAACTCGACGACCCCTACCCCTACTTCCGCGGCATGATCGCCGACCTCGGTTTCGCGCACGCCGAGGTCCCTTTCGTTCAACCGCAACGCAAACGCGGGATCAGCAAGAACAACTTCTACACGCTGTACGACATGGCGATCCTCGGCATCACCAGCCATTCCAAAGTGCCGATACGCCTGGCGACCATGGCCGGCTTCTTGCTCTCCGCCCTCAGCCTGCTCGTCGCCATCGTCTACCTGATCTACAAGCTGCTACGCTGGGATCAATTTTCGCTCGGCGTCGCGCCGGTGGTCATCGGCTTCTTCTTTTTCGCTTCCGTACAGTTGTTCTTCATCGGCATACTCGGCGAATACATCGCGGCCATCCACACGCAGGTTCTCAAGCGGCCGCTGGTCGTCGAGAAGGAACGAGTCAATTTTGCCCCGGACGAGAAATGAAAACCGTCGCTGCAGGCAGCGGCAACGTCGATGACCCACCGGCAACGCAGGTTGGCGCGTCCGACCTGCCGCCCGACGGCAGGCTCACTGCGTGCGCGCTCGTCTACCTGGCGCTGCCCAACCTGCTGTTCCTGCTCGGCTGGTTTCGCATCGGCCCGGCCTTGCTGCTCTTGGCGGTGGCGGTTTACCTGCTGGCTGCGGCCTTGCGCGTGCTCGCACGGCCGGCATCATCAGCGTATGCGCCGACTGCATTTCTGGTCATTCTCCTGACCAGCGCGCTTTGGTCGGTCTTTGGTGGCGGCAGTCATTTCATGTACGCCAACCCCGACTGGGAGATTCGCGATGCGGTGCTTGGCGACTTGATTCACGCCAACTGGCCCGTCTATTACTTCTCGGCAGCAGGCGATCCGCTAATCCTGCGTTCAGCAATCGGCTTCTTTCTACCGATGGCGGTTTTCGGCAAGTGGTTCGGCCTGGCCCATCTCGACCTGGCCGTCTACTTCTGGACGGTCACCGGCGTTCTGCTCTTCCTGTTGCTGCTACCGCTTCAGGGACGCATCGGTTGGCGCTTGGCGCTGAGCTTGGCGCTGGCTGTGTTTTTCAGCGGGATGGACCTCGTCGGCCAGTTCATCGCAACCGAATCGTGGCCAGAATTTCCCCTGCGCATGGAGTGGTGGGCTCCCCTGAGCTACCCCTCGCTCACCAATCAACTGCTCTGGGCACCGAATCACTGCCTGCCGATCTGGATCGTCACCTTGCTCTACTGGCGGCACCGCCAACGCGACGAGTTGTTCCAGGTGATGGCGGCAGCATTGTCTTTGAGCCTGATCTGGACGCCTTTTGCTGCCCCGGCGTTGCTTCCCTTTGCCGCGCTCGCCGCGATTACTGCGGTTCGCCGACACGGCTGGGGCGCAATTCCTTGGACCAGTTGTGCAGCCGCCCTGGTGTTCGCCCTGCCGCTCAGCGCCTTTCTGTTGACCGACGCCGCGCCCATTCAGGCAAGCCTGACAAGCGCATCGTCGCCAGCCGCACCGGGGACAGGCTACGCACTGCAACCGTTTTCTGCCCATACTTACGCGCTCTTTGTCTGTTGCGAGTTCCTTTTTCTGGCGCTGGTCTTGGCGCCGCACGTTCGACGGGACAAGATTGAGTTCTGGCTCGCTGTGTTCATCCTGCTGGCACTCCCTTTCGTTCGCCTTGGGCCATCGAACGATCTTGGTCTACGCCTGAGCACACCGGCGCTGATCGTCCTCCTGATCGTCAGTCTTGACACTCTGCTCGGCGAGAAGCGCCTGGCAAGGCGGAGTACCTTGTGGATCGCGTGCCTGTTTCTCCTGATTGGCGCTCATACGGCATTCAACGAACTGTGGCGCGCCGCCACTTTCCCACGCAGGCAGCCAGACTACCAACAGACGCTCGCCGAACGGCAGGGCGGCCAGCCGGCAGCGCACTACGTTGGGCGGGTTGACGCTTCGTCAGCGCTCGGACGATGGTTGCTGCGACCCGTTCCCAAGACAGCCATTTCCGGCGGTTAGCCAATCACCGGGCAGCACTTCGTGCGGCGTACCTGTCAGGCATCCGGGGAGATGCTGGCGGCGCATCGCCGGACGGCGACGCAGATCCCGCGTCGAGGTAACGGAAGAAGACATCTTCCAGGGTCAAGGTTGGCCGGATTTCGAGAACGGAATGTCCGGCTGCGCGCAGCGCGTCAAGGGCCGGCCAAAGTTCGTCCCGGCGCAAGTCGGCACGCCAACGCCCCTGGGTCTCCTGAACAAACGTAGCAACCGGGCTTGCTCCGCTCGAACGAACGGTCACCGTCTGCTCGGCATGCAGCAATTCGCCGGGTGCCTGCACGGTGACCAGCTCCCCCCGGTGAATGAGGCCAAAGCGGTCGGCCAGGCGCTCGACATCGTGCAGAACGTGCGAAGTCAGGAAGATCGTTCCGCCCGCCTGGCGGTACTCGCCGAGAATGTCGACGACATCCTTGCGGCCAACCGGATCCAGGCCCGACAAAGGCTCATCAAGAATCAGCAGCCGCGGCTCGATGGCCATCGCGTGAGCAAGCGCTACGCGCTGCGTCATTCCTTTCGAAAAGCTGCGCACGCGCTTGTCTGCCACCTGGGCAAGAGAGAAGCGATCGAGCCATTGCAGACAGTGGCGGCGCTCATTGGCCGGCTTCACCCCGTGGATGGCCAGACCCATGCGCAGAATTTCCAGCGGCGTCAGATAGTCGTACAGGCTGGGATTCTCCGGCACATAGCCCAAGCCACGCCGCGCCTCGGGCAAGGAAACGTCCTTGCCGAAAAGCGCTGCCGACCCATGGCTCGGCTGCAGAACGCCGGTCAGCACCTTGATCGTTGTGCTCTTCCCAGCTCCGTTCGGACCGATGAAGCCAAAAACCTCGCCCTCGACAACTTTCAGCGAAACCTTGCGCAGCGCTTGGAAAGGCGGTGTCAGCCAAGCCCGCGGATACGTCTTGGACAGACCCTCGATCAGAATCGCCTGGCTCATTTGCCACCCCCGGCGACTCCCCCGGCAAGCACGGGCAAGCCCGTTTGATCGACGGCAAAACCCGAGCCGAAAGGATCAGCCGGAATCTGCGCGATCAGTCCACTGCGGACGAGATCGTCGAGAGATTGCAGCGGCCGCCGATAGCGCTCGTGATAGGTGGCCGCGGCCCGCCGCAGCGCCGCCAGATCGCGCAAGCGTTGGCTACGTTGCCGCAAGTAAGCAGCAAAATCCTTGCGCTTGGCTTGGGCAGCCATCGCATCGACAATCCTTGCTGCCAGTTCGAGATCCTGCGTCTTGTCGAGCCATCGTGCGGCGAAATTCTCCAGGGTTAACCGCTCGTCCGGATCGGCAAGCTTGCTTGCCGCACTTCGCAACCACTCCGACGCACCCAGCGCATCACCCTTGAAATGCATCTGGTTGAACGCGTAGTAAAACGGAGGCTGATAATCGAAGGGCCGCGCCAAGGTTGCTCGTCGCAGAATCACCTGGGTCGGTTCAACTTCCCCTTCCCAGGGCAAAATCGCCGTTGCAATGTAGTAGTTGTCTTCGTGCGCCGGATTGAGCCATGACACGTCGCGCTGAACCAGGGCGAGAACGCGATACTCGTCTGCAGCCATGCGCACCGTCTCGGTAACCAGCGCGCGCACGCTTGACCAGCTTGCGGCAAGATAGCGGTCCCCGCCAGCGAGCGCAACCTGAACGAAAACCGGCAACACCACCTCAATCTCCGCGCGTGGCCGTGTTCGACTCATCCCAAGAAGGGTAGTCTGTGCTTCCCAGAAGACTAGCCCCCCTGTGATTGCAGCCAGCATCGGCAGCCAAGCTGAGCGCTGTCGGCGGATCATTGTCAGAAGAACTCGCGCCGTCGGAAGGTCATCACGGCCAGCGCAAGAAGCAGCATCACATAGCCCGCAGCCAGCACGCAGCCATAAAGGATTGCCCCATCGGCGGGCGGAGTTCCGTACATTGCCCAGAAACGCCAATCAAGGCGTGACAGGTCTGGCAGGACGTGTTGAACGGCCCGCAATACGGGTCCGTAACGCCCGACCAACGCGTCGTCACCATCAGCGCCACGCTCAATGTAGTCGAGCACTGAACCCAGGCTCTTGCCAGCCACAGCGAAAACGACGCCGAGCGCAACCGGAAGCATCTGAACGGTGGACAGGCTGGCAATCCAGAGGGCGAAGGAGGCCACAACGACCGCATCGATCAGCAAACCAACGAGAACGAGCAGGTAAGGCCAGCCGACGTCGACCGGATAGCCTTGGGTGTAATGACCTGCCACAAAGAGAACCGACAACCAGAGCAGACCACCCAGAGCACCCGTAGCGACTACCAGCAGGCCAACGACACCAAGGAAGCGGCCGATGAGATACGCTGCACGAGAAATCGGGTAAGCCAGTGCGTACAGCACTGTGCGTCGCTCCACCTCCCGGCCAACGAGTTCCTGCACCCAGAAGACAGCAAGCAGAACAAGACTGAAACGAATGCCGGAGAAGCCGACATCGATCGTGACCGTCTTCGGCTGTCGAGGTGAGAACGACGCCGCGAGGAACGCAACGCCGACCATTAGTATGCCGAGGATAAGGCTAAGCAGCACCGCCCGCGAACGGAAGCCGGAACGCAAAGCACTGAGACAGAACGCCCACATATAATGAAAAAGGGCGCGCCAAGCGCGCCCATTCCGATAAGTCGAGGACTAGCTCGCATTCCTCTGAGTGTCGGCGTTGCCGGGGGTTATTTCTTGACTATCGGTGCACCCCGTGGCTGCGCAGTTTCCGACATACTTGATCCCGCCTCCGCCCGAGCCGCCACCGAAGTACGACTTACCCTTAGTGGAGCCGGCAACGACCCCGAAGGCTGTGTTGTTCTGCGAATACTGTAGCAGAACGTTGTTCGAGCATTTTCCGACAAACCCATTTCTGGCAAAGTCCGTCGAGGGGGCAACGGTGACTTGGGCGCCGGCACCGGCACAGCCGTTTGGCGCGGCGTAAGCCGCTGAGCCTAGCGTCGCCGCGAAAGCAAACGCCGCGAGATGAATCATCTTTTTCATAGTGTTCTCCAGAGATGTGTTCGACAATAGTCGGTTAGTTGTTTGAAGCCGCGACAGCAGCCGTCAGCCAGTTCTTCCCATCCGACTGGGCAGCCTTGTCTTCACCCTTCTTGGTGTACTCAGAGAACTGTGG
>NZ_JAVMKF010000322.1:0-11260 GCF_031732815.1 Accumulibacter sp. | reverse complement strand
CTTCCAGGATCTCCTGAACGCAGCGGCCTTCGGGGGTGCGGGCGATATGGACGATGACGTGCACCGCTTCGCCGATCAGCGGTTCGATCGGCCGGGGTGATTCCGGGTGCATGCTGATCAGCATGGCGAGGCGGTCCAGCCCGGATCGGGCGTTGTTGGCGTGGAGCGTGGCCGCACCGCCTTCGTGGCCGGTGTTCCAGGCCATCAGCAGGTCCAGCGCTTCAGGGCCGCGCACTTCGCCGACCAGGATCCGGTCGGGCCGCATGCGCAGGGTGGTCTTCAGAAGCATGGTCATCGTCACTTCGAGCGAGGTGTGGTACTGCACGAAGTTCTCGGCGGCACACTGGATCTCGCCGGTGTCCTCGATGATGAAAACCCGCTCGGCCGGATCGAACTCGACCATGGCGTTGATGATCGCGTTGACCAGCGTGGTCTTGCCGGAGCCGGTGCCACCGATCACCAGGATGTTCCGGTGCGCCTTGATGGCGGCCGTCAGGGTCGCCTGCTGCGCGGCGGTCATGATTCCGGCCTCGACGTACTGGTCGAGCGTGAAGATGGCCACGGCTTTCTTACGGATGGCGAAAGTGGGCGCAGGAACGACCGGCGGAAGCTGGCCGGCGAAGCGCGAGCCATTAATCGGCAGTTCGCCTTCGAGAATCGGCTTGTGCCGCGTCACCTCCTTGCTGTGATAGCCGGCCACCGTCTTGATGATCGCTTCGGCGCGCGCAAAGGGAATGCTGCCAATGCAGCGCATCTTCTCGCCCAGCCGCTCCTGCCACAGCCTGCCGTCGGCATTGAGCATCATCTCGACGGTCCTGGGGTCAGCCAGGGCGTCCATGATGAGCGGCCCCAGATCACGCTCCAGCTTTCTCTTCGCCCGATCCTTGAGGGAAGAAACGGATTCTTCGATGTCTGTCATGTATCGATCCCGGTTTGCTTCGGTTGAATGTCAACCTTCGATCTGCGAAACACGATATAACGAATTCCAGAACTTTGCAAGACAACGATTATGGTGAACCAGAACGCGACCGTGTGCAACTACCAGGCGACTTCGATGGGGCGGATAGCGTGTACTGGCGTTGAGGACGTGTTTCTACGTGGTTCTTTGTGACAAGCCGAGGCGCTCGTCAGGCGCGGATCGTGGAATCCGGAACTGGGCGTGGTCGGCGCGGAATGCGCCTTTGCAGGGGAGGAGGCAGGAGGGAGGAGGAGGGCAGGGAGGGCTTCAGCGGCTAAAGACCCTCACCTGGCGTCAGGACGAGGACGGCTTGCGCAACTTGCTCCGTGCCGCTTCGTCCCACTTCTTGACGATGAAGGCCTGATGCTCCGGCAGGACCGCAGACACCCGCACAACGCCTTCGGGAAGACTTCGCGGGGCGGTCCCGCCGGCCAGGGCATCCAGGCTCTCACGGTCAAGGTCGGTCGATTCCAGGAGGGTCGGCAGCGGCGTCTCCAGGGCTTCCGCAATCGCCTCCATGATCTTCAATGAAGGGTTCGCCTTGCCATTGGTCAGGTCGGACAGGAAAGAGACGGAGATGTCGGCCTTTGCGGCCAGTTCGTTCTTCGTCATGCCGCGTTCGTCGAGCAAGCGAAGGATGTTCGTGAAAAAGATTTGGTTGTGCACAGTGCCCGTCGCCGTCCGGTGATGCGGCTCCTCTAAATTTAGCCGCTAAAGTTCTTGATCCTGGACTTCGATTTAGCTAAAGTCCGGCCTGATGCCATCAGGAGAAGTTGCTCTGCAGCCCGCGCCTGCCAGTCAATCGGCACATGGCCTGTCGACATGATAGACCGACAGCCGACAATGATCGGCGTCGTCTGTGCCCTTCACGATCCCCCGGAAAATCGAAAGCAAAAATCAAGCCGTATGACCGCGTACGCTTAAAATCAATGCGTTGATTCTGATTTCTGGAAAACTGCAGCGCCAACTGTAAAAATAGTCGACAGTCATTCGTAACCCTCTGGCGGTGCTGGGGTTTGGGCGTGACCAGTGCTTTCGGGCATTTTGGGTTGCAGGCGTCCGGCATATCCACCGCGGAGTGTGCATTGCTTCAATGATCGGGTTCGAGATCGTCCGGGTCGCCGCTCTGGAGCGCTTGCAGTTCCTCAGTCAACGCCTCGATGCTCGGCAGGACACCGGCCATGGCGTCTGGCAGGGCGGTGCGGTAGGTGGAGACGCCCATCGGCGTATGGATGTCACGCAACGCATACTCGACGACCGTTCCTTTCTTGCTCTTGCAGAGCACGAGACCGATCGTCGGCGCATCGACAGTCTGGTTGCGCACCAACTCATCGACGGCGGCGAGGTAGAAATTGAGCTTGCCGACGTATTCGGGCCGGAAGGGGGAATTCTTGAGCTCGATCACCACGTAGCAGTGCAGGCGGGTGTGGTAGAAGAGCAAGTCCATGAAGAACTCATCGCCCTCCACTTCAAGACGGTACTGACTTCCCACAAACGCGAAACCGACGCCGAGCTCGATCAGGAAGTCTCGCAGGCGCAGCACGAGTGCCTTTTCGATGGTGCGCTCATTGGACGCATCCGTGATCCCGAGGAAGTCGAAGGTGTAGGGGTCCTTGAGGATGTCGCGCGCCAGGTCGGACTGTGGCGACGGCAGCGCACGATCGAAGTTGGTTTGCGCCGCACCCACGCGCCGATGGGCGGCTGTCTCGATCTGGAGTTCGAGCACCGACCGGCTCCAGCCGTTTTCGATGGTCTTGCGGATGTACCACTCGCGCGTCGGCCGGTCCTTGACCTGGTCGAGAAGAATGCAGTTGTGGAACCACGGCACTTGTGCAGCAGCTTGCTGCACAAATTCTTCTTCAGGCCAGGCCTCGGCGAACGCCCGCATGTACTTCATGTTGCGAGGGGAAAGCCCGCGCATGTCGGGGAACTCGGCACGGAGGTCGCGGGCCGGTTGGTCGATGACCTTCGCCCCCCAGCCCTGGGCGGATTGCCGTTCGAGAATCTCCTTGCCGATGCGCCAATAGAGCAGGACCAGTTCCCGGTTAACGGCGAGCCCGACCTTCAGCCTCGCCGTGCGGATGGTGGTCTTCAACTCCGCCAGCCATGCGGCGTAGTCGGGAGGGATGAGGGTTGTCATGCTTGGGAAGTCATGGTTTGCGACGATTTAGTTGATCTGAAATTGTCCACCGGGCTGCTGCACTGTTGCGGAGTTCAGCGTGAATCGACCCGGCACGCCTCCCAAGGTCGGCCAGCCGGCATGATACGAAGCGCGAAGAACGGCTGCGCCGTCCATCGCGCCGGTCTGCCGATGAACACAGTGATCGGGGTGGCCCGGGACGATTTGGGGTAAGGTCCGACAAAAAAGCGCTCACTTCCGTTGCGGCGTCTCGAATGAGAATGTCGTCTTTTATCATAAGCGCCATCAGGCACCTTCGAAGCCGCGATCCTGCACGATTCTCCGTCCCGCTACGCCTCGAATCCCAACAGGCTCCACCAGTCGCTGGCCGCATGCAGACACGCACGATGGACACGCCGCCGGAGCGCGGCTGGTAGAACACCAGGTGATTGTCGAAATCCTTGACCCGCCATTTGCGCATGCCCGCCAGGTCAGGATGTTTGAGCGTTACCGGTGCGCCCATCATGGGCTGCCGCGCCAGGTCGGCGAAGCTGGCTTCGGCCGGGCTCAGGAAGCGTTCGGCCACGTTCAGCCCAGCGTTTTCGGCCAGATAGACGAACCGTTCTACCAGGTCGCGCCGCGCGGCCGCGCGCTTGGTGACCAGCGGCATCAGCGCGGTTTCTTTCGCGCTTCGACCTTGGCCAAGGCTTCCCTGCGGATGGCGCTCCAGTCCGCCGGGGTCAGTTCACTCTCAGCGCCGCTCAGTCCTTCCAACAGCTTCGCTTCAAGCTGTTCTTCGGCTTTGCGTTTCTCGTCGGCGCGGATCAGCTCGCGTACATATTCGCTCACGCTGCTGTAGCGGCCTTGGGCGATCTGTCCATCCACAAACTTCTTTAAGGGGTCGGGCAGCGAAATATTCATGCTTTGCATGGAGCACCTCCTTATCTCACCTAAAGTGCCACAAACAGCAAAAGATGGCAATAACTGCCATGTGACCCAGGGCAATCGCATGAATGCCATCGTCGTGAACCCTCCAAAATAATCGTTTACGCTCAATGAGTTACAAAGGGGCTGTTCACAGCCCCTTGATTTGTATAGTTTTCTGTCTTTTTGGGGTTTTCCATGAGGGCAGAAAGCAAGTTCCGATTGGTCGACGTCTGGGCACGTCTATCACTCGTGCAGGAACCGGCACTGCCCGCTATGTCAGACCCGGGCGAAGGAAGCCTGGGTCGCCGCAAGGCGGCGTGAAGTGCTGCCCGTGCCTTACTTTCACCTGGTGTTCACGCTGCCGCACGACCTCAATGGCCTGATTGCCGCCGCACCACGGTCGCTTCACGAGACGCTGTTCTCCGCGGTATCGGCAACGCTTACCGAATTCGCCGCCAACCCGCGACATCTGGGCGGCGTGTCGGCGTTCTTGCTGGTGCTGCATAACGTGGAAGCAGGATCTCGGCCGACATGTCCATCTGCATGCGCTGGTACTTCAAGACCCGAGGCACCCGAAGCTGGGTATTTGCCGCAACAGAAGAAAAAGAGGATGGAACGAAAAGGGAACTTACCTTGCTGCTAGAGTCGGATACGCCGATAAGACGGCATGTCAAGATCAAAGCTGACGCGAACCCGCATGACCGCCAATGGGAACAGTACTTCGAGGCCCGATGGGGCAAGAAAATGCTGTATTCAGTGTGCGGTCGCAGGAAGTTTTACCGCGTCTGGCAAAGGCAAGACGGCCTGTGTTCGGTCTGTCAAAATTCCATCACGACGAGCACTCCCTGGGGTGTTCGCCACATCGTGAAACGGACGGATGGCGGATCGGATGCCGCAAGCAACCTTCAGATGCAACATCTCAGTTGCCGTAGAAACCTGTAGTATGCCCGAATGAAAGTTGTGAAACCGGGTATCGAAAGATGCCTTTGTAGAGGCTTGAGCCGTGTGTGCTGAAAGGCGCAAGCACGGTTCTTAGGGGGCCGGGCGCGGGCAACCGTGTTCGGCTACCCGACGTTAGGCGGCATAACCCATCACCGTGAATCGTCTACCTAAAAGGAGATCGAGATGAGCCGACACCAGGAGTGGAAGATGGTTCACCTGCTCTATCAGTACGCTCATCGCAGCGGGCGCAGTGCTCGCCCGGTTCTAACCGAAGACGAACTCCGGAACGCTGGAGTCCACTGCGACGTTGACACGTGGCAAATTCTGAAAGATGCCAGCGTGGTAAAGCGGGTTGGAAACGCCTTCGAACTCTCTAAGGCCGCCAGGCAGCTCGTAAGCACATTTACCCTTGCTAAGGGTCCTGAAACCGATCAAGACATAAGGGTCGACTACCCAGAAGCATTTGTCGTCATGCCCTTCAGTCAGCCATGGTCCAACGAGGTATACGAGAATCTGTTCAAACCTGGAATCGAGGATGCTGGCTTTGAAGCCACTCGTGGCGACTCCATAGTACGCTTGGGTGACCTCCGGACAAATGTTTGGAGGAGCATTACGCAGGCAGGAGTCATCGTTGCTGATGTCACAACTCCAAATCCAAATGTGTACTACGAACTGGGGCTAGCAGATGCGCTCGGAAAGGCAACCTTTCTCTTTAAGCAGGAGGGTTCCTCCTTACCAGCGGACATCGGCGGCGAGCACTTCTACGAGTACAACTTGAAGCATCTTGGCGCCAATCAGCAGGTGCTCACCCAGGCCCTCCGAAAGTGGGCCAATGAAAGGGACAACATGTTCTTCGGTGTCAAGACGCTTGCTGACGCTCATCACAAGTGAAAATGCCGCCTACCATTCGCTCAACCGGAGCCATTGCGGCATGCGGCTAAATGCCCGCCATTTCATTCTGAGCCTTTAGCCACACACCGCAACGGTCCGGTTAGCTCGAACGCTGAACGTCCGCTATCCTAATCGGGCTACTTCCGCTTTGGGTCGTAACCGGAAGCTCACGATTCGAAGGGACTGCGGTCGTGGCGAGCTTTGCTGGCTGGAAAAGCTGAACCCCGCAAATGACATAGGCCTAACCCGGTTTTCCGTTCCACTGCGCCTCAAATCCCAAGTGCGTCGCGAGCGGGCTGGCCGCGGTCCCGAGACCAAGCTGTGACGGTTGTCGTTGCCGATACGCGCGTCTATGTTTCGGCGCTCGTCTTCGGTGGTGTGCCGTTGGCCGCCCTCACTAAAACGCTCACGGCCCCCAGACTGTCCAATAAGCGGCTTTTTCTGTCAGAACGATATGCTCTCGTTGGTCCGGTTGGATTTCCTATCCTTCAGACCTAAAAGTAAGCAGCTGACATGGCGCACCGGATACTCCTGCCAATCGGGGGGGTGTAGGGCTTTTCCACCCACTGGGTGCCGAGCACCACCGCAGGATCCTTCCAATCGCCAGCAGCTTTGTCCTAACCCCGGTTTTGGCCATGGCCTACACTTTCAGCGACGGGGCCGGCTGCCGTCGGGTAGCGGTGAACGCTTGGTGTGGAACAGGAGGCTGACATGGCACAAGAGAAAAAAGGTAGTCGTCCGGGTGACGGCAACAGCGCACCGTCCAAGCTGGCGGAAGCGCTGACGCATGTGGTCAGGGAACTCAGTCCCGCAGATAGGGAGGATGTCCATGATCCCGATTTCCAGTTCGCCTTGCGCGAGCTGCTGCAGGCTTACAAGCCGCTTTTGGAGGCCGATCTGGCGCGAGTGGACGCGCCTGACGAGCTGACCAAGGAAGTGCTCGAAGCGGGGCCCAATTGTGAAGATGAGTTTGCCGCCGCCGACCAACTGCTCGGCAGATTCCTTACCGAAGAGGTGGCCGTTCGCCTTTTGCCGGCGAATGCGCGCGAACTGCTCGGGCCGATCGAGCGCTGGCGGTGGTGCCTGCTGCATATTCGCTGCTGCATCATCTTCGGCTGGCTGTTGTGTCGCCGACCGCACACCTTCCGGACGTCCAACTACTACCTGTACCGCTTCTGGCGCTGCGTTCGCCAGGCGATTGGCACGCCAGTCGGCGATGCGCTGAATGTCGCCGAGCGCGCCGACTTCGCGCGGCTGGTGCAGGCAATGGCGGCGGCCTACAAGCCCTACCTCTCCGATCAACTGGCCAGCGCCGAATTCCCGAGCGGGATTCCCGACGAAATCATTAGCGGCAAGCTTGACTGTCTGGAAGACGACGATACCGCCGGCTCCATTTTCGAGCGCCTGCTGGCCCCCGACGTGGCGCCTGCCTTGCTGGGCGAAGAGATGTTTGCCAAGCACCAGCAAGAGCCGTGGTTCTGGTTCTGCCGCTGCTGGTGTCTGTGCGCGATCCGCTTCGGCTGTTGCCTGGCGCGGATTCGCAACCTGCGCGATTTCGTCCGCTGTCTGCTCTTCTATCGGCGTTGCCTGCGACAGTGCTTCCGCCCGCTGAGCTGCGAGTTGACCGAGCCGACCGGCTGCGTCCCTGAAGAGGTCAATGTCGAGCTCAAGGCACTCGTCGTCGCCGTCCGTGGAACGGCGGCCGGTGGCATGTTCCACCACTATGTGCTCGAATGGTCGCAGGACGGGATCAACTGGCATGCGTCCGATTTCCACTATCCGCCGATTCCACCCGGCGGGGGCGCGCAGGGGAACTTCGCTGTCAATAACGGGTTGTTGGCCTATTTCGACACCAGCGCGCGCGATCCCGGCTTGTACTTCATCCAAATGACCGTCTTCTCGGTCGAGGGCACAACCCAGGTTTGTCCGACGCGGTTCTCCCTGTTCAAGCAGGAAGTACGAATCATCAGCGTGGACGGCGCCGCGCTCGACACGGTCTGGGCCGATCCGAACGCGCGATTCATCGAGAGCGTGCCGGGCATCTGCGAAGACCCACCAGGCACTTGGCGACGATTCCCGAGCACTGATGAGATGTCGTTCGGCGAATGCCTGCACATCTACGGCGGCGCCTTCGTCGGGGGTTGCGACGGCAAGCGGATCAAGCGCTACATGATCGATTACAAGCCGGGGTTCGAACTCGATTGCTTCACCGCCGGGTGGAGCAACATCTGGAAGGTCGAGTTCAACACGGTCTGGCAGTACCGCGATTCGAACATGCGCAAGGATACGTCCAACCTGACCGCCGTCTGGAATACCGACTGCATTGTGCCGGTGTTCTTCCCGCCGTACTGCCTGCACTCGGAGCCCCAGGCGCGCCTCGATCCATCGTGCTGGCCAAGCCACACCGGGCTCTGCGAACTGAGCGGGTTGGTCACCTTGCGCCTGATGGTCGAGGATACCGATGGCAACCTTTACTGCGACACCCAGCGGCTGTGGATCGACAACAAGCCGATCTGCGCCAAAGTTCGCATCGATGCCGTGCCGAAGTGCCAGGATCTGTTTGTCAGCCAGTTCGCCAATCCGCCCGAATGCTCCGCGGCATGGAACCTGCCGCTGTCCGGCATTGCCTACGACGCGTATATCAACGATGCACTGCCGCTAACGCGCCCGAACGACAACTTCGACTACTACCAGATCCACGTCACCAAACAGGGCGGGCCCACGATCACCATCCCTATTTCCATGGGGCCAACTGCACCGTGTTTCAAGGGCACCAAGCGCATCGGGAAGTGCGATCCATGCAATGCGCTCGATCCGCACGCCGGCGACGTCTACGGTACGCTGGCTCAGTTCGATCTGCGGGCGGTGGACCTCGCCTGCAAGGGCAGCCTGCCCTACGCGGTACCGGACGCCTTCACGATCCCGCGCCAGGAATGCTGCGTCTACACCTTCGACCTGTGGGTTTACGACCGTACTGTGCGCTCTTCGGGCATCAACTGGGCGCACGCCTCGTGGCCGGTGAAGATCTGCAACGACCTGAAGCCCACCTGACTTGAAGCACACAAGGGGCCGGTCCGTAACCGACCCCTCCCCGGGGACGCAGCGATGACCGAGATCGGATTCTGGCCGACATTGTTTTTGACTACACTCGCGGCGTGGCGACTGACCCACCTGCTTGCCAACGAGGACGGGCCGGCGGACTTGGTACTTCGCTTGCGGAGAGCGCTGGGGGACAGCGGCATCGGTCATCTGATGGATTGTTTTCAGTGTCTCAGCCTGTGGGTCGCGGCACCGCTGGCACTGATCCTCAGTACGGAATTACTCACCTGGCTGATCGCCTGGCTCGGGCTGTCGGGCGCGGCCTGCCTGCTCGAACGCTGTGGGCGGCAGGTTGAGGCAATCCAGGCACCACCACTCTTAATCGGCGGAGATATCGATCATGGGATGCTGTGGCCAAGGCAGGGAAGCGCTGAAGAAAAGCCAGACGGCGAGTCCGCCGGTGGCGCACGTTAGCGCCGCGACGTCGTCCGTTTATCAACGATCTGGCGGCGCACGCCCGGCCGCATCCGCTATTGGCGCGGCGGCAAGCGGTGCTGCTGGCGCGTCGGGACAGGTCGTGCTGCGCTACCTGGAGCACTCGCCGGTGGTGATCCACGGCAGTTCGACTGGCCGGCGTTACGAATTCTCCGCGGCCTCGCCGAAGCAGCGAGTCGACGCGCGTGACGCGGAGTCGTTGCTCGCAACGCCGTTCTTCCGCCGGGTAAACGCTTGACCGCATGGCCATGAGTCGGCGATCGGCAAAGCCGTCGTTTACCCACGGGCAAGAGCCAGGTTGATCAATGACTTTTCCCAAGTGTTGCCTATAATATAACGAAGCTTTTTTGCATTCGGCCCGAAAACATCGTCATTCCTGGACTGGACCAATAGTCCCCGGATCTGCAGGTCCTGCCACCCCCAAGGGTTCGCAAGAGCAGGGCCTCGGAGTGACATCGAGCGGGAGGTGACCGTGCCAACGGAACGTGAAATCCAGAAGGTTCAACGGGGCGTGCCTACGTCGACCGAGGCGGCACCGCCAGCGGCAGGCCGCGCTGCCAATCGGCAACGCTTTCTGTGGGTCGATTTGCGCGTCGCCAGTGCCGAAGCGAGCGTCTGCGAAGAGTTGGCGACTGCCTTTCAGGGCATCAAGGTGAGCGAACCGCCAGGGATCGGTGAGGCGATCACAGTGCATCGCCCTTCATTCATCTGCTTCGAATTCGACCAGCCCGACCGGCGCCGGCTGCAAACGCTGCAGGCGACCAAGTTGTACTTTCCGCCGCTGCCGATTCTCATGCTGACCGAGGCCCACTCGGAAGCGCTGGCTACTTGGTCATTCCGCTCGCGCGTCTGGGATTACCTGGTGAAGCCGGTCACCTTTGAGGAACTGGCTTGGCGAGCTAGGGCGCTCTATCGCCTCGCAGAAACAACACGAGCGACGGGGGAGCGGCACAATTTGTTTCCTTCGCAACCAGTCCCGTTCGGCGAACGGGTCGGCCGGTCAATGCCACGCACCGCCACCGCGGCGGCCAGCGACTACGTCCGCGCCCACCTGGACATAGGGATTTCGCTGGCCAAGGCGGCCAGCTTGTGCCATCTGAGCGTGTCCGAATTCAGCCGCGTCTTCAAACGCGAGCACGGCCGGACCTTTTGCGATTTCCTGCTGCGCAGCCGGGTGGCCAAGGCTTGGGAGCTTCTGGCATCGCCCCGGGTGACCGTGTCCGAGGTCGCGTTTGCCGTCGGCTTCAACGACCTGTCCTACTTCACGCGGATTTTCCGCCGCTACACCGGGGTTTCTGCGTCCGAATACCGGAAGGCAAGCGTCCAGCGTGTGGCCGAGACAGGCTCCGTGTTCAGACCATCGGGTTCTGAGATGCCGACGTCATCGCTGCACCCATGCCTCTGAAGTCATTTTCGATGCAAGATCAGGGTGACAAGAAGGATGGCTTGCTGTTTGCAATGTAATGCGTGCGGCTCTGCATCGTTCAGGTAGATAAGGTCGCCGGGCTGCAGCGTGTGGGTTTTACCGTGACAGCTGAGGTCGACTTCGCCGCTCAGACACTGCAAGGTCATGGCACCGGCAGCGCTGTGCTCCTGCATATGGGTTCCGGCGCCCAGGACGAGGCGGAGGATCTCGATATGATCATCGCGCACCAGCGTCGCCGAAGTGTTGCCGGCAAGCGTGGCGCTGGCATTGATGGTGTTCACCAGATCGCCCGACTTGGCGTGTGACAGTGCCATGGCAATACTCCCCTGACAAGGCGACCATTCCGCGGCAGAGCCGGGGACGGTCGGCATGTGAGCCGCTCATGGCGGCAAAACGGGGACGCTAACACGTGTTACGTCTTCCTCTCCCAGAGGGCTGAGGCGCTCGCTCATCCCGCGAACGG
>NZ_JAVMKF010000321.1:0-11264 GCF_031732815.1 Accumulibacter sp. | reverse complement strand
CGTACCTGGAAGCGCCCGATCTCGGCCTGTGGGCGGTCGCGGACGGCATGGGGGGACATGAAGCCGGCAACCTCGCCAGCCGGCTCGTCATCGACGCGCTCGACGCGGTGCAGCCGGCCGCCGCCCCTGCGGACATGATCGCCCAAGTCCAGGAGCAAATGACGGACGCGAACCGTCGCATCCGAAGCCTGTCCGAGCAGCGCCTGCAAGGGCGGCTGACGGGGAGTACGGTCGCCGTGCTGATCCTCTCCGATGAGACGGCCGTCTGTCTGTGGGCTGGTGACAGCAGGGTTTATCGCTTCCGCGATGGCACGCTGACGCGCCTGACCCGGGACCACAGCCGCACGGAGGAGATGATTGCGCTGGGCCTGCTAACAACCGACGAGGAGGCCGATCCGCGCTACGCCAACATCATCACCCGCGCCGTCGGCACCGAGGAGCATGTGGAGCTGGAGCAGCGCGTTGAGCCACTCGCCGCGGACGACGTGTTCTTGCTGTGCAGCGACGGCCTCACCAAAGCAGTCACCGACGCCGAAATCGCCGCCATGATCGCCTCCAGCTGGAGCACCGCCGCCGCCGGGCTGGTGGACTTAGCGCTCAAACGCGCAGCAACCGACAACGTCACCGTCGGCGTGGTCGCCTTTTCCGGCGCAGACGACGACCCGCCGACGCTGGTCCGGCAGTAACCGACCGGCGATTGGCGTCGATTTCAACCGCTCACCAGCGGACGAACAACGAACAAAAAATCGCCGCCACCATGCCCAGCGAACTCGATCGGAGCATACTGCGGCACCTGACTGACGCCCAGCAAATCGGTCGCACGCTTGACCCGCTTGGCGAGTTCGCGATGCAAAAGCTGCGCTTCGAGGACGCCCGGGTTCTTCGATAACAGATCGAGGAACGCCTGTGCGAACACCGAATGCTGGCCGCCGGTGCTGTCGACCACCGGAACCTCCCCTCCCGAGGTCAGCGCCGTGCGAACGCGCTCGCCCGCCATTGCCCGGATCGCCCCGGCGCGCGCATCATCGCTCATGCCGGCCTGCAATTGGGCGAGTGCCGAGCGGGTCAGCGTGCCCGAGAAGCACGAGTCGGCAACGACCAGGATATGCTTGGCCGAAGACGCGTTGAGCACATCACTGATGAAGATGTTTGAGATCCAGTTCGCGGTCCGGCCGACCTCGGCGTCGACCGGCAGCCAGTGGCCGCGCTGATTACGGCGGTCAATCTCTCCATGGCCGGCGAAATAGATCAGGAGGTTGTCCTTCTCGGTCAGGGTCTCCCGCATTTCCTCCAGTGCCGAGGCGATTTGGTAGCGAGTCACGTTGGTCAAGAGTTTGACGTTCGCAAAGTCATAGCGACTGCGCAGGAGATCGGCGACGGCTTGCGCATCGGCCACGGCCGTCCTCAGCGGGGGCAGGTGCTGATAGGCGTCGTTGCCAATGACGAGCGCGTAGTAGCGTCCATAGTCGATGCTCGTAAGCGGCCCAGTTAGGGGCATGCCAAGGCTGGACGTAGTCGGAGGCGGTGCTTCCTGCGGAGTTAAGCGGGCGATCTGGAAATCAAGCGCGACGCGACGGCCTGCGCGATCGACAGCAACGATGCTGACGGGTGTCACCTGACCAGTCAGGCCGACTTGAGAGCGAAATACGCCCGTTTCCGTTGGCTCTTTCTCGACATCGTTGACAGTTAAGGAAACGACGTTGGTCGCAGGGACAACTCGGCCCACGACAAGCCGCGATTCGACGGCAGTACGCAGGGTGATGGACGCCTTGCTGCCGCGTACGACGAGCGGTTTCGGTTCGATCAGCTGGATTACTGGCAGCTCGGCAAGTGCTTCCGGCGGCGCCCAGCGTGCCTCCATAGTTAGGCGAGCAATCTCCTCGTTCAGCCGTTTGATCTCCGCTTCCTTAGCGGCGACTTCGCGCGCTTGCACCAGGCTCTGCTCGGTCTGCCTCCGCAGCTGGGCAATCTCGGCGTTAAGCCGCTTGACCTCTGCATCCTTGGCGGCGACTTTCTCCACTTGCCCCGCTTGCTGCTGGGCCTGCTGATTGAGCTCGGAGATCTGGTCGGTCAGCCTGCTGATCTCCGCTTCCTTGGTGGTCACGTCCTTCTGCAGGGCAGCGCGGGCCCGATCCTTTTCGGCAATCTCGGCCTCTTTCTTTTCGAGATCGGCACGCGCGAGTTCGGCTTCACGCTCGGCCTGCGCCAGGCGGGCGCCGTCAGCGGGTGTCGGCTGAGATTGGAGATTACGGACCTGCGCCTCCAACTGCCGCAAACGTTCCCGCTCTGCCGACAGCCGCTGGCGATCGGCGGCAAGCGCGGACTCCTGCTGCGCCAGCTTCCGCCGCTCCGCATCAAGAGAGCGGCTTCCCTGTTCGGCACCGCCTTTCAGCTCGCGCAGCCGCTTGCGTGTCGCTTCCAGTTCCCCTTCCAGCGATCCGATCCTGAGGTTCGCCAGTTGCAGCTCCCGCAACTGGCGCGCGTTCTCCTCTTCCAGGCGCTGGCGCTCCGCCTCCAGCCGCGCAACTTCGTCGGGATCGGCCGCGGGAACAAAGGCGACGCCAGCCGTGGGCAGGCCGGACGCCCGGCGATACCAGCTCACCGCCTGCTGCGGATCGCGCGGCACGCCGAGGCCGCGCTCGTAGAGGCTGCCAAGATTGACCTGCGCCGGCGCATAGTTCTGCTCCGCCGCGCGGCGGTACCACGCGGCCGCCGCTCCATAGTCTGAAGTGGTGCCAAGCCCCTTCTCGAAAATCTCGCCGACGTAGGTCTGAGCCTTCGGATCACCGGCCTCCGCCTGAGGCAGCCACACCTTCAAGGCAGTCGCATAGTTGGCCCGGTCGTAGGCGACGTACTCGCCGCCGCGGATGCCGCAATCGCTGGCGGACGTGCGAATGGCCCGCCGCCTTCCCGGATAGGTGAAGCCGGTGCCGATCTGGCGCACCGCGGCCGGCAGCAGGCAATCGACGATCTGGAATTGATCGACTGACGCGCCGCCGCTTGTGGCTCCCGCACTACCGGCGCCAGCATCGAGAGTTGAGCCGGACGAGCAAGCCGCGAGCGCAAGCATTGTCGCGCCAGCTAAGCCACGTCGCTGCATCCTGGTTACCGTTCGCTTGATCAGCGCGCCTGTTTGCATCGCCGTCGCTCCCGCCCGCAAGCGCTCCGACAGGCTCCAGCGCTGCCGGCCGCTGTTGCATCCCGCACGTATAAGTTTACAAGGGTTTCCCGCAAACGCGAAAAGCAAACGTGAGCGGAGGAATGGGTATCCGGACAGGCGCGCTATCGTTGCGCGCAAGCGCGCTGACACTTCTCACCGCCACCCTGCTCGGCGCCTGCGCAATGCCCGCCACGCGGTTCGATGAGACCGCCCGCGGCCTTGGACTGGAACGCGCAGAGGTGCAAGGGACCCGCTTCCGGCACGCGGTGTTCGCCAAGGAGCCCGACGCGCCAGGCATCCTGCATGTCTACCTTGAAGGCGATGGCAGCCCGCTCCTAAACGGCCTTGCCAATCCCGACCCAACGCCACGGCGGCCGCTCGCCCTGCATCTGCTCACAAGGGGGCCGGCACCGGCGGTCCTCCTCGGCAGGCCGTGCTATCATGGCGTTCACCGCGAGGCCGCCTGCACGCCTTCGCTCTGCACCGATGGCCGCTACAGCGAAGAGGTGCTTGCCAGCATGGAGGCGGCCTTAAGGCGCGTCCTCGCCGGCCGACCGCGGGCGGGGATCGCCTGGATCGGCTACAGCGGCGGCGGTGTGCTGGCGGCGCGGCTCGCGCCCCGCTTCGCTGAGAGCCGCTTTCTGGTGACGATCGCGGCCAACCTCGACACGCACGGCTGGGCTGAGGCGGTAGGCGTTGCGCTCTCGCGCGACAGCGCCAACCCGGCTGACGGCCCGCCCCTGCCTCCGTCCATCCGCCAGCGGCACTTTGCCGGCAGCGAGGACACCGTGGTGCCGAATGCCTTCACCGCCCGCGGCGCCCGGGGCCTCGGCGGGACGCTCACCCTCATCCAAGGCTATGACCACGTGTGCTGCTGGCTTGACGCTTGGCCGAGCCTGCTCGGCGAAGGGAACGGCGCGCCAGAAAACGGGAGAAGGGAGGAATCACGATGAGCGTGAAGACGCCAAGCGACATGCTGCGCCACATGCGCCAGGAGGATTACAAGGCCTTCTTCGACACGGCCCGGGAGTTTGGCGTCTTTATTCTCGTCCGGCAGTTGAATGAAGCGTCGGCGCAATACATCGGCCAGCGGGGGTTTGTCCCTAAGCCGCTCGACTGCAAGGCGAAGACCGCGAAGAGAGACTTTGCGCACCCGTCGCTGGGCTGGCTCAAGGTAGGCGGATTGGTCGTCGATCCAACCTTGCCAGGGTTTGGGGCGGCGTTTGGCGTCGGATCTCCGCACGAGGCCGCGCTGAAGGCGTGGCAGGCCTGGATGGGACCGAACGGGGCCGAGACGCCGCTCGCGGTTGCTGGCGGAGCCGACGGCAGGCCTCACACCGATCGGCTGATCTGCAAGCGCTTTTTTGTTGATCTGGATGAGAAGTCGAGGCACTAGGGCTGCGTCAAATGGGCGAAAGCCGACGCGATTAGAGTGGTGGCGGGCACGGGTCGGCTCGTCGCGTGTTGCGGATCGAGCTACCTCCACGGCGACTACGATCTTTACGATATCGTTTCGGCGTCGAATCCTGCTGTCAACATGCGCGTAACCGATCCCGACCGGTCCGGCTACAAGCACACGCGGGGGCCATTCTTTATGGACGTGCAAGGCCTCCTGAAATCTCGGATCAAAGTTCCCATGGTCCGCCACGGCGAGGCGGGGACATTCACCGCAACGCCGAAGCAAGACGACGTCCTCTACGTGTTCTTCCCCGACGGATCCGATCCCATTTGCCTGGAAGGGCCGCAGGATATTGACCGCTTCTATCAAGAGCGGCTTGACGGCCGGCAGCGGTACAGCGATGGCAGCCCCGGGACGCCGCATTTCGGACTCTGGGAAAAACTGGAGCCGTAACGACTTGGCGCGGGCGGTCTCCCAACGTCTGCCCGGCGCGCAAAAAAAAAGAGCCCCCCTGGGATGAGACCGGCCAAGCCTTTGGTTTGGCGATGGTCAGGCCTATGCGATTACAGCTCCAGCCGCAGGCCGGCCGAAACCGCGTAACTGTTGTAGTTGTCGTTGCCGACGATCGAGCGGAAGGCCGCGAACGGCTGCAGGCCATTGGGCAGCACCGCGGTCAGGCCGACGCCGACCACACCGAAGTTGCGATCGGGAGATTCGCTGTCGTAGCGGAAGTTGCCTTCGCTCGGCAGCGCATCGCGGAAACGGGCTTTCTGACTGCGCTGGTCGTCGGCGAACTCGTGCACCCAGGCGCCTTCGATCTGCGGCAGCAGCACGCCGAAGGAGGTACTGACGGCGATCGACGCCGCGGCGCCCAGGTTCGACTGCAGCGACGTCTGGCTGTCGTTGGCGTACTCCAGTTCAAGGCCGGTTACGCCCTCCTCGCGATACGTCTCGCGGGTCCAATGGCCGACGGTGAAGCCGGCGCGCGGGCCGATCGTGATATTCTGGATCGGATAGTCGTAGCCGCCCCGCACGCTGGCGGTGAGCTGGTTGCCGTTGTAGTCGGAGCGAACGCTGCCGTTGCCCGGCGGCGGGAACAGTTGGGAGCCGTCCGGATTGAAAAGCCGTGCGACACGACTATCGTTTGATCGCGACCAGCCATAACCGGCGCTCAAGTCGATGAATACGTTTTCGACCGGCAGGATGGACCCGTACAGCAGAACTCCGTAGGTGCTTGTGTTGTAACCGCGACCCTCATCGTACACACCATCCTGGTACGCGTAATCGAAGGCGATTCCGGCAAAAAACATTTGCGAGAACTTGTAGTCTCCACCCAACGTCAACCGGCCGATATCGGCCTTATAGCCGTCCTCATACCGGTTGTTGCTGTGGTTCAGGCGTTCGTACCCGGGAACCGCAAAGACGCTGAAGCCGTTGCCGAGGCTCACTGCGGCATCCGCACTGCCCCCGCCCCCCTTCTTTGCGCGCGGTGTTTTCAAGCGTTCCAGAACAGCGTCGGGCGCCGCGAAGGTACCGCCAATGCTGGACCCTGCCGAACCTGCCCCGCCAGGCCCTCCGGGCTGCGGGAACTCGGCGCATCGCTCCAGCAACGGTGTACCGTCCTTGATGAACCTCGCGCAGCTCTGTCCGCCGCCATTTGAATCGCCCGACCCGAACCGGACAAGTTCATTCGCGACGGCCTCGTTGAAAGTTTGCCCAGCCTCGGCCGCAGTTGCTACGGTAATCCCCGCCAGCGCGAGCCCGAAAATGATCGGCGCCCGACCGACAGCACTTTTCGACACGGTGGCACAGTCCGTCGCCATTCGTTGCTCCCTCCTTTTACCACCAACACCGCCTTGATGATCAGCGGTTGGTTTCTTTCAGTCCCGTCGCTTAGGTCGATACTTAACAACACGCTACCCCGCTGAAGGAACGAGGGCAACTGGGGCGCGCAAAAATAATCGACAGCAATCCAATTTTGAGGTATACTGTTGCTTGAAATACTCATAAGGCAGACTTCAGCGTTCGTGCCAGCAAACGCGCCGGACATACAGAGCGCGAGAGAGGGTTTGTAAAACGTGCGTCAGCGTTCTGACGCGAGGGAAGGAGTATACGCGCTAAGAGACCCGTTTCTCGTTACGGCTAACCATGCGGTTGACCTAACCCAGCCTGTCATCGGGGAGCAAGGGCAATGGTTGACGAGTTCCTTGGGACATTCCAGTCACAACCATTCCCGGCGGAACCAGGAAACTTTAACAAATTCGTTACGCCGGCAGTAGGTGGTTTCGCAGAAGCAATAAAAATTAACCCATCATTGGCACACTTGACGTTTAAGTGGGGCAATGATGGTATAGCTGGCGAAAACGCGCCTGTTGCGGAATATGTCAGCTTCAGCTTTCCATCCTCTAAAGGCACCTATCCCACGCCGTACGGAGGGAACCAGCCAACCTCATTCGATGATTTCTCATCCTATCAAACGAAAGCCGCTTCGCACGCGTTACAGCGCTACGCCGAGGTTGCTGACATCAAGTTCATCGACAACGGAACCGGTGACGCGGCCATCCGCTACGCAAACACTGCAAACCTCGCGAGCGTCGCACAATCCTCCGATACCGGCTACGGGGAAGCCTATCAGCCTGGGGCCCCAACCACAGCAAGCAAAATCAGACATGGCGACGTCTGGGTAGACGTCTCGGACGGGAGCAAGAACGGCTCTCAAAACTCTCCAGACGCCTGGGCTCTGGGCAGTAAGGGCCAATACCTGATCCTGCACGAAACCGGTCACGCCCTCGGGCTTGCCCATCCGGGGACGAATTCGACCGACAACACGGCGACCAACGCCGTCTTGAGCATCAAGCCGTTCGTGGCGGGCAGCGGCGAGGATGCGCTCCCCTTCTACCCAATGACGCCGATGCCCTTTGACATCCGGGTCGCACAATACATCTATGGGCCCAACTGGGAGCACAACAGCGGCGACACGACGTACGCCTACGTTCCTGGACAGCAGTTCTTCGAGACGATTTGGGATGCCGGCGGAACAGACACGATCGACTTCAGCGCCGCCACGACCGATACCTACATCAGCCTTCTCAACGGCAACCTGAAGGACACTTCCGGCACCAAGACCAGCGCGATTTTTGACGCCGGTGGCACCCACAAAGTCCTGGTCGCTTTCGAGCCCGATAACGTGCCGCCGGGCAAGAACGCGCTGATCGAGAACGCCATCGGCGGCAGCGGCGATGACTTCCTCGAGGGCAACAAAGCTGACAACATGCTGGTCGGGACCGGCACCGGACCCATAATCGTCAACGGCGGCTTTGAAACCGGCACCAATCCGCCACCTTCAGTCTATCCGGATACCAGCGGCTCACACCCGCTCCCCAAGGACAATACTGACCTCGACGGCTGGACTGTCGGCGACAACGGCGTCGATTGGGTTGGTGGCCTGTGGCGTGCCGCCGAGGGAACAAAGAGCATTGACTTGAGCGGAACGACGCAAACCGGCACCGACAAGTCCGGCTCGATCTCGCAGGAAATTCAAGGGCTCGTGCTCGGCAAGACGTACACCGTCGGCTTCCAGTTATCCGGCAATTTCCAAGGGAGTGACACCCTCAAGGAGGGCACGCTCTCAATCGATGGCCAGAAGTACGCCTTCGACTTCGAGCGCCCGGCCAACTGGAGCGAGGGCGATTTGGGCTGGGTGGAAAAGGCGTTCACCTTCACCTTCCACGGCAACAGCAAAGTCCTGAAATTCGAAAGTGACGACCCCAGTTTCTACGGACCCGTCATCGACAATGTCCGGATCTGGGGGACGGGCGACAGCGCCAGCGACGGCGGCGCCGACAGCCTCGTCGGCGGCGGCGGCGACGATACGTTGGTCGGTTCGGCGAGGCTGGACCGCCTCTTCGGCTCCTACAAGAACCCCGACCCGCGCGATCCCGCTCGCCCTGATGGCGACGACATCTTCAAGATCGTCGCCGATGACATACCGCCGTACGTGACAGGCCAGAACAACACAATTCTCTATACCTTCGGTCACCGTCTGGATGAACGCGGTTATTATGGCAACGGCGATAAGATCGACTTGAGCGAATTTGGCGGCGGCGGGTGGAAGTTGATCCACTCAAGGGACCCGCTGCAGCCGGGCACCATCAAGGTCACGAACCACACCTGGAGCGTGGACGGCTACGCCACCTCACTATTAGTGGGCAAGGACAAGGACGGCGACTACTTCCAACTGTTCATCGACGACGGCTCCGCATATGGCTGGGACTACCGGGTTAAGGATTTCATCGGCGTCACGAGCGATTTCCCCGACTTGGCGTGAAGCAGGAGGCTGAGAGCACGCCAACCGAGCAACGGCCATCGCCGCACCGGCTTCGATCAGGGACGGAGTGGGCAGCCGCCGTCCCCGCCTTATCACCGGCGGGGACGAGCGAGCGGGAAGGCTCAGCAGCCGATGACCTTGAACTCGACCCGGCGGTCAAGCGCATCGGTCAGATCGTCGCGGCCGTTGCCGACCAGCGCCTCGCGCGAGCCGACACCGTTCGCGATCGTGCGGCCGGCAAGCGCGGGCGCGCTGGCATCAAGCCGCTTCTTGATCACTTCGGCGCGCAACAGCGACAATCGTTCGTTCAGCGGCTCCGGTCCGGTCGGGCTGGTGTGGCCGGTGATTTCCAGGCACGAGCCGGATTTCGCGCCGCGCGCTGCAATCTCCCGCAGCCAGAACGTGTAAGGTGCGCTCACCTGCGGGTCGGGCCAGAACGCGGTCGAGCCGGGCTTGAACAGGAACTTCACCGCGAGGCGCTGGTTGGCAAGGCCGAAGTCGATGAGCCTGCCGAACGCCACCATTGCCGCGTCGCGCCGGCCCAGCATCCAGTTGCTGAGGTAGATCCCGTTGTGCACGCGCAGCTGATCGCCGGCGGGCAGGCCCTGGGCTGACGTGTAAAGCTCGAGCGCGTCCTGATAGCGGCGCGCGTCATAGGCCTCGATCGCATCGCTGATCAGCGCCGCAGCGAGGATGCGATCGACATAAGCGGGGTCGAGCGAGTCGCCGATCTTCGTCGCCTGGCAGGTCTTGATGTAGGCCTCGGTCGCCTCGTCCTTCACCCACGCCGGGCTGTCGCGGAAGGTCGGCGTCGGCGTCGCGTCGATCCCTTCCATCGTCGAGAACACCCGGCTCTTGGCGACAATCTTGCCGGATTTGAGGTCGGCAAGCGCGAAGCAGATGCGATACGCATCGCGCTGCCCGGCCGTCTTGCCCTGGTCGTTCACGCCGGTGAACGTGCCGACAAACACGATCGGCTGCGCCGCGACCGCCGAGGACGTGAACGGCTGCACGTCGAACTGCGGATACTGCGCGCGCGCGAGGGAATACTGGCCAAGCTGGAAGCAGCGGTGGGGACGCCAGGGACCGGGAACGTCCCTGGTGTCACCCGGGTTGCGGGCTGGAAACGCGCTGCCGAACCGCTAGAGCAGAACGAAATCGCTGGCGTCGATCTGCGACTGGCTGATGTACTTGAGACCGAGGACATCGACGCCGCCGCTCTGCACCCAGAGATAGTTCCAGGTGGTATCGGTGCGGAAGGTCAGGTCGCCGTAGTCGAGACCGGCTGGAAGGGCGATCTTGTCGATGCCGTCCTGGTAATCCCACCACTTGTCCTGGCCTTCGCCCGGGCTGAACAAGCAGACGTCGGCGCCTGGACCGCCGTAGAAGAAGTCGAGTCCGGGGCCGGCGACGCAGGTGTCGTTGCCGGCGAGACCGTAAATGGAGTCGTTGCCGGCAAGGCCGAACAGGGAGTCGTTGCCGCTGGTGCCGTCGAGGCTGTCGTTGCCGGAGGTGCCAGGGACGGTGTTGGCGGGCGGCGCGGTGCCGACCGTGACGGTAACGGTGGCATCGTCGGTCAGCGATCCGTCGGAGACAGTATAGAAGAAGGTGTCGGTACCGCTGCTGAAGCTGCTGTTCGGTGTGTAGACGAGGGCGTCGTCGGCGGTCGATGCCGTGCCCTGGTCGTCCTTGACGACGCTGCCGTTGGCGGGCTGGGTAAAGCTCGCGATCGTCAGCACGTCGCCGTTGGCGTCGGTGTCGTTGCCGAGCACGGCGATCTCGACCGCCGTGCCAGGCGTGGTCGCGGCGCTGTTGTTGTTGGCGACCGGGGCGACGTTGCTCGGCGGTGTCGTGCCGGTGATGAAATCGCTGGCGTCGATCTGCGACTGGCTGATGTACTTGAGACCGAGGACATCGACGCCGCCGCTCTGCACCCAGAGATAGTTCCAGGTGGTATCGGTGCGGAAGGTCAGGTCGCCGTAGTCGAGACCGGCTGGAAGGGCGATCTTGTCGATGCCGTCCTGGTAATCCCACCACTTGTCCTGGCCTTCGCCCGGGCTGAACAAGCAGACGTCGGCGCCTGGACCGCCGTAGAAGAAGTCGAGTCCGGGGCCGGCGACGCAGGTGTCGTTGCCGGCGAGACCGTAGATGGAGTCGTTGCCGGCAAGGCCGAACAGGGAGTCGTCGCCGCTGGTGCCGGCAAGGCTGTCGTTGCCGGAGGTGCCGGTGACGGTGGTGCCACTCTCATCATTACGGATCTCACCGTCGGCGGTGTTGGCGCCGATGGTGGCGCCGGTGGAGTTCGACAGCGTCACCGTGAACGCCTCGTCCGGCTCGACGGTGGTGTCGCCCTGGACTTGCAAGGTGATCGTCTTCTC
>NZ_JAVMKF010000320.1:3511-11345 GCF_031732815.1 Accumulibacter sp. | reverse complement strand
CATCGCGGTCCGGATGCACAGGCCAGCCTCTGGCGCGAGGATCACCGGCTGCATCTCGCGCATGCCCGACTGAAGATCATCGATACCACCGACGGCGCCAACCAGCCGTTCGTCTCGCCCTGCGGCCGCTGGGTGATCGCCTACAACGGCGAGATCTACAACTTCCGGGAACTGCGCGAGGAAATCGGCGACCGCTGGCCGTGGCGGACGCACGGCGACACCGAAGTGCTGATGGCCGCTTGGTCCCTCTGGGGCGAGGGCTGCCTGTCGCGCTTCGTCGGCATGTTCGCGTTCGCCATCCACGATGCGGAAGAGCATGCCCTGACGCTGGTTCGCGACCGTTTCGGCATCAAGCCGCTGTACCACGTCGCCATCGGCGCACGACGGGTCTTCGCCAGCGAGATCCCGCCGCTGCTGCGCTTCCGTCCCGCAGTGGCTGACGAGTCGACGATCCGGACCTATCTCGAACTGGGTCTGTACGACCATGGCACCCATACCTTCTTCAAGGACGTGCGCTCGCTCGAACCGGGTACGCTGACGCGGATCGACCTGCGCAGCGGCGGTGAGACGAGCCGGCGATGGTACAGCCTTGTGGAGCACGTGCCGGACCTGAGCGGCGCCTCCGAAGAAGAGTTGACGGGCCGGGCCGAGGCGCTTGTCCTGCAGGCGGTGTCGTCGCATCTGGTGGCCGATGTCGAGGTCGGTCTGAACGTGTCGGGCGGCGTCGATTCGTCGATGCTCGTTCGTGCAACGGTCGAAGCCCTGGGCCATGCCCATCTCTTTACGCAGGACTATGAAGGCTACAGCGAACTGCCGTGGGTTCGGGAAATCGCCGACGGTGGCACCCTGCACGTCGCCAGGCTCGATCTTGATGCCATATCGGCTTACCTTGAAGAGACTGTCCGGTCGCAGGCGGAGCCTTTCGGCGGCGTCTTCGTCTGCGGTTACAACGCACTCTATGAGGCCGCAACGAGAGAAAACGTCACCGTGCTGCTCGACGGGAACGGAGTGGATGAAGCCTTCCTCGGTTACAAGCGGTATCACCAGATACATGTGGCGACGGCGCCTGATGCTGCTATCAGGGACGTCCGTGCGAGAGAGTTCGCGGAATTCTGGTGTCAGGCGCCGGCTCCGGTCGTGGCGGGGGCGTCGATCGACGGTACCGACGGCTTGCGTCCGGAGGCGGTCTCATCCTCCTTGATGTCCGCCGGGTTGCTCGACCTGACTGGCCGCAACGGTGGATTCGATGATCCGGTGCGGCAGGCTGCGGCAGAGGATCTGCTGTACGCCAAGATCCCTCGCGGTCTCCGCTTCAACGACCGCGTCTCGATGGCGCATTCCCGCGAACTGCGGGTTCCGTATCTGGACCACCGCCTGGTCGAGTTCGCGTTTGGTATACCCACCAGCCTCCTCCTCAACCGGAAGGGAGGAAAGGCGCTGTTTCGAGACATTCTCGCGCGTCGGGCGCCTGCATCCGTGGCTTATGCGCGAAAGCGATCCGTCCAGTCACCGCAGCGCGAATGGCTGGCTGAAGGGTGGCGTGCCATGGTGGAATCCATTCTCGCATCGGAACGCTTTGCCGCGCGCGGCTGGGTCGACGCACGCCGGGCGCGTCGTGCGTACGCCGAGTATCTGTCGGGCGCACGGGAAAACTCGTTCTTCGTCTGGCAGTGGGTCAACCTGGAGCTCTGGGCCAGGGAATATCTCGACAGGGAGCCGTGCCGATGAAGGCCTTGATTCTTACCAGCAATAGTTTGCGGCACAGGTATTTCGCCCGCGCCGTCGCCCGCTGTTTCGATGCGCCTACGGCGCTCTTGGAAGAAAAGAAAAATTACTATGCGCAACAGCGCGACCAGTCGCCTGTCGTGCGCGCCCACTTCGAGAGCATCGCTGCTGCCGAGAAGCTCTGGTTTGCCGATGCGGCCGATGCGACATGTCCGGAAATGCGTCAGGTCGGCGACATCAATGCCCCGGACCTCGTGACCTGGGCCAGGCGGCAGGGTTTCGATGTGCTCTGCCTGTTCGGTACCGCCATCCTCGGCCGGCATTGGCTGGATGCCTTTCCGGCGAAGATCGTCAACCTGCATCTCGGGTTGTCGCCTTTCTACAGAGGGTCGGCAACGCTGTTCTGGCCCTTCGTCAATCGCGAGTTGGAATATCTGGGAACAACGATTCACCTGGCCACGGCCAAGGTGGATGCAGGCGAAATCCTTGCGAGGATCGACCCCGACCTGCGGTCGGGGGAGACGTATTACGACATCACATCCCGCTTGATTCGCGACTCGATCGATCGTTTTCCCTCGGTGGTGTCGGCGTATCTTGAAGGACGCATCCGGCCCGCCTGCCAGGAAGACATCGCAGGCAAGCTTTATCGCAAGGCGGATTTCTCGGAGGCGGCGCTGCAGCAGGCGCTCGGCTACGTCGGGGCAGGACTTTCCGAGGCCGAAGTGAGACGAATCGAGGCGCGAAGAGAATGCCGCTACTCGCAATAAATCATCACTACTACCGCGAATCCGGGACGGGGCGGGGAATCTACCCGACGACTCCCCGGATGCTTGCCGAAGAGGTGCTGAAAATTCGTGCCGCCGGCTGGCGGATCGGCATCGAGGACGATATCTTCGCGTTCCTGTCCGGCCGCCTGGCGGCGGATGACAAGGTCGCCATCCTGACCTTCGACGACGGTCTGGCCGAGCAGATGGGCGCGCTTGGGCAACTCGAGGCGCTGGGAGCGTCGGCGATCTTCTATGTGCCGACTGCGCCGATCGTGGAGCGTTTCGTTCTCGACGTGCACAAGCTGCAGATGATCCGGGCGCGCGTCGAGGATGCGGAAATCGCCGTCGAACTGGACAAGACCTTTTCTTTCGGCAAGAAGGAATTCGACGATGACCTGCTCGCGATCCAGTACAGGTACGACGACGAACTTGGGCGCAGGGTCAAGTACTTCCTCAACTTCATGCTTGAAGAGGATGCACGGCTGGCGTGGACGACCGAGTACTTCGTAAACCTGTTCGGCGACGAACGCGAGGTTGCCGCTTCGCTGTACATGTCGTCTGACGATCTGCGTAGATTGTCGGTGAAGAGGCTGCTCGGTTCCCATGCGCATTCGCATCTGCCGCTGGCGACGCTGGGGGCGGAGCGGATGCTCCATGAACTCGCGTATTCCCGCCGGCTGATCGAGGAGATGACGACAAGTACTCCGGCCGGCGTGTCTTACCCGTTCGGCGGCAAATCGGCCGTCGGGCATGAGGTATTCGACCGCGCGTCTTCCTGCGGTTACGCGTACGGATTTACCATGGAGCGCGGCATCAACGATCTGCCGGAGAAGGCAAACCCGATGGCGCTCAGGCGGATCGACGTCAATGATCTGGATCGCTGGCTGGGCGTTGGGGCCGGTGACAACGAAAAACTGGGAGAAAAATGAAAGCAAGGACTGACACAGCATTCGTTTCCGCTCTGGGAGCGATGGGGCGGCGCCATGTCAAAGGGCTGGTTCGCGCGGGATTCGACGTGGTTGCGGTCGACCCCAATCCTGCCGTTCTGGACGTCGCGCGCAGAGAGTTGCAGGAAGCCGGGCTCAATTCCGGAAAACTGAGCATGGTCGACCGCCCGACCGGGAGGTTCGGTGTGGCCGTATTCGCGGAGACGACCCCGGACCGGCTGGCTAATTTCACCCGGTTTCTGGACGCAGCCTCTGCGGGCCGGATATTCCTCGAAAAACCGCTGGCGGCGGATCCGGCGGAATATGACCGGTTTCTGGATGTTGCCCGTGGTCGCGGCGTGGCAAACGTTACGCAGGTGAACTTCATCCGCCGCACCTGGCCGCACGTGCAGCACCTGGCCGACATGTGCTCGCGGGAAAAGCAGTTCGCGATGACGCTGAATGGCGGCGCGATCGGACTCGGCTGCATGGGCATCCACTATCTGGACACCTTCCTCTGCCTGTCCGGTGACGAAATGCCCGCCGTGCGCTGGGCGACCTTGTCGGCCGAGACGGTGAAGAGCGGGCGCGGCCCGCAGTTCGAGGATTTCGGCGGCGATTTCGTGCTGGAGGGACCGCGCGGGCGCCTGCTGGCGTCGCTTTCCGCAGGGAGCAGCGCCAACGTCGTGATGACCGTCCGCGGCGAGCATTTCATGGCGCAGGTCGACTACAACGAGATGCAGTGGAAGATATCGCGCCGCAAGGCCGACAGCACGATGCTCTTCTATCGCTACGGTGCCGATTACGAAATCGTCGAGCAGGGGCGTCTGGAAATCCCTGCGATGGATGCTGTTACCGAGGGTTGGGCGCTCGGCAGGATCGATCTGCCCGTGCTGGAGCAGGCGCTCGTGACGCACCGCCTGCTGGACGAGATCCTCCGGGCCGGCGGCGCACACCCCCCTTATCGATTCACCTGAGGAATGCCATGACAGTACGTTGCCTTGTTATCGGTGCGGGCAAGATGGGTTCGGCCCACCTGCAGGCGCTGGCGGCTCTGGAGCCCGATGCGCTGGCCGGATGGGCGCCGAGCGAGCGCCGGCGTGACGCCGCCGAATCGGTCGGCGCCGGGTTCTTCCACGGCCCGCTGGCTGCGGCGCTCGACGCCTTCCAGCCGACGCACGTCGTCGTCGCGTCCCCCGTCGAGACGCTGACGCCGATTTCGCTCCAGCTCATCGCTGCCGGCGTGCGCCATCTTCTTGTCGAGAAACCGGTAGCGCTCAGCGGTGTGGAGGGGGCGGCGCTGGTAGCCGCTGTCGAGGCAAGCGGGGCGCATCTGCACGTCGGGTACAACCGCCGCTTCTATGCGTCGATACGCACCGCGCTGCGGTTGATCGCCGAAGCGGGGGAGGAAATCGGGAGTGTCGCCTTCGAATTCAACGAGGTGGTTCCCGATCCGGCGGGGCCGCTCGGGCATGCGCCTTCCGTCCGCGAACGCTGGCTTCTCGCCAACAGCCTGCATGTGATCGACAGCGCCTTGTTCCCCGTCGGGCATCCGGATCCGGTGCGCTCGTCCTTCGCTCGCACCGGCGCGCTTGCCTGGCATCCCGCGGGCAGCGTCTTCGTCGGCTCGGGGCTGACCGTTGGCGGCAAGCCGTTTGCCTACCATGCCAATTGGGCGGCGCCCGGACGCTGGTGCTTCGAGTGGATGACGCCTTCCGCGCGTTATGTTTTCCGGCCGCTGGAAAAGCTGGCGGTCATGCGCCGGGGAAGCTTCAACCTGGAGGAGATACCGCTCGACGACGAACTGGACCGCCGCTTCAAGCCGGGCGTCTATCTGCAGAATCGAGCCTTCCTTTTCGGTGGCGAGGAAGCCGCCGGCCTAGTGTCCCTGGAGCACGCTTTGTCGCTCGTTCGCCTTGGCGAAGCCATGGGCGGCTATGCTGGCCGGGAACATGGCGTGCAGAGCGGATAAGACAGAGGGCTACTTCGGTTAAAATTGCACGGTTTACGAACTCCGCCCGGCCCGCCGCCGGGCGACTCCGGCTTCCAGTCATGCGCATCCTAGGAATCGTTCCCGCCCGTGGCGGCTCGAAAGGCATTCCCCGCAAGAATCTCGCGGATGTCTGCGGCCGTCCGCTGGTCGCCTGGTCGATCGAATCGGGCAAGCAACTGCTGGCGAATGGCGTTCTCGTCCGTTGCATCGTCTCGACCGACGACGAGGAGATCGCAGCCGTCGCCCGCGCGCACGGCGCCGACGTGCCCTTTCTCCGTCCGGCCGAGGCGGCGACCGATACGGCGAAGGCGCTCGCCTACGTGCTGCACGCGCTCGATACGCTCGAGCCGGCCGACGGTCCTTACGATGCGGTGATGATCCTGCAACCAACGAGTCCGCGACGCGATCCCGCGGCGATCGCGGAGGCAGTCGTACGGCTGGCCGCATCGGACGCCGACTCGCTGATTTCCTGCTATCAGGAAGACTACATCAACGAACTGGTGATGTACGAGGACGAGGGCGACGGACGCATCCGGCCGCGCCACCCGAATCACAACAAGGGGGTGCGCCGCCAGGAGCACGGGCCGACGATGGTGCGCAACGGGGCGGTCTATGTGACGCGCGTTCCCTATCTGCGGGCGACCGGGCAACTGGTCTGCGACCACCCTGTGCTGTTGCGGATGGAAAAGATCGATTCGATCGACGTCGATACCCCGGACGATCTCGAACTGTTGCGGGCAGTGCTGTGCAGATAGGCATCCTCGAAGCGGACGGCTTCTCGCCCGAGGCGCTGGCATGTCTGCAGCGCCTGGGAGAGGTGCGAGCCTACGATGGCGGTGACCTTCCGGCGTTCCTTGCGCCGCTGGACGTGCTTTTCGTCCGCCTCGCCCATCGCATCGACGGCACCTTCCTTGCGATGTCGCCCCGTCTTCGCTGGCTGTGCAGCCCGACGACCGGGCACAACCACATGGACGAAGCGGCGCTGGCCGCCCGCGACGTCCGGCTGCTCAGCCTGCGCGGCGAGCGGCGGTTCCTCGAAACGGTCCGCGCCACCCCGGAGCATACCTTCGGGCTGATCCTCGCCCTGCTCCGGCGCTATGGCCGCGCCTTCGCCGATGTCGCCGCCGGCCGCTGGGACCGCGATGCCTGCCGCGGCGAGGAGTTGCGTGGAAACCGGGTGGGCATCGTCGGTCTCGGCCGGGTCGGCTACCGGGTGGCGGCCTACTGCAGCGCCTTCGGCGCCGATGTCGCATGGTTCGATCCCGAAGACGTGCCGTTCGAACCGGCTTGGCGCCGGCTGCCGGATGTTGCGTCGGTCATCGCGGAAAGCCGCATCGTCGTGCTTTGCGCGAGCCATCGTTCAGACCAGCCTCCGATATTCGGCGAAAGGGAGATTGCCGCCCTCTCCGGCCGCTACTTGGTCAATACCGCTCGCGGCGAACTTGTCGATGAACCGGCGCTACTTGCCGCCCTGCGCGACCACCGTCTTGCCGGGGCGGCAGTCGACGTGATCGCCGACGAGAACGGCGACAACCGCCTGAACGAATGGCGAGCCTTGCTGCCGGGCCGGAACATCGTCGTCACGCCGCATATCGGCGGCGCCACCTTCGACGCCATGGCGCGAACGGAACTGTTCCTGGCCGAAAAACTGGAAGCATCCATATCGGAAGGAGCCGCAGCGTGAATCTTGCCGAATACGAACGCGCCGGGCGGACTTTCGTCATCGCCGAGATTGCGCAGGCCCACGACGGCAGTCTCGGCATCCTGCAGTCGCTCGTCGATGCCGTTGCCGCGACGGGGGTCGATGCGATCAAGTTCCAGGTGCACCTCGCCGATGCCGAAAGCAGCGCGCTCGAACCGTTCCGGGTGCGCTTCTCGCCCGTCGATGCGACCCGCTACGACTACTGGAAGCGCATGGAACTGCCGCTGGCGGAATGGCGCCGGCTCAAGGAACGGTGCGATGCCCTCGGTGTCGAGTTTCTCGCGACGCCGTTTTCGAACGCGGCAGTCGATCTCCTCGAAGAGGTTGGTGTCCAGCGTTACAAGATCGGCTCTGGCGACGCCGCAAATCCGTTGCTGCTCGAACGCGTCGCAAGGACGGGAAAGGAAGTGATCCTGTCCACCGGCCTCGGTTCGCTCGAAGAGCTGGATGCCGCGACGGCGATTCTGCAGGCCCGCGGCAACGCGTATGCCGTATTGCAATGTACGACCCGTTATCCGACGACGCCCGAGGATGTGGGGCTCGCCTGGCTCTCCCGTTTCCGGGAGCGCTACCGCTGCCCGGTTGGCCTGTCCGACCATTCGGGGACCATCTACGCCGGCCTCGGCGCCGTGGCGCTCGGCGCCGTGGCGGTCGAGGCGCATGTGACCTTCGACCGGCGGATGTTCGGGCCCGATGCCAGGGCGTCGCTGACTGTCGATGA
>NZ_JAVMKF010000320.1:0-3411 GCF_031732815.1 Accumulibacter sp. | reverse complement strand
GCTGGGAATTCCTGCAACAGGACGATTTGAAATGAAGAGAAAGATTTGCGTGGTAGTAGCCAGCCGTGCCAACTACGGGCGCGTGAAGTACCTGATGCGGGCCGTTCAGTCGCATCCGGACCTGGAACTGCAGGTGATCGTCGGTGCATCGACGCTGCTCGAACGCTTCGGCAAGGCGATCAACGTCATCAAGGCGGACGGCTTCACCCCCGTCCGCTCCATACACTACGTGATCGAAGGGGAAACCCTGGCGACGCAGGCAAAGTCGACCGGCCTCGGCATCGTCGAGCTGTCGTCCGCTTTCGAGGATCTGCAGCCGGACATGGTGGTGACGGTCGCGGATCGTTTCGAAACGATGGCCACCGCGATTGCTGCGACTTACCTGAATATTCCGCTCGTACATCTTCAGGGGGGCGAGGTGAGCGGCAACATCGACGATCGGGTTCGTCATGCCATCACGAAGCTGGCCGACCTCCATTTCGTCGCTTCCGAGCTCTCGGCGCAGCGGGTGGTTTCGATGGGCGAGAATCCCCGCTACGTCTTCAACTACGGTTGCCCGGCGATGGACATCCTGGCCAACGAGGACATGTCGATCTCCAACGAGCAGATGTCGCGCTATCTCGGCGTAGGCAGGCCGATCGACTGGTCCAAGCCCTACGTGCTGATGATCCAGCATCCGGTGACGACCAGCTACGGGCACGGGTTCGAAGAGGTCAGCCAGACACTGCAGGCGCTGAAGTCCATTCCGGATATCCAGAAAGTGGTGATGTGGCCGAACGTCGATGCGGGCAGCGACGACGTTTCGAAGGGGATTCGCCATTTCCGCGAGTTCAACATGAACGAGCCGATCTACTACTACAAGAACTTCTCGCCGGAGGACTACGCCCGCGTGCTGAACAATGCCCTGTGCTGCGTCGGGAACTCCTCGTCCTTCATCCGCGAGGCGGCTTATCTCGGCGTGCCTTCGGTGATCGTCGGCGACCGCCAGCAAGGTCGGGAGCATGGCCGCAACGTCGTTTTCGCGAGCTACGACCGCGACCATATTGCGGCACAGGTGCGCGCCCAGGTGGATCACGGCCGCTATGAGCCGGATTACCTGTTCGGGCGGGGGGATGCCGGCCAGAGGATCGCCGCCGAACTCGCGACGACCGATTTCCGGCATGGCGCGTAAGGGGTTGTGGCGATGAAGGTAGCGTTCATCGGCAACCAGGGGGGGCGGGAAGTCTACGCCTTCTATGCCGGCATGGCGAAAGCCTTGCACGACGGATTCGGTGCCTCCAGCCGGTTTGCCGTCTGGCTCGATGGCGAGCGATCCGACCTCGTCGGCCAGGGGTTTGTCGATGCCGACTGCCTCAGCTTCGAGGCGCATGTCCGCAATGCTCCGGTTGCCGGTGACGACGAGATCGATCGTCTCGTGCGCGACTACCGGGAAGTGAACTGGTCCGAGGTCGTGGCGGCGGAGCGCGCCTTTACGGACTATTCGATGCTGCTCGGGGCAGCGGGGGATCGCAGGGAGTCGCCCGAGTATGTTCGCGGCCTCGTCGTCGCCATCGTCCGTTTTCTGGAGCAGGTGCTCGATGGGTGCGGCGCAATGGTGTGCCAGACGGCGGATACGCTCTTCTCGCTGATTGCCTTCAAGGTGGCCCGCCATCTCCGGATTCCCGCATATGCGATTGCTCCGGCCTGGCTGCTCGAGCCTGGGAAGGGGGGCGGTTTCTTCGCCAACAGCGAATATCTGGAGTGCGAGCGAATGACGCGCTCGTTCGCTGTGCGCGCGGCAACTCCTCTGACGACCGAGGAGCGCGCGCGCGTCGAGACACTGATCCAGTCGATCCGCGGCTTCGACGGAAAGACGGCGTTCAACGCGACCACCTCCAAAGGCAAGACGGCCGGTCGCCGCGCCTTGTCTCCTAACGCCGTTCGCTTCCTCTCCTACCTGAGCGAGAACGCCCGGCGAAACAAGCGCGTCGAGTACGTGAAGATCGACCCGTTGCGCAAGGTGCGCGCTAACCTGCTGCGCATCACCCGCAAGCAGCTGACCCGGAACGCCTTTGGCCCGTCCGACCCGGATTCCATTCCGTCCCGGAGCGTTTTTTTCGCGATTCACTACCAGCCCGAGCAGTCGACGCTCGCGCAGGGCATCTGGCATGTGAACCAGGTGGCGCTCGTCGAGAACATCTCGAAGTCGTTGCCGCTCGGCTACACGCTGGTGGTCAAGGAGCATCCCTGGGGTCGCGGCAACCGGCCGCGCTGGCAGTACGAGCACCTGGCGGGCTTCTACAACGTCGTCTTCTGCGACGCGCCGGCCAAGGAAATCATCCAGCGCGTCGATGCGGTCGTCGCCGTATCCGGCACGGTGGCGATGGAGGCGCTCGTCTTCGACAAGCCGACCGTATTGCTCGGCCGGAATTTCTTCGAGTTTTCCGATCTGATCTATCGGGTTCCGGTCATCAACGACCTGCCCGAGGTGCTCGCGAAAATCCTCGTCGACGGCGACTACGCAATACAACCGGACCGCGAGGAGCGCCTCCATCGTTTTCTGATGGCGTATCTCGATGGCTTGGTTCCGCATTTCCCGCTCCAGGAGTTTGCCGGTGAGTGGGGCTGCGCACTCGCTGCGGAACTCGACCTGAAACCGGTTCCCGGTGCAATTGAACGAAAAGGGAGTCCAGCATGAAAGCGGTAATTCTCGCCGGCGGTCTCGGCACACGCATCAGCGAAGAAACGCATCTCAAGCCGAAGCCGATGATCGAGATCGGCGGCAAGCCGATCCTCTGGCACATCATGAAGATCTACTCGGCGCACGGCATCAACGACTTCGTCGTCTGCTGCGGCTACAAGGGCTACTTGATCAAGGAGTACTTCGCCAACTACTTCCTGCACATGTCCGACGTGACCTTCGACATGGCCAGGAACGAAATGCAGGTGCATCAGCAGAAGGCGGAGCCGTGGCGGGTGACGCTGGTCGACACCGGCGAGAACACGATGACCGGCGGCCGCCTGAAGCGGGTGGCCGACTACCTGCGCGACGAGCAGGCCTTCTGCTTCACCTACGGCGACGGCGTCGCCGATGTCGACGTCTCCCGCCTGGTCGACTTCCATCGTGCACACGGCAAACTGGCGACAGTCACCGCCGTGCAACCGCCCGGCCGCTACGGCGCTCTGCAGATGGACGGCGCTCGCGTCGCCGGCTTCGCCGAGAAGCCGCGCGGCGACGGCGGCCTGATCAACGGCGGCTTTTTCGTGCTGTCGCCGAAGGTGATCGACTACATCGCTGCCGACGAGACCCCTTGGGAATCGTCACCGCTGGAGCGCCTGTCCGGCGAATGCGAGTTGATGGCCTTCGAGCACCGAGGCTTCTGGCAGCCGATGGACACGCTGCGCGAGAAGAACCTGCTCGAAGACCTGTGG
>NZ_JAVMKF010000319.1:0-11433 GCF_031732815.1 Accumulibacter sp. | reverse complement strand
AAGAAATGCTGTCGCTCGAGATTCTGGCGTGCGGTCTCGTATTCTTTTTTTGAGATTTCATAAATGCGTTCGGCAAATTCGCTGCGCAGCTTCACCTGCTCGTATTGGCGGATCTTCTCGGCGGCAATGGCCAGCGACTCGCTGTTGGTCAACTTGGCCTTCAGGTCATCGATTTGTTTCGAGATTGCCTCAATTTGCCCGCGCCTCTGCCGCTCCGTGACAGAATTGCGGTCGATGGAGCCCGCCACGGCGGCGCTTTGCGCTTCCAGCTCAATCTTCTGCAGCGTCAGGTTGAAGACGACGGTACTGATCTCCTTGACCTCGTCGAGGGGGTCGATGGTGCCGGCGCGATTGCGAAAATCGAGAACGGCCTGTCGCTGTTTGGCAAGCTCCTCGGCCGCGCGATCAACCTCCGTCGCGGCGCGGCGCAGCGCGTCCTGCCTCGATCGATCCGCCATGCGGTTGATAAGCGCCTCGCTCTTGTCGAGCACCTTCTGCGCCAGAAGCTTCGCATCCTCCGGCGAATAACCCTTGGCCCGCATGGTGATGATATTCGAGACTGTGTTGATGCTCGCCGAGACCCGGTTCTGCCAGTATTTTTCGATCTTTTCATAGCTGGCATCCGCCGGAAGGCGTGACCAATAGTCAATGTCGCTGCGCCCGAAGACCTTGGCCAAAAGTTCGCGCCCGCCCACATCTTCGATGACCGCACGGCTCTTGATGTAGCTGATAATGATCTGCCCGTCCTGACTCGAGCTTGATGCATCCTTGCCGGTAAACTTCTTGAGGATTGAAAGACCCTCTGCAATAGCATCGGCTTTTTCCGTAGAGCGGACAATCATACGGACCTCTGCAACATATTGCGGCGAGGCCCACAGCAACAGGTATGCGAGAAAACTCAATGTCGGCAGAAGGACGCACAGAAAGAATGTCGCGGTGACAAAGCGGGCAAAACGCCCCTCAACGCGATCCTCTCCATGGCTGCCGCCGATGTCGATTGTGTCAGGCGTCTTCGCAGGCAGGGCTGGCCGCAACGTGCTGACCTGCTTGGCGCGGGGAGGCGAACGTTTCACGAGCGAGATAAGCGTCATAGTCCCGCCTACATCATTTCCGCCAGCGAATCTTCGAAAAATTCGTAAAGTGCCAGATCTTCCTCAATGATGTCGGTTGCGGGGCCGATGCCACGCAACAACTCGGCGAGTTCCTCCGTTCCCGGCACAGTGGAATGACTGGTCCCGCTGAGGATTCTGCGCTGCATCAAGCCGTCGAACACGGCACTGAACGTCTGATAATCGCTGCGCCGTCCGACCAACCTCATTCTCGCAAGATGGTCCAGGGCGATTGCGACCTTTTTCCGGTCGAGCGGCTCGGCGATCTCCGCACCGAAGGTCCGCGTCATCGGGCTGCGCATCAAATCCCGATTGCGGCCCTCCAGCCCGCGAAACAAAGTGGCGATGTCCTTCTTTTTCTCAAGATCCGTTCGAGAAACCAGCATCATGACTTCTTCGAGCGGTTCGAACATCTGTCGGATGCTGGATTCGCGCGGCATTTTCGACAGGGCGGTCAGGAACAGCAGCCGTTCCGCGAGTTCCTCGAGAGGTGCGCGCAACAACGCGACGCACTGGTATTCTCGTTCGCTCAGCGGCGCCATGTATCGGAGATAGTTCGGCATGCCGCTCGCGAAAACCGAACTGACGTGCTGATTCCACAATAGCGCAAGATTGGTTTCGAGCGGCTGCCGGTCGATCGATGGATACTGAACCCCGAAGTGCTCGCCGATGATCCGGTGCAACCGCCATTGCGGCATAAGGGAGCAGTCGAAGAACATCAGCTTGCTGTCGATTTGCTCGGCCGAGGTCGAACGGCGATAAATGGTAATTCCGGTATGAAATTCGGAAAGGCTTACATCCGGCAGCGAGGCGATCTCAGGTATGAGCTTGTCGTCCACCAGGAAGCCGACATGCCCTGTGGCGTGCCAGCCCAGATCAAGCAAATCCGGTCGAAAGACGTTTGCTTCGAACTCGATCGGGTCCCTGTCGGGGATGCGGACGATAAAGCGCGGACAAGTTGACGGATTGTCTGGCGTGAGCCAGCCCGAGAGGACCGCAGGTGTCGCAATATCGATATGAAAGTTCATGTTCGGGACGTTTTACATGGCTTTCCGGCCATAACAAGTCCGCCACGCGGCGGGAACCGGCACACCGCAAGCTGTCCTGTCATCCTTTCCTGATGGATGACAGGGTTACACCTTCGATCGCGGCCATCTCCTCGGCAACCAACTGGACCGTCTGCGTGATTTCTTCGGGCGTATGGGTCGCGTTGATGAAAAAACGCAACCGGGCCGATTTTTCCGGCACACCGGGAGGCAGGATCGGGAAAGCGTTGATGCCGCGCGCAAGCAATTTCTCGGCGAGAAGGACGGTGCGGACCGTTTCGCCGACGATGACGGGAATGACGCCGACACCCCAGCTCTGCGCGACGTCGAGCCCCGCTGCACGCGCTTGTTCCCGGAATGCACGGGAATTGCTCTGAAGCCGCTCCACCCTTTCCGGTTCGCGCTGCATCATCTCGAGTGCCTTGGCTGCCGCGGCGGCATTGCCGGCCGGCATGCCGACCGAATAAACAAACCCCGGTGCTTGATGCTTGAGGATATCGACGAGCGTCGAAGAGCCGGCGACATACCCGCCGCAGCTGACGAGCGATTTTGAAAGCGTACCAAGCCACATGTCCACGCGCCGGGGATCAACGCCCTGCGCTTCGAAGATTCCGCGCCCGGTCTTGCCCAGAACGCCAAGCGCATGGGCATCGTCCATCATCAGCCAGGCGCCGTATTTTTCCTTGATCTCCACCAGACGCGCGAGGTCCGGGCCATCGCCATCCATCGAGAAAAGGCCCTCGGAGACGATCATGACCCGGTTGAACCGACTTCTGTCGCCTTGCAGCATCGCTTCCAGATGGTCGAGGTCGTTGTGGGCGAAGTTGCGGCGCGTGGCGCCGGAAAGCTGCGCGCCGACAACGATGCAGTTGTGGATGACGGCATCGTGCAGGATAAGGTCCTTGGGACCCAAAAGGGTCGCGATCGTCGAGATTGCAGAGGCGTGACCGGATACGAACACGATGCAATCCTCTGCATCGTAGTTCGCGGCCAATGCCAATTCGAGATCGCGGTGCACCTGCCGCTCTCCCGCGCTGATCCGGCTCGCTGAGACCGAGGTGCCGAACTGGCGCGTCGCCGCCTCTGACGCCGCGATGACTTCGGGATGCCCGTTCAATCCAAGATAGTCGTACGAGGCAAAATTGATGACAGGTCGCCCTTCGATGCGCGAATGCGCGCCCGCCCGTTCGTCATGAATGCGGTAATACGGGTTCTTGAAGCCGGCAAACGCCGCAAACTCGCGCTGGAAAACCATCTGCTGGTAGATGGGAAGCGTCGAGAATTCGGTGTCGTACTTGGGCTGTTCGGTCTCCATACGGCGCGTGCCCGCGCCATCGTTCCTGCGCATGGTCGCGAGCAGATCGCCGAACCCTGAAGCCATCTTCCTACCTCGACCAATTTCCGACATCGTTTACCCCATGGTCGGCCGCGAAATGCGGGGACCAGAATAGTCTCAGGTGCCGACCTTGTCGCGCAACGCCTCAAGATCCTCTGACGAGAGGTCAACAGTCGTGTGTTTCTGGACGAGAGTGACCAATTGCGCCAGCGACGGATCCGTATCAGCCTCGCCTGAGTGCTCCGTCAACTGATTGAGGATATTGTTGGCGATGTCCGTGAGGCGCCGGTCGCCGGCACCGATCATCGGGACTTCGCGTCCTGAGAGGCGTTCGATGCTCAAATGCAATTCGAGCGCCATCAGTGAATCGAGACCGAGTTCGCCGAGCGGTCGATCAACATCGATCTGTTCGACCGGCATGCGCAGGATATGCGAAACTTCCCGCCTCAACGCCTCAGTGACAACGACAAGCGCCTCGGCCTTGGGCTTGCCGCTGATGGCGCTGAAAAGGTCTTCGCCCTCCTCGCCGCCTTTGTCGCGCCCCGTCAGAGCGAGGCCGGTGAAGGCGGGGCTGTTGAGCAGGGCCAGTTTCTCGGCTGCCGCACCGGGCGCGATATTGGTGTAGAACTGGATCGCCCCAGCTGCATTGCCCATTGCAAGCAGACGACCTAGGTGAGCGAGGCCTTCCGAAGACTTGATGCCGACAACGCCGGTCGTGCGGCGCAGCCGTTGCCCGAGCTGCTTGTCACGGGCGATGATGCCGACGTCCGCAATCGCGCCCCATCCGATCGCCAGAGCGGGCTTGCCCTGTGCCCGGCGACGTTTGGCAAATGCCTCGAGGAATGCATTGGCTGCCACATAGGCACCCTGGCCGGGGCTGCCGATTACCGTTGTCGCGGAGGAATAGACGACGAACAGGTCGAGGGGCTGTCCTTCGGCCGCGGCTTCGAGGTTGAGAACGCCCTTCACCTTCGGGCGCAGCACGGCGCGCAGCCGCTCCGGCGTAAGGCTGGAAATCATCCCGTCATCAAGCTGGACGGCCGCATGAACAATGCCGCGTAGCGGTCCATGCTCGGCACACATCCGCCTGACGAGATCCTTGACGGAGGCCTTGTCCGTGACGTCGAGTGTGGCGACCACGACCTTCGTGCCGGCGGCTTTCATCGCGTCGACCGAAGCTGCGAGTTCCCGTTCGACCGTGCCGCGCCGCGACGCCAGCACCACCGTACCTGCGCCTTTCCGCGCGAGCCATTGTGCCGTGGCGAAACCAAGGCCGCCGGTGCCGCCGATGACCAGATAAACGCCATCGCCGGCCTCGAACTTTTCGAGGCTGAAATCCCTGCGCGCCTGCTGCGCCGGGCGTACCACGATTTTCCCGACATGTTCGGAAGCCTGCATCGATCGGAAGGCATCGCCGATTTCATGGGCCTCGTAGGCCTGGTAAGGCAAAGGAAACAGCTCGCCGGAGGCCATCAGTTCGGTCAGGTTTGCCATCATCTCGCTGATCATCCGACGATCATGCGAGAGCAATTCGTCGAGATCGACGCCGAAATAGGCGATGTTCCTGATGAACGGGCGAAGAGCGAGCTGCGAGTTGTCGAGATAATCGCGCTTGCCGAGTTCGATAAAGGAACCAAAAGGCTTGACGAGCTTGAAGCTCGCTACCATCGCCGGGCCCGCGAGCGAATTGAGCACGATATCGACGCCGCCGATATCGTGTCGGATCGCGTCGACGAACCGCTCGTTGCGCGAATCGTAGACGAGGTCGGCACCCGCTGCACGGGCGATAGCACGCCTTTCCTCGCTGCTTGCCGTCGCAAGGACCCTCGCGCCGGCGCGCTTGGCGATCTGGATTGCCGCCAAGCCCACGCCGCCTGCGCCGCCATGGACGAGCACAGTCTGACCCGCGCGGATGCGCGCCCGTTCGACAAGCGAGAACCATGCCGTGGCAAATGCGACGGGAATCGTTGCCGCCGCCTCGAGCGCCATGCCGTCCGGGACGGTCATGAATTGCCATGCCGGTGCCGTCACGTGCGAGGTGAAGGCATCCCGTGCAAATCCCATCACGCGATCGCCTGGCTTCAAGCTGGTAACGCCTGGGCCGGCGCGGGTGACGATGCCGGCGCATTCGAAACCGAGCGAGGCCGCGGTCAGGCCGGCACCGAGCAGGTCGTCGTCGAGAATGCCGAGGCCGACCAGAATGTCCCTGAAATTGAGGCCGACTGCGGAAACCGATATCTCGACCTCTCCTTCGGCGGGTTCGGCCAATACCTCCCGAACCCACTGGAAACTTTCGAGACGGCCGGGCTGATCGAAACGCAGCACGCTCCGCTCCGAGGCCTGCAGAGGCCGATCGGCTTCGAGGCCACGCCGAATGCGGTTGACTCGCAAACCATCGGGCCCCACCAGCCATTCCCGTTCCAGGCCGGGCGTACGGAGAAGCTGCCCCAACAACTGTGCGGCGCGTTCGGGCACCAGCCTGAGATCGATGTCCAGGAGCCTGAGATCGACGGCTGGGAACTCATTGATCGCGACCCGTACGAAACCGTACAGCGCCGCATCGCTCTCGCTGACGTTTCCACCTTCGGTCATGGAGTCATGCGTCGCCACGTAGACGCGGACCGGGCGGTCCAAACCGGCGAAGCTCTCCAGAAGCGCCTTGATCGCCTCGATCCGGAGCGCAATTTCCTCGACCGCTTCCATCGCATGGCCATTTCTGGGCCAGGACGGAACGGGGACAAAAACGGTAGGAACGATATCTTCCGGCAGCCCGCCAACCCAGTCGGCCAGAGCGGCAGGTTTGGCGGAGTCAAAGGTCTCTGCCGTCAGGTGACGGGCCAGCTTGGCGATTGCACCTTCTCCCGGATTGCCAAACACGGCGACCACGGGTTCGATGTCTGCCGTTGCCGTTGTGGAGGCAATCCGGCCGTGCAGTATGACGCCGGATGGCGACGAGACGGACGTTGTTTCAAACTCCGAAAATCCCATCGCGGAAAGCGTTGCCTTCACAGCATCCGCCGTCGGCGTACGCAGGGAACCGGTCTCCGTACCCGGGAGTGGCGTCAGCCAGCCGGTCCAGCAGCCGCACAAGGCATCGAGGTAGATGTCAGAACCGGGCACCGCCACCAACACCTCGGCCGAAGGCGAGACGAAATCGGTCAGGCTTCGGAGCGCCGGCAGTTGCGTCGAGTCGATCGGACGCGATGCGACATGCAGCACCAGATCATGCTGTGCGGCCGATGCTGCTTTCGTTCCCTCCGCGAGCAGGAGATACTCGATATTGCCCCCGCTGTGCTGCACGCGGTGATCTTCGATCGAGGACGGGTCGGTGGTCGCTAAAGTCAGATCGATCAGACCGCGATCGATCAAGGGCCTGCAAATTCGGTCCAGCGCCGCATTCCACGGTTCAAGCGCAACCACCCGCAGACGACGCGGGGACGCGCCGGCAATCTTCTCCAGCGTTTCGGCAATCGCCGAGATCACCGGCGCCGCCAGGGCGCCATCGACTTCCAGGCGACGCAGCATGTGGGGTGAGAGCGAGACCTGGTTTCCGCTTTCCAGAACCGATCTCGCGCGGACGACGGCATGCGCCGCCAATCGCAATTCAAGAGTGGCTTCGGGACAGCGCTCCGCCAATGTACCCAACAGGGTGTCGGGGGGCGGAAGCGGGTTTTCGGCAACCAGGGTCCGGGCGGTACCATCTCCAGAAAGCGCCCCGAAATGATCGAGGACATCGAACAGGGCATCAAAATACGCCTGTGCCTTGGCAGCTATCCGGGGGCTTTCGCGCAAGGCGGGGAGGCTGGACAACCTGGTTTCCGACAGCAACGCCTTGAAACTCTCGTAGGCGGTGGAAACAACCAGCGCACGCGTCACCAGCCAACTGTCGGGCGCCGAGTCGGTCTCCAACGCAGCCTCTGGGAGTGCGTCATCGACGATTTTGCCCAACATCACCGGCGAAATGTCGAGCGGTTCGGCCCGGAAGGTTCTGTCGTCGATCGTCGCCTTCGAAAGATAGAGGGCGCGCAGCACGGCGGCCTCGACGGATACGGCCAGTTCACCGGCCTCGTCGAGAAGGCTGATGGCAACCGTTTTGAAGCGGTTGGTTTCATGCGTCAGCAGGGTAATCGCGCGGCGGATCGTCGCTCCTTGCTTCCAGACGCAAATCTTGCGGAACCGGACCGGAAGATGGGCCTTCGTCTCCCCGTCCAGTTGCGGTCGCGAAATGAAAAGACCGTGGAAGGCCGCATCGAGCGAAGCCGGATGAACGACGTGTAGATCCTCGAACGCGCCAAGGCCGCCCTCAGGGGCAGCAAGTTGGGCATCGGTTGTAACCGGATCGCGCTCGCTTGCTGTGACGAGCTGGAAAAGAGGGCCGTATTCGAGCCCCGCGCGTTCAGCTTCCGCGTAGACTTCGGCAGCGGTATCCGAGACCTTTTCGGATGCGATCGGCGGCGGAAGGACCTCGGCCAGAGCCCGTTTGAAGGTGCTCAGGACACCGCGCGCGTGAAGAACCCATTCCTGGGCTGAAAAACGACGGCGCGACCAGATTTCGATTGTTTCTGTTACTTCGAAGTACCGCGTCGAAATTTCCCTGGCCTCGCCATCGGCGATGGCCAAGGCCTTGAAGATATCGAACTCGTCGAGTTCGAGCATCTGCCCGGCGAAAAGGTCGCGACCGGCAGCAAGCGCGATCTCGATCAGTCCTGCAGCCGGGACGATGACGCCGCCATCGACCCTGTGGTCGGACAGGTAGGGCACGCGCGCCGTATCGATTAGACTGCGCCACTCCGGCGAACCATCCGCCATCTTCGCACCAAGCAGCGGATGCAGAGGTTCGGACTGCCACATGCGGCCAAACGACAGCAACGCTTCGTGTGTCGCCGGCAGGTTGTAGTCGCTGTGCTGGAACGGGTACTGCGGAAGCTCGACAAAACTCGGGCCTCGGGAGCCGCAAACCGCATCGCGATCGAAGCGCGTGCCATGGGCGATCAACCTGCCGACAATCGCCATGACCGGGTCGCGCTCGGACACGTCGTTGGCGTTCAGACTGGCGAGCACATCGTGCTGGCCTCCCTTCGTGCGCAAAACCTCGGCTATGGGGCCGGTAAGAATTGCGCGCGGCCCGATTTCGACGAAAACCGGCATGGCCATATCTGCCGCCGTTTCGACCGCTCGCTGGAATTGCACAGGACGGCGAACATTGTTCCACCAGTAATCGCCCTGAAGCGCACTGCCGGGCAACGAGGAGCCGGTCACCGTGGAAACGAAGGCAATATCGGCGTCGCGCGCGACGATCCTCGCGAGATCGGCGATCATCTCGTCCCGCAGAGGGTCCAGAATCGACGAATGGAACGGATAGTCGATATCGAGTGCTACGGTCGCCAACCGGCGCTTGCGGCAATGTCTTGAAAATTTCGCGAGCGGGTCGGCCGGCCCGGTTACCGTCGTGGAAGTCGGAGAGTTGGTGGCGGCAATTTCAAGCGCACCACCGCCATCCAGATTGTCGAGTTCTGCGCGAACGGTTTCTTCGTTTGCCGCGACGACCAGCATGCGGCCCCGGCCACGCACGCCCTCCTGGTGGCGCGAACGCAGGTAAATGAGGTTCACAGCCTCTTTTCTGGTCAGGGCACCGCATGTTTCGGCGGCGGCGACCTCGCCGACACTGTGGCCGAGTACGACAGCCGGCCGAATGCCGTAACGCCCCAGCACCGCAGCCAACGCGGACTGGATCGCGTAGATCAACGGCTGACTCACCGAAGTGCTTTGCAAACGGTCGGAATGGATCCCTTGCGCAATCGAATCCGCGAGCGACCAACCGGACAACGGCTGGAAGATCGCGTCGATTTCCTGGATCTCCCGGCGGAAGTCGGCGTTCGCGGCATAGGCGGCCTTGCCCATCTCGCCGAACTGGGAACCGTTACCGCTGAAAACGAACGCGACATCGACCTCGTCGCCGGAAGCCTGGCCGAATTCCGCACCGTCCCCGACGATGCCGTCGCGGTGATAGTCCGCCAGCAGTGTCGTTATCCTGGACGGAGTGCCCAGAGGAACCGCCAGCCGGAATTTCTGTGCTTCGTTCTGATGGCCCAGCCCGGCCGCGATTTGCGCGACATCGGCCCCGGTTTCCAGCAACTGCACCAGCGCGCCTGCCTTTGTCCGCAGGGCCGGCTCGGTCGCCGCCGTGAGGACGATCATCGATGGCGCGGAGACGTTGGCGCCAGGTACTGCCCGCGCGCGACCGGCAGCTTCGCGTTCCGTCTTGCTCGGCGCGCGCAGCACGACATGGGCATTGGTTCCGCCGAAGCCATAGTTGCAGACGCTGGCCATCAGCAGCCCGTCGGCAGTTGGCGACAACTCGCGCGCGTTCGCGTTCGGAACGAGGTTGAGAGCCTCGAAATCAATCGATGTGTTCGGCGACTCCAGGAACAGCGACCGCGGGAGGACTCGCTTTTCGAGCGCCAGCGTCGATTTGAGGAGTCCTGCGAGCCCGGATGCGGCCTCGAGATGACCGATATTGGATTTCGCCGAGCCGATCGGAAGAGGGCGGCTGCGGTGCTGGCCGAGCGAAAGGCCAATTGCGCTGGCTTCGATCGGATCGCCGACTTTCGTCCCGGTTCCGTGCGCCTCGACGAAGGCGAGGCGATCAGGATCAAGGTCAAGCGCCGAATAGAGATCTGTAATAAGCCGACGCTGACCGTCGAGAGATGGCAGGGAAATGCCGGTCGTGCGGCCATCCGAGTTGATGGCGGAGCCGACCAGCACGCTGCGGATACGGTCGCCGCCGGCAACGGCGTCATCAAGACGCCGAAGGACAAACACAACCGCACCCTCGGATCGCACGTAGCCGTCCGCATCCTGAGAGAAGGGGCGCGAAAGACCGGTCGGCGAAAGCATCCGCGCTTGCGAGAAGCCGATGAAAGGGGCGGGCGACAGCAAGAGGTTGACGCCGCCGACCACGGCGAGGTCGATCTGCCCGTCGCGCAGCGCCTCCATCGCCTGATTGATCGCGACGAAAGACGAGGAACAGGCGGAATCGAGCGTGAAGCTCGGGCCGTGAAAGTCAAAACTGTAGGAAATGCGGTTGGAAAGGATCGACAACGAATTGCCGGTCATGAAGTGGCTCTCCATGACCGCAGGATCGTGCGAGGCTCCGCTCTGATAGTCGACCATGGAGGCGCCGACATAGACGCCAACATTGGCACCGGACAGCGACAGCGGCGGAATACCGGCATCCTCAAGCGCGTGCCAGGTCATCTCGAGCAGCAGGCGCTGCTGCGGATCCATTTGCTGCGATTCGCGAGGTGAGATACCGAAGGGGGTCGGATCAAATGCGAAAGGGTCGTCGAGATATCCGCCGGCGAATGTATAGGCAAATCCCGGCTCGGGATCGCCCGCGCGGAGGAATCGCTCTATGCTCCAGCGTCCTGTTGGGCGCTGGCGAACGCAGTTCCTCCCCTCGCGCAGCAACGACCAATACGCATTAACCGAATTGGCGCCCGGCAGTTGGCACGAAACGCCGATAACGGCAGCTTCATCCAAAACGGAGTTAGCCTTTTTCACCATCAAAAAATCTGCCTGACTTGCTCAGGACGACTACGGAACCTGGCCAGAGAGTTAGTTACCTTGGCCAAGCTTTTGTTGCCTTGACGGTAGATTGTCAATGCCGCGCACGCGCAAAGGCGGTCGCGAAGATTGCGGCGCGAATGCCGAGGCACCGCGGACTTCAAGGATTGGCCAATCGTGTGGCAAAAGTGCCATGGCCTTGCCGTGATACCGGGCTGGGGCCGGTCATCGGCTGTCTGTCCGAACGATTAGCTCGGCATATGATCGCGGATCAGCAAGGCGATACCGACAATCAGCGCCCAGAGGATCGCCGCCGGCAAATTGACCATGAACCAGAGCAGCCAGCGTTTCGGATATTCCGCCTCTTCCGCTTGCG
>NZ_JAVMKF010000318.1:38576-62074 GCF_031732815.1 Accumulibacter sp. | reverse complement strand
CTATTTCGCTGTCGCCAGTTTATGCAGCACCAGTTTGTCGCCTGCCATAGACCGGACTGCGCCGCGTCCTCCGTCTTACGTTACATACTTCGCCAACAACCTTCGCAAATCCTCAGCCAGTTCCGGGTGGCGGAGGCCGAAGGCGATTGTGGCGTCCAGGTAGCCGAGTTTGGAGCCACAGTCGTAGCGTGTGCCGCGGTAGCGGTAGGCGAGGACCTGTTCCTCGGCAAGCAGTGCGGCGATGCCGTCAGTGAGCTGGATCTCGCCGCCGGAGCCTTTGCCGATGTGGGCGAGGTGGTGGAAGATGCGTGGCGTCAGAATATAGCGTCCGACGACGGCCAGCGTTGAGGGTGCTTGCGCGGGTTCGGGCTTCTCGACGATGCCGCGGATCTGTTCGACGCCGTCGCTCAAGGGCTGACTGTCGACGATGCCGTAGCTCCTGGTATGCGCGCGTGGCACGTTCTGGACGCCGATCACGGAGCAGTGGTGCTCGGCATGAACGTCCACCATCTGGCGCATCACTGCGGGCTCGCCGTCGAGGAGGTCGTCGGCGAGGAGTACCGCGAAGGGCTCGTCGCCGACGACGGGCTGGGCGCAAAGTACGGCGTGGCCCAGGCCAAGCGCCTCGGCCTGCCGGATGTAGATGCAGTTGATGTCTTTCGGCAGCAGGTTGCGCACGAACTCGAGCGTTTCGGTTTTGCCGCGCCGTTCCAGCTCGGCTTCGAGTTCGTAGGCCTTGTCGAAATGGTCTTCGATCGAACGCTTTGAGCGGCCGGTGACGAAGATCATGTCGGTGATTCCGGCCGCTGCAGCTTCTTCGACGGCGTACTGGATGAGCGGCTTATCGACGATCGGCAGCATTTCCTTCGGGCTGGCCTTGGTGGCGGGGAGGAAGCGGACGCCCAGTCCGGCGACCGGAAAGACCGCTTTGGTGACTTTCTTCATCTGTTCAGCAATTCCCTGCAACTCAATGAATGGAGACTCTTCCGGCCCGGGCCGGTGGGTGCACGTTGCGGACTCGGCGGGAATCCGTCCTTAAATTGGCAGGATAGTATATTCCGCTTGTCGCTGTTGCGGACAGACGGCGTCGCTGATGGCGGTCGTACGGCCATGGCTACAGCATGCGCGGCGACAGGTTGCCGGTCATCGAGCGCAGTCCGAGTTCGAAAAGCTGCTGCAAGGGTTGGCTCAGGTAGGGGAGGGCAACGACCAGGCTGGCGAAACCGAGTGCCAGGGTGAGCGGAAAGCCAATCGCCATCAGGTTGAGCTGTGGTGCGGCGCGGCTGAGAACGGCAAGCGCGAGGTTGGTGATCATCAAGGCGACGAGGATGGGTAGCGCCAGGAAAAGCCCGGAGGAGAAGATGACGCTGCCGGCCTGCGCCAGTGTGTGCCAGGTGGTCGGGCCTGCGGTCTGCACGCCGATCGGGATCAGGGCGAAGCTGTGGACAAGCGTGGCGATGACCATCAGGTGCCCGTTGATCGCCATGAAGACGAGCAGTGCGAGCAGACCCAGGAACTCGGAGATGACGGCGGTCTGACCAGCGGTCTGCGGATCGTAGGCACTGGCGAAGCCCAGGCCCATCTGCAGGCTGATCATTTCGCCGGCGAGGTCGACCGCGGTGAACACGAGGCGCATGGCGAAACCCATGGCGAGGCCGATCAGCATCTGCTGGGCGAGGATCAGGAGCCCGGCCGCCGATCCCGGGTCGAGTGGCGGGATTGGCGGCAGGACGGGCGTGATGGCGAAGGTGATCGCCAGGCCGGCGGCGAGCCGGACGCGCAGCGTCAACGCCGGGTTGCTGAACGGTGGGGCAGCAGCCAGGACGGCAAGGACGCGCGCCAGGGGGAAGAAGAAGGCGCTTACCCAGGCGTTGATCTCGTGGGTCGACAGATTGATCACGCAGCCGTCAGCCGACGAAGAGCGGGATGCTTTCGAGCAATCGCCGCATGTAGTCGACCATCAACTGCAGCATCCACGGTCCGGCCAGGACGAGGACGAGGAACATGCCGACCAGTTTGGGGATAAACGACAGGGTCTGTTCGTTGATCTGAGTCGCTGCCTGGAAGACGCTGATCACCAGGCCGATGAGCAGCGCGGCGAGGAGCAGCGGCGCCGACAGGAGGAGGGTCATTTCGATCGCCTGCCGTCCGATGTCCATGACGATTTCGGGCGTCATGCGGCGAAGCTTGCCATCAGCGAGCCGAGCAGGAGGTGCCAGCCGTCGACGAGGACGAAAAGCATCAGCTTGAAGGGCAGCGAAACCATCACCGGCGACATCATCATCATGCCCATCGACATCAGCACGCTGGCCACGACCATGTCGACGATGAGGAAGGGGATGAAGATGATGAAGCCGATCTGGAAAGCCGTCTTCAGTTCGCTGGTGACGAAGGCCGGGATGAGCAGGCGCATGGGAACGTCTTCGGCGGTCTGGAAACGCGGCGCGTTGGTCATCCGGGCGAAGAGGGCAATGTCCGCTTCGCGCGTCTGCTTGAGCATGAATTTGCGCAAAGGGACGGCGCCCCGTTCGATCGCCTGCAGATAGGTGATCCTGTTTTCCGAAAGGGGGACATAGGCGTCGGTGTAGACGGTGTCCAGCACTGGCGACATGATGAAGAAGGTGAGAAAAAGCGAAAGCCCGAGAAGAACCTGGTTGGGCGGCGAGGTCTGGGTGCCGAGGGCGTGGCGCAGCAGCGAAAGGACGATGATGATGCGCGTGAAGCTGGACATCATCAGCAAGGCTGCCGGAATGAAGGTGAGCGCCGTCAGCGTCAGGAGCGTTTGTACCGACAGCGTGTAGGTCTGGCTGCCGCCGGGTCCGGGCGTGCTGGTGAAGGCGGGCAGGCCGCCACCGGTTTGTGCCCAGACGGCGAGAGGCATGAGGAGGGCGGCAGGCAGCAGGCAGACGGCGGCTCTAGCTGCCTTCATTCTTGCGCTCCGAGATCTGCTTCAGCCACAATGCAAAGCGCTGATCGGCCGCGGATGGTGCTTGCAGTTCGCCCTTGGGCAGCGTGTGCAGCGTGCGGATCTGGCCCGGCACCAGGCCGATGACGAGCCAGGTGTCGGCGATTTCAACCAGGACGATTCTTTCGCGCGCGCCGACGATCAAGCCGCCGACGATGCGTAGCGGTCCGCTGCTGCCGAAACCGCGCCCACCGTTCAGCCGGCGCAGGAGGAAGGCGGCGAGGAAGAGAAGCCCAATGACCAGGGCGAGCCCAAGAACGGTCTGCAGCATGGCTGCGGTGGAAACGCCGGGATCGCTGCTTGCTGCCTGCGCCCAGGCGCTGCCCGGGAGGAGCGCCGCGCAGGCGCGCGCCATGCGTGGCCAATCGGGTGCGCCAGCGCGACCGGCTTCCGCTTGCCGGTTGCCGCCAGCAGCCTGGCCAGACCGGCCTTGTTCCGCTGAGGCTGCGGGAAGCTCAGTGGCCGATTCTGCGCGCACGTTCGGAGGGGGTAACGATGTCGGTCAGGCGAATGCCGAACTTGTCGTTGACGACGACGACTTCGCCTTGCGCGATCAGCGTTCCATTGACGTAGACGTTGAGCGGCTCGCCGGCCAGCGCATCGAGTTCAACGACCGAGCCGTGTGCAAGTTGCAGAAGGTTCTTGATGGTGATCTTGGTGCGTCCGAGTTCGACCGAAATCTCGACCGGAATGTCCAGGATCATGTCCAGCTCGTTCATCAGCGACGGCTTGCCGCCTGCATTGTCGAAGCTCGGAAAGATGTTCGCGGCCTGTGCGCCAGCCGCCGATGTGGCGTCGCTGAGCGCCTGCTCGGCCATTGCGGCGGCCCAGTCGTCGTCGATGCTGGCGCTGCCCGCCGGGTCTTCCGGCTCGTCGTCTGCCCTAGCCACGCAGTTCTCCCAGCGGCGCTTCTTCGGCTTCGGTGGCGATGAAACGCTCGACCTTCAGCGCGTACTGACGACCCTGTTGCCCATAACGACATTCAATCAGCGGTATGTCATCGACCAGGGCAACGATCGTTTCCGGGATGTCGATCGGGATCACATCGCCGACTTGCATGCTCAGGATTTGGCGCAGCGTGACGGTAGTCGTCGCCAGTTGCGCGTTGATTTCGACCTCGGCGTTCTTCAACTGCTTGCGCAACATGATGATCCAGCGCCGGTCGGTCGACAACTGGTCGCTCTGCATGGCGCTGTAGAGCAGGTCACGGATCGGTTCGATCATCGAATACGGGAAGCAGATGTGCATGTCAGCGCTCGATCCGCCGAACTCCAGAGAAAAGCTCGTTGAAACGACAATTTCGGAAGGCGTCGCGATGTTGGCGAACTGCGAATTCATTTCCGAGCGCACGTACTCGAAATTCAGTTCGTATACTGGCTTCCATGACCGAGTGTACTCGGTGAAGACGACGGAAAGCAATCCCTGGATGATGCGCTGCTCGGTGGCGGTAAAATCGCGTCCTTCGACCCGGGTGTGAAACCGACCATCGCCGCCGAACATGTTGTCGACGACGAGGAAGACCAGGCTGGGGTCGAAGACAAAGAGCGCTGTGCCGCGCAGCGGCTTGGCGGTGACCAGGTTGAGGTTGGTCGGCACGACCAGATTGCGTGTGAACTCGCTGTACTTCTGGACGCGGATCGAGCCGACCGAGATCTCGGTGCTGCGGTGCATGTAGTTGAACAGCCCGATCCGCAGATAACGGGCGAAGCGTTCGTTGACCAGTTCGAGCGTCGGCATCCGCCCGCGGACGATTCTTTCCTGGGTCCCGAGATTGTAGGGGCGTGGTCCGCCATCGATTTCTTCCCCGCTTTCCGGCTCCTCGGCGTCGCCGGTGACTCCCTTGAGGAGTGCGTCTACCTCGTCCTGGGAGAGGAAATCCGTACTCATTGCGCTTGGCTACTGGATGATGAACGAAGTGAACAGGACGTCGCGGATCGGGCCTTCCCTCTTCTTGCTTTTCGCCCCCGGGTCGAGGACCTGATTCATCTGATCCTTGATTTCTTCGGCGAGATGCTGCTTGCCTTCCTTGGCGATCAGCTCGGAGGCCTTCTTGCTTGACAGGAGGAGCGTGATGTCGTTGCGCAGCTTGGGCATGTACACCTTGAGCTGGTCGCCGGTTTGCGCGTCCTCGACCTCGACGGCGGCAATCAACTGCAGGAACTGGTCGCCGTTTTCCGGTACGAGGTTGACGGTGAAGGCATCAAGGGCAACGTAGATCGGCGCCGCTTCGCGATCGACTTTCTTCTTCTTGACCGGCTTGGCCTTCTCGACGGCAGCTTCCCCACTTTCCTCGTCGTGTTCCGGGTTGCTCTTCAGAAGGAAGAAAGCGGCCGCGCCGCCCAGCGCGAGGACCAGAACGACCGCGGCGATGATGATGATGAGCAGCTTCTTGCTGCTCTTTGCCGGGGCAGGATCGGCACTGTCCGCGGCAGGCTTGCTATCCTTGGTGGCCATCGAGCACTTCTCTCCCTGGTTTGCTGGTCAGCCCGTTTCGTCTCGCTTGCGCTTCGCATGCTCCAGGCAAGGCTGACGGCGCAGCGCTTACACGAAGAGGTCGACCAGTGCACTGCCACGCCGGATCGCCAGCGCGTGCGCCGGCTGGCCGGTACCCGAAGCAACCCCAAGTATAGCGTCATCGCTTCTTCGCCGGGGAGACTGCGTGGGGTCTTCGCGCGCTGGCGGCTGCCGATCGGACTCGCTGCCGACGGTCACCTGGCCCAACTGGACGCCGGCGCCGGCAAGCAGCTCGCGCAAGCGCGGCAGCGAGCTTTCGATGGCGGAGCGCACATCGGCGTTGGCCGATGCGAAGTGCGCGCTGGTCACCTCGCGCTCGATGCTCAGGGTGATCTCGACCTGTCCGAGTTGTGCCGGGTTGAGCGTCAGTTGTGCTTGCTGTCGGTCATTGTCGGCAAACCACAAGACCTTCTGCGCGAAATCGTCGGCCCAGCCCGGATGGCCGAGCGGTGCCGTCAGTTGATGTGCGGCGTGTGCGGCGGCGAGCGGCGCCGACGGGGCTGCGCCGCTGGGCATGATCGAGGGCGCGGCGAGTGGCGGCGAGTTCGCGTCGGGTGGGGCTGGCCGGCTGCCTTCGGAAGTCGCCGCGAGCGGGTTGGGAGCGGCAAGTTTTGCCGCCTGCTGGTCACCGACGGGGATTGCCGGAAGCGGCGTTTGCCGCTCGCCCGCGGTGGTCGCTGGGTCTGTGCTCAGCGCGTCCTTTCCGGCCGTTTCGGCGGCCATGGGCGCGAGCAGGCGAAGCGTACGGGCAGGCGCTGAATCGCCGCCCGGCAGACTGGCGGTGGCGGCAGCCTCGCCGACTGTCCCGGCGAAGCCGCTGCGCGGCGTCGGGGTGGCCGGAGTCAGGCCAGGCGTGGCGACGAACAGCGGCATTGCTGCCTGCGCCGCCAGCGCATCGGCAGGACCCGCCGTTGCCGCCGTCGCCGCAGCCGTCTCGGTACTCGTCTCCGTAGCCGTCTGCGTCGTCTTCTCGTCCTGCCGCAGAGCGTCTTCCGGTATTCGTGGACTGCTCCGCGGGTCGCTTGTCAGGGCGGCGAGCAGGCTGGCAAAATCGGCCGTCGGGCCGGCAAGGCCGACGCTCGCTGGCTGGTCGATCGGGGTAGCTGCGATCGTCGCCGGGAGCGCCGAAGGGACAAACTGGGAAACGATGGAAATCGTCATGATCGTTCTCTCAGGCGGGCGTAGTGTCGACCTTGACGCAAGTCCCGTGCCAGTATGGTCACTGCTCCCGATCGTCTTTTCCGCTGCGTGCTGCGTGCTCGTCCTGCACCTTCTGCTCCTGCCGCGTCTCCTGGCGCGCTTGCTGCAGACGGTGCCGGGTGGCCAGCGCATCGAAGGCTTTCAGCTTGATCTGCTGCTGTTGCCATTCGAGCTGGCCGGCGACGGTCTGTGTTTCGTGGCGGCGAACGACGTGTGCCTGCTGCTCGATCGCTTCGTCGAGGCGATCGAGGAACTGCTGGAAGTTGAGCCATTGCGGCTGCCCGAGGCCGTTCTGCACGGCCTGGCGGAAGCGCGCCGAGTATTCGTCGCGATATTGCTTCAGCAGCGCGTGCTTGCCTTTCTCGCTTTGCTCGGCAGCGATCAGGCGGGCAAGCCGCTGCGTCGCTGCGTCGCTGCGGCTTTGCATCAGGTCGAGCACGGTCTGCAGGGCGAAGGGTTTGCTCATCGTGGGCAGTTACCGCTGGCGGGTTTCAGGCGGCGCGCGCGAAGAGCGCCTGCAAGTCGCCGAGGCTGCTCGTGAAATCGGCGCGTTGGCTGAGCGCCTGCTGCAAGAGCGTCTCGAAACGTGGGTAGAAGGCAATCGCCTGGTCGATCTGGGGATCCGATCCGGCGACATAGGCGCCGACGCTGATCAGGTCGCGCGAGCGCTGGTAGCGCGAAAAGAGGCTCTTGAAGCGGCGAATCAGTTCGAGGTGCTCGGGACTGACCAGCCCCACCATGGCCCGCGAGATCGACTGTTCGATGTCGATCGCCGGATAGTGCCCGGCATCGGCGAGCGCCCGCGAGAGGACGATGTGTCCGTCCAGGATGGCGCGCGCGGCGTCAGCGATCGGGTCCTGCTGGTCGTCGCCCTCGGCGAGAACAGTGTAGAAGCCGGTGATCGAGCCGCCGCCTTCGAGTCCATTGCCGGCGCGCTCGACGAGCTGCGGCAGGCGGGCGAAGACCGACGGTGGGTAGCCGCGGGTGACCGGTGGCTCGCCGATGGCCAGCGCGATTTCGCGCTGCGCCATCGCGTAACGGGTCAGCGAATCCATGATCAGCAGGACGTGTCGACCGCGATCACGAAAGTACTCGGCGATGCTGGTCGCGTAGGCGGCGCCCTGCAGGCGCATCAGCGGACTGACGTCAGCCGGTGCGGCGACGACGACCGAGCGGCGCAGGCCGTCGTCGCCGAGAATCTGCTCGATGAACTCCTTGACTTCGCGGCCGCGCTCGCCGATCAGCCCGACGACGATGACTTCGGCCGCCGTGTAGCGCGCCATCATGCCGAGGAGGACGCTCTTGCCGACACCCGATCCGGCGAACAGCCCCATGCGCTGCCCGCGTCCGACGCAGAGCAGCGCGTTGATCGCGCGTACGCCGACATCGAGCACGTGTTCGATCGGCGCGCGCGACATCGGGTTGAACGGGCGGCTTTGCAGTGGGCGAAGCGCGCCGGCCTGCAACGGGCCGAGTCGATCGAGCGGCCGTCCGGCACCGTCGAGTACGCGACCGAGGAGTTCTTCGCCGACGGGAACGAGCTTTGCGCGGTCGATCGAACGGCGGCGGGCTGGCGGCGGCTGGCCGACCTGCGGTGGCCGGTTGCGCGTTTCGAGTGCGACGACGCGAGCCCCCGGCGAGAGGCCGTAGACGTCGTCCGAGGGCATCAGGAAGAGCCGTTCGCCGTTGAAGCCGACGACCTCGGCTTCGATCGGCGAGCCGCCGGTCGGCATGATCCGGCACGAGCTGCCGAGCGGCAGCTTGAGTCCCGAGGCTTCCATGACCAGGCCGTTGATGCGCGTCAGGTGTCCGCTGGGGAGCAGCGAACTCGCTTGGCGCGCGGCTTGCCGGCAGCCGATCAGGAAGCTCTGCCAGGCGGCCAGGTGCGTGTTTTCGCCGGAATCGCTCACTGCCCTCGGTCCCGCCCGGAAGGATCGCTCTTCGCCAGCCACTCCGGGTTGATGCCGATCGCTTCGATGACGCGCCGCCAGCGTGTTTCGAGCGTGGCGTCAACCTCGCTCGCGCCGAGTTCGACCCGGCAGCCGCCCGGGGTCAGCGCTGCGTCGTCGAGGATGCGCCAGTGACTGTGCGCAAGCTGCTCGCCAAGGTGAGTGCGGATCAGGTTGGCGTCGTCCGGATGGGCAAAAAGTAGTGGCTGTCCGTGATGCGGATGGAGTGTGGTTACCGCTTCCCTGACTACCGGCAACAGCAGTTCAGGCCGTACGCGCAGACTGGAACGGAGAACCTGATTGGCGATTTCGAGGGCCAGCGCGAGCAACTCGTCGGCCACTGCCTGGTCGATAGCGGCGAGCGCCTGTGGCAGGCTTTCGAGGAGGCTGGCGAGTTGTCCGGCGATCGCCTGAGCGGCGCCCAGGCCCGCCTGGTAGCCGGCAGCGTAACCCGTCTCGTGCGCCTCGCGGTGCATGCACTCGATCTCTTCGGCGGTTGGCAGAACGATGGCCGTCTCCTCGAGCGGGCTCTCGTCCGCCGGTAGAACCTCGACCGGCTCGGCGCTGGGCGCGACGGCTTCGGCCGGTGCTGGCGCTGGTGGTGCATGCGGGTTGGCTTCCGTTCGCTCGTCGAAGGCGGCCACCTCCCAGCGTTGGTAGGCGGTCAACTTCTCCTTCGGGATCCATCGGTTCATTGGCGGCTCGTGGCGGCGAAGTAGCAGATGTTCTGCATGTCGCACGGGCACGCGCTGCCGTCGCGCCGCCGGCGCTCGTGCTCGTCGACTCGTCTGCCCAATCTGTTCAGCTTTTCCATCATGCCATTTCTTGCTGTCTGGGGTTGCCGCGGCGCGTCCGCCTGCGCCCGAGCGACGATCGATCGAGCCGGGCAAGGGCTTGCCGGGGGATCAGACCATTTCCTCGTTACCCGCGCCGCCGAGGACGATCTGTCCCTCGTCGGCCAGCCGGCGGACGATCTTCAGGATCTCCTTCTGTTCGGCTTCGACTTCGGAAAGGCGCACCGGGCCACGCGAATCAAGGTCCTCGCGCAGCATTTCGGAAGCGCGCTGCGACATGTTGCGGAAAATCTTTTCGCGCAATGCCTCGTTGGCGCCTTTCATGGCGAGAATCAGCGATTCCGACTGGATCTCGCGCAGCAGCAGCTGGATCGCCCGGTCGTCGAGGTCGAGCAGGTTTTCAAAGACGAACATCTCGTCAAGGATCTTCTGGGCCAGGTCCGGATCGTACTCGCGTATCGAATCGAGCACTGTAGTTTCGTTGGCGGTCCCCATGTAGTTGAGGATCTCGGCGACTGTCCGCACGCCGCCCATGGCCGATTTCTTGATGCTGGCGGAACCGGAGAGCAGGCGGAGCATGACGTCGTTCAACTCCTTGAGGGCCTCCGGCTGGATACCCTCGAGTGTTGCGATGCGCAGGACGACATCGTTGCGCAGCCGGTCGGTAAACTGGTTCAGGATGTCGCTCGTATGGTCGTGTGCCAAGTGTACGAGGATTGTCGCAATGATTTGCGGGTGTTCGTTCTTGATCAGGTCGGCGACGGTTGGCGCATCCATCCACTTCAGCCCTTCGATGCCATTGGTATCGCCGGGCTGGAGGATGCGCGAGATCAGGTTGGACGCTTTGTCGTCGCCGAGCGCTTTGGTCAGCACCGAGCGAACGTAGGCGTCGGCATTGACATGCACCGCCGCCGAGTCCTCGGCGATCTGCTGAAAGTCGTCGACCACCTGTTCGACGCGTGCGCGCGGCACCGACTTGAGCGCGGCCATCGCCTGCCCGATTTTCTGCACTTCCTTCGGGCCGAGGTACTTGAGCACTTCGGCGGCGTAATCCTCGCCGAGTGCGACGAGCAGGATCGCACTCTTTTCGATGCCGTCTTCAGCCGCCATTGGCGCCCATCCATTCCTTGATGATGTTGGCGACCGCCTGCGGATCCTGCTGCGCCAGCGCACGCGCGCGGGTCAGTTTCTTTTCAAGCAGTTCGGCGGCTGTCGGAACGTGTTTCACCGGCTCCTCAGCTTCGCTTTCTTCCTCGCCGGCGATCACGTCGATCTGACCACCGGCAGCCGCCCGTTCGCTTGGCGGACGCTCGAGCATTGTCCGGATCAGCGGGCGAACGACGCCGAGCAGCAGATAGGCGACGATGGCGGCAATCGCGCCGTACTTGATCAGATCCTTGGCCAGCGAGACGGTTTCCGGATCGCGCCAGGCGGGCAGGCCCTCTTCCTTTTCGACGACGGTAAACGGCGCGTTGGCGACCGATATCGTGTCGCCGCGGTCCTTGTTGAAGCCCATCGCCTCCTTGACCAGGTCGCTGATCTGTTTCAGTTCGGCGTCGGGCAGCGCCCGGCTGGCGGGTTTGCCGTCCTTGCCGATTTCCTTGCGCTGATTGACCACGACTGCGGCCGACAGGCGTCGGATGGTGCCGACCGACTGCTTGACGTGACGGATCGTCTTGTCGATTTCGTAGTTGATCGTCGAATTCTTGCTCGTGCTGATCGGCTGGGCAACGCTGGCGATCGGCGCCTGAACGCCAGCCGCGTTGATCTGGCCGGGCAAGGGCTGGCCCGGCGCGCCAGTCCCGCCGGCGCCGGCGACCGGCGGCTGAGTGAGCGGCGCAGTGGCCGGTACCGGCGGCTGATTGCTCAGCGCGCCAGGAACGCCCTGCGCCGTTGGACTGGTGCTCGCCGTCTCGCTCGTCTGCTGACTGCGAATACTGATGTCAGGCGGCGTCGTGTTCGGCCGATGCGTCTCTGCCGTCTGTTCGCTTTGCGAGAAATCGATGTCGGCGGCAATCTGCACGCGCGCATTGCCCGGGCCGACGAGCGGCGCCAGGATGTCCTCGACCCGCTTGATGATGCTCGCTTCCACCTCCTGAACGTACTTGACCTGTGTCGGATCGAGCCCGGCTTCAAGCAGCTTGCTTTTCATCTGCGAGAGCAGCGCGCCGCTCTGGTCGAGCAGAGTGACGCTGGCTGCGGTCAATTGCGGCACGCTGGCCGCGACCAGGTTCTGGATGCCGGCAATCTGCACCGGTTCGAGCGAGCGGCCCGGGTAGAGGTTGAGCAGGACCGAGGCCGACGGCTTGAGTTCCTCGCGCATGAAGACCGTTGGTTTGGGAATCGCCAGGTGGACGCGCGCGGCTTGCACTGCGGCGATCGACTGGATCGTGCGCGCGAGTTCGCCTTCCAGACCGCGCTGGTAATTGATCTGCTCGGCAAACTGGCTGATGCCGAACTTCTGTCCCTCCATCAGCTCGAAGCCGACCGCGCCGCCGCGCGGCAGGCCCTGTGCGGCCAGGCGCAGGCGAACGTCATGCACGCGCTGGGCGGGAACCAGAATGGCGTTGCCGGATTCGTTGAAGCGGTACGGAACGTTCATCTGTTCCAGCGTGGCGATGATCGCGCCCCCGTCGCGCTCGCCGATATTCGAGAACAGAATCCGGAAGTCGCTCTGCCGAAAGAGCAGCGTGGCCGTGACGAGCAGGGCGACGACCGCTGCCAGTGCGACCATCAGGATGATCTTCTGCTTGTTGCTCAGACGTGCCAGCGCTTCGCGGGCGCGGCTCAGCAGGCTGTCCGCGTCGGCCGCGTTGGTCGTTTCCAGGCTTTCGGTTCCGGCTGCCGCCATGCTCGTGTGACGTCGAAGAGCCTGCAATCAGCAGGCAAGAGGCAAAAAAGCTGATAATTACAATGCTATATTGTAGCGGTTAATGGCGGCTGACTCTTCATTCAATGGGCAAAGTAGCATAAATGACAACGGTGACGCGCGAAGCGCAGGAGTTGCAAAAGGCGTTCGACGTCTTCAATCAGGTTTCCTTGGTTCTCAGCGAGTCGTACCAGGCGCTGCAGACGCGTGTCGAGTCGCTGACCAACGAACTGGCCGTCGCCAACGGCGAGCTGCGTCGGCAGTACGAGGAGAAGGAAGCGCTGTCCGAGCGCCTGGCGCTGCTGCTCGACGCACTGCCGGCGGGTGTCGTCGTGCTCGACGGCGAAGCGCGCGTCAGCCAGGCGAATCCGGCTGCGTGCGCGCTCTTCGGTCCGGCGATCATTGGCCGGCTCTGGCCCGAGCTGGCGCGCAGCCAGCTTGCAGCGACCGAGGCAGCGGACGAGTGGCTGTGCGAAGCGCGTCGTCTGGCGATCACCGAGAGCGCGCTGGACTCGGCCGGTGGGCGCATTCTGCTGATCCACGACGTTACCGCGGCGCACGCTGCGAAGAGCGCGCTGGAGCGTAACCGACGTCTGGTCGCGATGGGGGAAATGGCGGCTGCACTCGCCCATCAGTTGCGCACGCCGCTCGCCACCGCCTTGCTGTACAGCGCCAACCTGGCGCAGCCCGAGCTTGGGGTGGCGGCGCGCGTGCGCTTCGCCGAGAAGGCGACGGCGCAGCTCAAACGTCTCGAACGTCTGATTCAGGACGTCTTGCTCTTCGCCCGCGGCGAGCGTATCGGGCGCGATCACGTGTCGCTGCGCGAGCTGTTTGGCGACGCGACGCAGAGCGTCGAACCCCTGTTCCGCGAGCAGGGCGTCAGCTTCCGGGCGCTCGGTGCGAGCGGTGAGGCGGGTGAGGCGATCATCATCGGCAGCCGCAAAGCGCTTGCCGGGGCGCTGGTCAATCTGCTCGAAAACGCGCTGCAGGCGTGCTCGGCGGGTGGCGACGTGACGCTTGCCGGCGAGCGGCAGGCGGCGCAGGTATCGATCAGCGTGCGTGACAGCGGCGCCGGGATCGCGCCGGAGATCCAGGGGCGGGTCTTCGAGCCTTTCTTTACGACGCGCGGTCAGGGCACCGGTCTTGGTCTGGCCATTGCGTTGGCGGTGGTGCGCTCGCACGGCGGAACGATGCAGCTCCGTTCGGTGCTCGGCCACGGCTGCGAGTTCGTCATCACGCTACCCGCCTTGCCGGTGCGCGCAGCGATCGATTCAACGGATGAATCCGATGGGAGCTGAATTGCCGATTCTGGTCGTCGAGGACGACGCAGCGCTACGCGAGGCGATCTGCGACACGCTGGAGCTGGCCGGGCAGACGGTTCTTGCGGCGTCCGGTGGCAACGAGGCGCTCGCCGTACTGGAGCGCCGCGCAGTCGCGCTGGTGCTCAGCGACGTGCGCATGGTGCCGGTCGATGGAATCGCCTTGCTCAAGGCGATCCGGCGGCGCCAGCCGCACCTGCCGGTCGTTCTGATGACTGCCTTTGCCGACGTCGACCGCGCGGTCGAGGCGATGCGCGCCGGGGCCTGCGACTTTCTCCTCAAGCCCTTCGAACCACCGGCGCTGCTCGAGCATGTGCGGCGCTACCGTTTGCCGGCCTGCGCCGATGAAGAGGGCATCGTCGCGCTCGATCCGGCAAGTCGGAATCTGTTCGCGCTCGCCCGCCGCGTCGCGCAGAGCGATACGACGGTTCTCCTGAGCGGCGAAAGCGGTGTCGGCAAGGAGGTCGTGGCACGCTTCATTCACCAGCACTCGGCGCGCAGCAAGGGGCCGTTCGTCGCCATCAACTGCGCGGCGATTCCCGATACGCTGCTTGAGGCGACGCTTTTCGGTCACGAAAAGGGCGCTTTCAGTGGTGCGCAGCAGGCGCAGGCAGGCAAGTTCGAACAGGCGCAGAACGGCACGTTGCTGCTCGACGAGGTGACCGAGATGCCGCTTGGCCTGCAGGCCAAGCTGTTGCGCGTCCTGCAGGAGCGTGAAGTCGAACGGGTTGGCGGCAAGAAGCCGATCGCACTCGACATTCGCATCATCGCGACCTCGAATCGCGATATGGCCGAGGCGGTGGCGAAGGGGCTGTTTCGCGAGGATCTGTTCTACCGGCTGAACGTCTTTCCGCTGCTGATTCCGTCGCTGCGCCGGCGCAGCGGCGACATCGTTCCGCTCGCCCTGCATTTCCTGGCCGAGCATGGCGGGCGAGCCGGGCGTCCAGGCCTGCGCTTGTCGGCGGCAGCCGCGGCGGCGCTCGAACGGCATGCTTGGCCGGGCAATGTACGGGAGCTGGAGAACGTCATGCAAAGGGCGCTGATTCTGGCCAGCGGCGAACTCGTCGGAATCGATGACCTGCACCTGAGCGGTGACGTCCTGCACACCGCCGACGCGCCGCCCGCGGACGCCCGCCAAGTGGCGCCAACGCCCGTCGGCAGGGCGGCGGATGACGCGTTGCCGGCGGCACCCGGCGAGCGTGGTGACAGCTTGCGTGAGCGCGAACGCGCGCACATTCTCGAAACCTTGGCCGCCAGCGGTGGATCGCGTAAACTTGCCGGAGAGCGCTTGGGCATGCCCGAGCGCACCTTGCGCCACAAGTTGCGCAAGTATCGCGAGGAGGGCTTCCTGAAGGACTGAGGTCGGCATTGCCAGCGACCGGGACCAAGGCATGTTCCTTGCTTCAGGTTGCCTGGATAGCGTTCGGAGAACACGATGGACACCAGGGGAATCGATCAGATGTTGGGTATGCTGCGCGCTACGTCGGCCGCCGCCAGCGGCCGGCCGGCTGAGCCAGTGGGTGCGGCGCCGCGTGCGCCGGGGTCGACGGACTTTGCGCAGGTCTTGCAGAACTCGATTGCCGCGGTCAGCCAGACGCAGCAGCAGGCGGAAGCGATGGCGGCAAATTTTGCCGCCGGCAACAATCCGGAAAACCTGCACGAGGTGATGCTCGCGCTACAGAAGGCAAGCCTGTCGTTTCAGGAGATGGTGCAGGTGCGCAACAAGCTCGTCTCGGCGTATCAGGACGTCATGAACATGCAGATTTGAGGTGAGTGGCGATGGGTTCATGGCCGCTTGACCTGACCGGTCTGCTGGCGATTGCCGCCGGTCTTGGCTGGGCTTCCGGGATTCGCCTGTACGCGACCTTGTTCGTCGTCGGTCTGGCTGGCAACCTGGACTGGGTGAGCCTGCCCGAGGGCTTGCACGTGCTGCAGCACCCGTGGGTTCTCGGCGCTTCGGGTCTGATGCTGCTGGTCGAGTTCCTCGCCGACAAGGTGGCCTGGATAGACTCGCTCTGGGACGGCGTGCATAGCTTCATCCGCATACCGGCGGGCGCCGCGCTGGCGGCGATGGCCTTCGGCGGACAGGGTGCCGAGTGGCAGACGGCAATGGCCATCGTCGGCGGCGGGTTGGCCGCCGGGGCGCATTTTGCCAAGGCGGGGACGCGTGCCGCGGTCAATGCCTCGCCTGAGCCATTCAGCAATATCGCCGTGTCGTTCGCCGAAGACTCGCTGGTCCTTTTCACGTTGTGGCTGATGTTCGCCCATCCTTGGTTGCTGCTCGCGTTTCTCGGCGTTTTCCTGGCCTTGCTCGTCTGGCTGTTGCCGAAAGTGTTTCGTCTGTTGGGCGGTTGGCGGCAGGCGCGGCGTCAAGCCTGAGGCGGCCGAGGACGGACGGCATTCGTCGGCGTGCGCGGCTAAGCCAGGCGTGCCGCGGCCCAGGCGATTCCGCCGCCGATCGCGCCCAGCGAGGTGGCGAGCAGCAGCGCACAGCCTGCCCGATACGCCAGCGGGTTGCTCGCGCGGTCGGCCAGCGCGAGCAGGTGCAGTGCACCCCAGAGGACGGCCAGGCCGACGATCAGCGCGACGCCGAGCACCTGCACTTCGCCCGTGTCGACCGACGGCATGCGTTTCTCGCGCCAGGGAAGGGCAAGAAAAGCGCCGAATATCCAGAGGAGTGCGCTGCTCCCGCCGGCGCAGAGCAGAGCGACGCTGCGCGTGATCCATTTTTCCATCATCATCCTTTTGCCTGGGTCTGTGCTGCCCGTCATGGTCGAAGCTCCCCGGCGCGCTGCCGATGCCGATGGGCAGCGCAGCAGGACAGGGCAAGCGGTGGGATAATCGCATCTTTCAGTCAGCAATTCGAGCCTCCAATGACCATTCAGTGGTATCCCGGTCACATGGCTGCGGCGCGCAAGAAGGCCGCGGAGATGATGGCGTCGATCGACGTGGTGATCGAACTGGTGGACGCGCGGCTGCCGGAAGCCAGCACCAACCCGCTCGTGCGTCAGCTCCGTTTGCAGCGCCAGCGCCCGTGTCTGAAGGTGCTGAACAAGGCTGATCTGGCCGATCCGCGGGCTACCCGCGAATGGATTGCCCATTACGATGGCCAGGAAGGCATGCGCGCGCTTGCCCTGTCGTGCCGGAAGCCGGCCGAGGTGGCGCGCCTGCCGGCGCTCTGCCAGAACCTGGCGCCGCATCGCAACGACAATCTGAAGCCGTTGCGCATGATGATCATGGGCATACCCAACGTCGGCAAGTCGACGCTGATGAACGTGCTGCTCAAACGCAGGCTGGCCAAGGTCGGCGACGAGCCGGCGATCACGCGCGCGCAGCAGACGACGCAGATCGGTCCGCGGCAATGGATCACAGATACGCCAGGACTCCTCTGGCCGCGCATCGAGCATGCCAGCGATGGCCTGATGCTCGCCGCCAGCCACGCGGTCGGGCGCAATGCGATGGTCGACGACGAGGTCGCGCAGTTTCTGGCCGGCGTCTTGCTCGCACGCTATCCGGAGCTGCTTGCCCGGCGATACGGTTGGGCAAGGGACGTGCTCGGCGGCCTCGACGCGCTCGGCGCGCTCGCAGCCATCGCCGCGCAGCGCGGGCTGCGCCTGCGGGGCGGACTGGCTGACCTGGAAAAGGCGGCCAGCGTCCTGGTGCAGGACTATCGGGCGGGTCTGCTCGGCCGGATCAGTCTGGAAACGCCGACGACGCGCAGCGAAATGCTGCTTGGGGCGGATCGATGCGCAGAACTCTCGGCGGTACACTGATCGGTGTGCTCAGCGCCCTGCTGCTGGCGCTCAATTCGCTGTTCTGGGTACCGCTTCTGCTGCTCCTCGCCGTGGGCAAGCTGCTGCTGCCTTTCCCGGCGGTTCGCCTGCGATTGGATCCGGCGCTGATCTGGATTGCCGAAGCGTGGATACGCTGCAACGGTGCCTGGATGCGGCTTACCCAGGCAACGAGCTGGGATGTCGCCGGGCTCGACGGGCTGGCAGCGCGCGGCTGGTACCTGGTGAACTGCAATCATCAGTCGTGGGCCGACATCTTCGTCCTCCAACGGGTGCTGACGCGACGCATTCCGCTGCTCAAGTTCTTTCTCAAGCAGCAGTTGCTCTGGGTGCCGGTGATGGGGCTGGCCTGGTGGGCACTGGACTTTCCGTTCATGCGCCGGCACAGTGAAGAGACGCTGGCCAGGCACCCGGAATTGCGCGCCCGCGACCAGGAGGTCACCCGTCTGGCGTGCGAGAAGTTCGCGCTGATTCCGACCAGCGTGATGAACTTCTGCGAGGGGACGCGGTTCACGCCAGCCAAACACGCGCGTCAGCAATCGCCCTACCGCCACTTGCTCAAGCCAAAGGCGGGCGGCATCGCGCTGGCGCTCAACGTCATGGGCGAGCGCTTCGCTGCCATCCTCGATGTCACCATCGTCTATCCCGATGGTGCGCCGAACTTCTGGCAGTTTCTCTGCGGCGGCATGCGGCAGGTCATCGTCCGCGTACACCGCCAGCCCGTACCGCGCGCACTGGCGACGGGCAACTACGTCGAGGATCCGGCTGTGCGCCAGGCGTTTCAGGCGTGGCTGCAAGGACTTTGGCGCACGAAGGACGAAGAAATCGACCGTCTGCTCGCCGAAAAGGCGACCGTCGACAGGGCAGCAAGTGCCGTTTGACCGGCGTCGACAGCGATCTGCCTGACGCCCGACTGCGGCGACCGGCCTTTCCGGCAGTCTAGGCGCTGGCGCGCACGGCGCGTGTGGCGGCGCAGGCGCTTGCCGCGACGCAGGCTTCCGTTGCTTCCGCCCATTGCCGGGCGCTGCGGTTGGCGATCCGCAGCGTGTAATCAGCGGCCGTAATCGCGCACCTGGCGGTTGTCTGGGCGAACCAGAAGCCAGCGGGTGGGGGTTGCCGCATGCGCTCGACGAGCGGAGAAATCGATGCATCAAGCGACGCATTGAGCTCCGCTTGCCGGCTTTCCGCCAGTTTGATCAGTTGTTCCTGCACGTGTGCGGCAATCTCATGCAGGCTGCGCGAGTACGAAAGCAGCTTCTCGAGCAGCGGGCGGCGGCAGGTCCGACTTAGCGCGAGCGCGTCGTTCAGATCGCGCAGCTCAGTCAGGGAGCACTGCTGAACCGCCGCTGCTTCGACCAGCGAGCGCGCTGAATTCAGGTTGAGGCTGGTCAGGTGTTCCGAACCATCGAGCACTGTGCGGAGCACGCCTGCCAGGAGGTCGATCGTCGTTCCTCGGCTGTCGATGATGCGTTCGTGGGCGGCTGGCATGGTGGCTGCTCCGGCAAGCTTGATGAAGAAGTGTCTGCTCGCCGCGCGGGGTCCAGCGATGCACCGGGCGTTGCTCCGGCATCATCGCGGCTGTTTGTTGCGGTGCAGCATGAAGCTAGCCTAGCGCTTATCGCCTGCGGCGTCAAGGACCCTGACCGGATATTTTGCGATTCGGCGCTTCCGTTGCGCGCTCGAGTTGCGGCTTCGCTGCCGGGTCTCCCGAACCGCTCGTTGCCGTGCGCAACGCGCGGTTCGCCGCAGCAACGCTTCAGTTGCCGCGCGTCGACAGGTACTCGGCGACGGCAGCGATCTCTTTGTCATCAAGACGCGCAGCGATGTCGCGCATTACCCTGGCTTCGTCATTGGCGCGCGAGCCGTCCTTGTAGGCCTTCAGTTGCTTGATCAGGTAGCTGGCGTGCTGGCCGCCGAGCGAGGGCGCAAGCACTGTCGGGACGCGCACCATCAGCTTGTTCCAGTCGCGGTTGCCGACGCCGTCCGGCCCGTGGCAGCCGATGCAGCCGGGCACCACGTTCGGGCGTCCCTTGCCCTTGCGAAAGAGCTTCTCGCCCGCGGCAAGGATTTCCTGGTTGGTCGCCTCCTCAGCTTTTGCCTTCTGCCTGGCGAAAAACGCGGCAATGTCGGCCAGGTCGGTTTCGGCAACCGCCTGCGCCTGCGGCGTCATCTGCTCGTTCTTGCGCTTTCCAGCCTTGAAATCATGAACCTGCTTGACGATGTACTCGGGTAGCTGGCCCGCCAGCTTCGGCCATGGATCGGCTGGCGGCGGCAATGCTATGCTGTTGCCATCGGGACCGTGGCAGGCGGTACAGACGGCAGCTTTGGCTTCCCCGAGTTCGGGATTTCCTGCCGCGAAGGCGCCAAAAGTCGCCCCCAGAAAGACAAAGCCGAGCATGGACAATGGCTTGCGCATGTTTTGTTCCTTCCTCCCCACGAGATTTTTCCGGAGTTTGCAGAATCGTGCCGTCTCTGACATAATCTGCGACCGAATGTCGCATGGCAGGTATTATGAAGACTCGCCGCCCTGCTGGCAACAAAGCGTGATAAAAGCAGATCAACCAAGCGTTAGGGAGAGGGAGGAAGCGCGATGTCACAACACCATGTTGCCCACCACGATGCTCACCATGGCGGCCACCATGCGCACTGGGACACCAGCGTCTGGCCGGCGGTCATCAGCATAGGCATCCTGGCCTGGAGCCTGGCGTTTTCGTTTCATTTCGTCTATCACCAGAGTTTTGCCGGGCTGATCGCCTTCGGCCTCGGCCTGCCGCTGATTCTCGCCGGCATCGCCGGCTGGACGAGCGAAGCGATGGGCAAGGGCGAGGGTCTGTCGTTCGGGGCGATGGGCTGGTTCATTCTGGCGGAAGCCATGATCTTCATGAGCTTTTTCGCCTACTACTGGTTCATGCGCTTGAATTCGCCGGCTTGGCCGCCGGACGGTACGCCGGAGTTGCCGATCGTCTATCCGCTGGTGATGACCGTCGTGCTGGTCGGTTCGTCGATCACCATCCACGCCGCCGAGCACCACATGGAACTTGGCAACAAGTCCGGTTTCATCACCTGGCTGCTGATTACCATCGCGCTCGGCCTGACCTTTCTCGGCATGTCGGTCTATGAATGGACACACCTGATCCATGGTGGCTTCACGATCGCCACCAACAGCTTCGGGACCACCTTCTATTCGATCACCGGCCTGCACGGTTCGCACGTCGTCGTCGGTCTGGCGATTTTCCTGGCCGGTCTGCTGCCGGCTTTGCGCGGCAACATCTCACACGGGTTCTGGCGTACGGCCAGCCTGTACTGGCACTTCGTGGACGTGATTTGGTTCTTCGTCGTTTCGCAAGTCTACTTCTGGTAGGCCTTAGCACCGTGGTGTACGCGGTTGGTGAGCCGACGCGCTCGAGTTCGCCGGACACGTCGGTGATGCGCATCGACGAGCCCCGCTTTCTCGGCGCACGTCTGGCCGCCGAAACGCGCCTGGTCGACAGCAGCGGAGCGAATTTCGCACTCGGCGAGATGTTCGGCAAGCCGCTGATCCTGGTCCTGTCATATTACGGCTGCGACGGCACGTGCCCGACGATGAACATGGAACTGGCCAGGGCCTTGGCCAAGGTGGAGCGTTTCCGGCTGGGGTCCGATTACCGCGTGCTGACGGTGTCCTTCGACGCGCGCGATTCAAGTGCGACCGCGGCCGACTTCCTGCGCAAGACGGGGGCGGTCGGCAGCGGGGGCGAGGGCAGCGAGGCGCAGCCCGGCTGGCGGCACGCTGTGCTCGCCGACAAGGACGTCAAGGCTTTTGCGGGCAGCGTCGGCTTCAATTTTTTCTGGTCGGATGCGGCAAAGGCCTTCCTTCATCCGAATGTCCTGGTGTTCCTGACGCCGCAGGGGCGAGTGGCGCGCTACATCTACGGTACACGCATGGACGCGGAAACACTGACGCTGGCGCTCACCGATGCCGACTGGGAGCGTATCGCAAACTCGACAGCGGTTTTCGACATGGTTACCGGTGCATGTTTCAGCTACAACTACGAAGAAGGCAGGTATCAACTGAACTATCCGCTGCTGGCGGGTATAGGCTCCCTTCTCCTCGGCCTGTCGCTGATGGGTCTGGGAGCGTGGGGATATCGGAGGAAGATGGGGAGGATGCATGGATAAGATTCTCAAACGTTTGGCGGTGACGAGCGTGGCTGCGGCGGCTGCCAGCGGAGCGATGGCAGCAGCGGGGGGGGCGGAGCGCGTGTTCGATCCGGCGCCCGGTTGGGATTACCTCTGGAAGGAGGTGCTCATCGATATTTCCGTGATCGGCATTCTCTTCGCTCTGATGACGGCGTATCTCATCTGGCGCTACCGGCGGACGCCCGACAATGTCGTCGGCCAGGGTCCGCGCCTGTCGCCGGCGGCAGCCGTTGGCTGGGTGGTCATTCCGACCTTCGTCTTCATGGCCGACGACTTCTTCATCGCCGCCAACGGTTGGGCGCTATGGAACAAGTATCGCGACGTGCCGGCTGACCGGCTGGAGATTGCCCTTGAATCCGGCATGTACAGTTGGGACTACACGTATCCGAATGGTGTGCAGACGCAGAATGAATTGATCGTTCCGGCCGGGAAGCCGATTCTGTTGCGGATGACCAGCCGCGACACGCTGCACAGCCACTTCATTCCCGATTTCCGCGTCAAGGAGGATTCGATGCCCGGGCGGGTGACGTATATCTGGTTCCTGCCCAAGGAGGCCGGCAAGGAGCATCTGGTAACCTGTGCCGAGTACTGTGGGGTGATGCATTCCTATATGGCTGGCCGGGTGGTCGTGAAGACGCCAGAAGAATTCAAGGCGTGGTACGAGACGAGCGGAGCCTCCGCCAAGAAAAGCAGTTGAGTGACGGGAGACGGGACATGAACTTGAAAGAATGGATCTTTACCACCGACCACAAACGCGTCGGAGTGCTCTACCTGATTGGCTCGATCGCCGCGTTTATCGTCGCCGGGATCATGGCGTTGCTGATGCGTGCCGAGTTGTCGACGGTGGGTCCAACGATCACGAGCAATCCGACCACCTACAACGTCTGGCTGTATGCGCACGGCGCGGTGATGATTCTCGGCTTCCAGATTCCGGCGCTGACCGGTTTCTTTGCCAACTACTGCATCCCACTGATGATCGGCGCCAAGGACGTTGCTTTTCCGCGCGTCAATGCGCTGTCGGTGTGGCTGTTCTACGTCGGTATCATCCTGGCGCTGCTGACCTTCTTCATTCCCGATCCACCGGACATCATGTGGACGGGCTATCCGCCGTACTCGACGATCACTACCGGGAACACGGCGCTCTATACCTTCACCGTGCTGATACTCGGTTTCGCCTCGATCATCGGTGGCGTTAACTTCCTGACCACGATCACCTACATGCGCGCGCCGGGCCTGACCTGGAACAAGCTGAACATCTTCGTCTGGTGCACGCTTGGCGCTTTCGTCCTCCAACTGATCTTCGTTCCCGTGCTGGGAACAGCGGTGACCTTGATCAGCATGGACAAGTACCTCGGAACGCACTTCTTCGATCCGACGCGCGGCGGCGACGTGCTGACGTATCAGAACCTCTTCTGGTTCTACTCGCACCCGGCCGTCTACGTGATCTTCCTGCCTTTCTTCGGCGTCTTGTTCGAGATCGTCGCGACCTTCGCCAAGAACCCGGTGTTCAACTACAAGGCGGTCGTCTATGCCGGAATCGGCGGCATCGTTCTGCTGGCCGGTGAAGTATGGGTACACCACCTGTATGTTTCCGGCATGGTCGACTGGATACGCGTCGGCCAGATGGTGACGACCCTGTTGATTTCGGTGCCTGTCGGCCTGATGCTGATCGGTCTGGTCGGAACGCTGTACAAGGGCTCGATCACCTTTGAAACGCCGATGCTCTATGCCCTCGGCGTGCTTTTCCTGTTTCTCATCGGTGGGCTGACCGGGATTCCGCTCGCCGTCGCGTCGCTCACCCTGCACCTGTCGGACACCTACTATGTCGTTGGGCACTTCCATTACGTGATGGCTGTCGCCGGAACGTTCTCGATCTTCGCCGGCGTCTACTACTGGTTCCCGAAGGTTACCGGCCGCA
>NZ_JAVMKF010000318.1:0-38476 GCF_031732815.1 Accumulibacter sp. | reverse complement strand
ACGTTCTCGATCTTCGCCGGCGTCTACTACTGGTTCCCGAAGGTTACCGGCCGCATGTACAACGAGTTCTGGGGCAAGGTCGGCTTCTGGATCACTTTCGTCGGCACCAATATCGTCTTCTGGACGATGATGGACATCGGCGTCAAGGGAATGCCGCGGCGCTACTACGACTATGCGCATTTTTCCCAGTTCGAGGGCGCACATCAGTTGATGACGATCGGTGCTGTGATTCTCGGCGTCGGCTTTGCGATCGCGCTGATCAACTGGATCGTTGGCGCCGCCAAGGGACAGCCAGCGGGCGACAATCCGTGGGGCTCGATGTCGCTCGAATGGACGACGGTCTCGCCGCCGCCGCACGGCAACTGGCCGACGCCGCCGTCGGTCAGCGAGGAGTGGACGCCGTACGCATACGGCAAGCGCTGACCCGCCGTGTTCAGCGTGCTCTGCCAGGGCGCCTGCGGGCGCCCTTTTTCTGCTGTCGCGATGCTTGACGACCGATCCGAATGAACAAAGCTCGTGCGCTCGGATTCGTCGCCGGCGGGGTGATCCTCGTTCTCATTGCTGCCTGGCTGATTTGGCGAGGCGTCGAGCAGATTCCTCCGGTACCGGCTTTCGATCCCCGCCAGGCGCGCCTCTCTTCGGCCACCGTGCTCAACGACGAAAAGCCGCTGCCGGCCTTTTCGCTGCTCGGTGCGCGCGGCCGCTTCGACAATTCGGCGCTTGCCGGACGGTGGACGCTGATGTTCTTCGGCTACACGTTCTGCCCGGATGTCTGCCCAACCGCGCTGCTCTTGCTCAAGGAACTGAAAGCCAAGCTGGCCGAACGTTCGATCGCCGCGCCGCAGGTGGTGATGGTTTCGCTCGATCCGGCACGCGACACGCCGGCGACGTTGAAGAACTACACGGCTGCCTTTGATGCCGACTTCTTTGGCGTCACGGGTAGCGACGAAGCGCTGGCGCCGCTGGTCAAACATCTTGGGGTCTATTACTTGCGCCACGAGCAGGGCACGAGCTCAGGCTATCTGGTCGACCACAGCGCAGCCATCTACCTGATCGATCCGCAAGGGCGCCTGAAGGCGGTTTTCTCGCCGCCGCAAGATCTGGCGCGCATGCTGGTCGATTATCCGGCGCTCGTTCGCTGAGCCGCTGGCCGGGAAGCTCCAGTCCATGATGTTCGTTTCCAGGCGCGAACGGTTTCTGGCCGACGGCCGTGCGCACCGCTCGTGCGGTGCCCGGCGGCGGTCGCCGGCCGACCGCCAGAGGCTGGCGCCGGGCGGATGCTTGGCGCGATCCATCTGGTGTTACACTCGACTCCCAAAAAACAACGCCTGCCAATGCTTGCTGCTCCGTCGATGAAGCCTGCCAATCCCGTCCTCACTACCTCCTTCGATCGCCTGCGTGCCTTTGCCGCGATGACCAAGCCGCGGGTGGTCTGGTTGATCGTCTTCTGCGCGGTAATCGGCATGTTCATGGCGACGCCGGGCATGGTAGCGCTGCCCATTCTGCTCGCTGCGACTACCGGAATCGCGCTCGTTGCCGGCGCAGCCGCGGCGGTCAATTGCCTGATTGAAGAGCACATCGATGCGGCCATGGCGCGCACGCGGACGCGCCCGCTGCCGCGCCGGGAGGTTGGTGTCTTCGAGACCTTCTTCTTTTCCGGCGTGCTCGGTGGCGTCGGTCTCTCGCTGCTCTATCGGCTGGTGAACCCGCTTACCATGTGGCTAACGCTGGGCACCTTCGTCGGCTATGCGCTGATTTACACGATCTACTTGAAACCGCGCACGTCGCAGAATATCGTCATCGGCGGTGCGGCCGGGGCGATGCCGCCGGTTCTCGGCTGGGCGGCGGTCACCGGTCAGACGCCGATCGAGGCCTGGTTGCTTTTCCTGATTATCTTCGTCTGGACGCCGCCGCATTTCTGGTCGCTGGCGCTCTACCGCGCGCGCGAATATGCGGCCGCCGGTTTGCCGATGCTGCCGGTGACGCACGGTGCCGAATACACTCGCCGGCACGTCTTCCTGTATACCGTCGCGCTGACTTTCGTCACGCTGCTGCCTTTTGCCGTCGGGATGAGCGGGGTCCTCTACCTTCTTGCCGCGCTGGCGCTCGATGGCGTCTTTCTCGCCTACGCGTGGATCGTCTGGCGGAACTATTCCGATCGCGCCGCAGCGAAGACTTTTCGCTGGTCGATCATGTACCTCGCCTTGCTCTTTGCAGCACTGCTGGTCGACCATGCGTTGCGCTAGCGAGACGCCAGTCGCAGCGGCGGGCGGCCGCCTTTGCGGGACCGGCTGCGATGACTGAGCTGTTGCCACCCTGGCCGCTATTTTCGGCGTTTCTCGTCTCGAGCCTCGTTCTTGCGCTGACTCCCGGGCCGGGCGTACTCTACATTGTTACACGCAGCCTCGTGCAGGGTCGGCGGCACGGCTTGCTGTCGGTCTTCGGCGTGGCGCTTGGCAACCTGGGCAACGCGCTGGCGGCTTCGCTCGGGCTGGCAGCTCTGTTTGCCGCGTCCGCGCTGGCTTTTTCGATTGTCAAGTACGCCGGCGCGCTCTATCTCGTCTATCTGGGCGTCCGCATGCTCAGCTCGCGCCCGTCTGCGCCGGCGCTGGCGGTTGCCGCGCCATCTTCGCTGAATCGCGTTTTTCGGGACGGTTTCGTCGTCGCCTTGCTCAACCCCAAGACGACCGTCTTCTTTGCTGCGTTCCTGCCCCAATTCCTCAGCCCGGGCGCGCCTTTCGTCGTGCAGAGCGTCACCCTGGGTGCCGTTTTCGTCGCCATTGCGGCGCTCACCGACAGCGCCTACGCGCTGGCTGCCGGCGTGCTTGCCCCGCGCTTGCGCGGCGGCCGCGGCAGTGATCTGGGGCGGGCGCTTGGTGGCCTGATGTTTATCGGTCTGGGGCTGTTCACCGCACTTGCCGGCTCGCGCGCAGCGAACAAATAGGAACCGTCGGCTCGTTCGGCGGCAGCGTCGGGGCGGCTGGCGCAGGCGCGCCCGGTGCATGATTCACGCGTCGTCGGCGGAGCAGACTCGATTGCGACCGCTTTCCTTGGCGCGGTAGAGTGCGTGGTCGGCGCGTGCATAGACGCTTTCCCAGGACTCGTCGGGCGCTTCGGGGCGAGCGAGACCCGCGCTCACGGTGACCGTCAGCCGGCCGGCAGGCAGCTCGATGGTTTGCGTGGCGACCGCTTGGCGCAGGCGCTCGGCGATCAGGCAGGCGGCCGCGGCATCCGGGTTGCCCAGACAAAGCACGGCGAATTCCTCGCCGCCGACCCGCCCGAGGATCTCCAAGTTGTCGCGCGTGTTGCGGCGCAGGATCTCGGCCACGCTGATCAGCACTTTGTCGCCCGCGTCGTGGCCATAGGTATCGTTGACCAGCTTGAAATGGTCGACGTCGAACAGGATGAGGGCAAAATGCTCGCCGCCGCGCCGCATCCGCGCGAATGCTTCGCTGCAACGCCGGCTGAAGTGGCGGCGGTTGTAAAGCTTGGTCAGAAAGTCGGTGATCGCTTCCTGCTCGAGGCGTGCATTGACCTCTTGCAACTGGTGAAAAGCCGCCTCCTTTTCGGCTTCGATCAGCAGCCGCCAAGCCTCCGCTTCGAAGCGGTGGGCGCAGATTTGTGCGATCTCGCGCAGCACCTCGCCCTCTGCTGGTGTCGCAATCCGTTGCGATGAAATGATCGCGTAGTGCCCGATCATCTCGCCGTTCGGGCCCCAGAGCGGAATGCCGACATAGCTTTCGAAGGTGCTTGTCTTCTCCGCCGCAAAGTTCCGACAGACGTCGCCGGGAATCACCACCGGCGCGCCGTCGAACACCATTTCGCATGGCGTTCCGACCAGATCGAACTCGAAACTATCGCGCAGGTCGCCGTCCTGCCAAGCCGCCAGGACGCGCACGCGCGTCGGTGGATGGTCGAGCAAGCGCGTGACGAAAACCATATCGGCTTTGAATAGCTGACCAACCGCGGCGACGCTCGTCGTCAGGAAGTCGTCACCCAGGTAAGGCGCGGTGATGTCGACCAGGCGTTTCAATATCGTATAGGCGTCGCCAACGATCATTCTCTTCTCCTTTAAGGCAAAGATGCGGTCAGGCGAATCCCGCCGGTTGCCCATGCGCACCGTTGGTTCGGCCGTCCTGCGCGACCCTGCCGGCAGCGGCGACGCGGTCGACGAAGCGGGCGATGGCCGCGATCACCGCCTGCGGCTGGTCCCGGTGCGGCGAATGGCGGCAGTCTGGCAGGGCGAGCAGTTCGACATCGGGTGCGCGTTCGGCGATGCACTCGATCTGTCGCATCGTCGCGTACTCGTCTTCGCAGCCCTGGATGGCGAGCAACGGACAGGTGATCTGCGGCAGGCAGTCGGTGATGTCCCAGGCGCGGAACTCGGGGGCCAGCCAGATATCGTGCCAGGCGCGAAAGACCGCATCCGGGTCGCGGTGGAAACGTGCCAGTCGCTGCGGCCAGTCGGTTGTTGCGTAAAGTTCGCCGGCGCGCCGGATGCCGGCGAGCGCTTGTTCCTCGACGAACTCGTGCGGTGCCAGCACGACGACGCCCGCCACACGCGCCGTTGGGTGGGCCACGTGCAGCAGGGCAATCGACCCGCCGTCGCTATGGCCGATGAGAATCGGACGCTCGATGTGCAAGGCGCTGAGCAAGGGAGGCAGTCCCAGGTGCGCCTCGTCGTGCATGTAGCGCGCTGTCCGCCGAGCGGGCAGCGGATCCGAGTTCCCGTAGCCGAGGCGCGACCAGACCAGCACGCTGCAGCCGGTCGCCGCGGCCACCTGCGCCGGAAAGTCGCGCCACATGGCGACGCTGCCCAGGCCTTCGTGCAGCAAAACGAGGGGCGGACGACCCCCCCGTTGCGCCGGGAGGCGCAAATACTCCAGTCGTCGTCCGGCGACCTCGATGAAGGGCATGCTCAGGCTGCTCGGCGTAGGGTCAACATGCGCTGCAAGTGTACCCGCGTAAAGTCAACCGGCGCAACCTCGGCCACGCGCGCGGGCTGAAGTGGAGGTCTGCCGCTCACGGCAGACTCCGGCGGGTCGGTGACCAGCCGGACGAGCGGGCCGTCCGTCGGTTTCTGTCCAGCGTGCCTGTTCTCGCCAGGGACTTGGACGATAGTTGACTGTGGTTGTGCGGATAGGTACGATACGCCTGTTCCAAGGGGGAGTAGCTCTCCGCCAACGCATCGTCAGTACGGCAGGGTGATCAGACCTGCCCGGTTCGTTGGGCGGCCGACAGGGATTCGACTGTGGGCCGCGAGCAAGACCTTTGCCGCGCAGGCGAAGGTCCGTTACCCGCATTTTGGCCGGCATCGCGAGCGCTGGACAAAAGGGCTGCCGCACGACGCGGCCGTGTATGGGTAAGTACTTTGGAGCACTGACAATGGAAACAATTGGCACCTGGTGGATGTGGGCGGGCTTTGCCGCCGTCGTTCTGGTCATGCTGGCGATCGACCTTCTGCTGGTCGGCGGCGGCAAGCAGCACCGCGTTTCGTTCCGGGAGGCGGCAACCTGGTCCTGCATCTGGGTGGCGGTCTCGCTGCTCTTTGCCGGTGCGCTCTGGTGGTATCTCGACAATAGTGCCGGACGCGAGATTGCCAACGAGAAAACGCTGGAGTACATCACCGGCTATCTGATCGAGAAATCGCTCGCCGTCGACAACGTGTTCGTCTGGCTGCTGCTCTTCAGCTTCTTTGCGATTCCGCTCGAGCTGCAGAAGCGCGTCCTCATTTTTGGCGTACTCGGCGCGATCGTCATGCGCACGATCATGATCTTTGCCGGAGTCTGGCTGATCGCCAAATTCCACTGGATCCTCTATGTCTTTGGCGCGTTCCTGGTAATTACCGGGATCAAGATGTGGTGGTTCGCTGACGAGCAACCTGATCTCGCGAAGAACCCGGTGATCGCCTGGATTCGCCGGCATATGAAGGTCACGCACGAGCTCGATGGCGAGCGCTTCTTCGTGATGCGGCAGGAGGCCGGCCAACTGGTGCGCTACGCGACACCGCTCTTCCTGGTCCTCGCTCTCGTCGAATTCTCAGACCTGATCTTCGCCGTCGACTCGATTCCGGCCATCTTCGCGATCACCACCGACCCCTTCATCGTTCTGACCTCGAACGTGTTCGCGATTCTTGGTCTGCGCGCGATGTACTTTCTGCTCGCCGACATGGCGGACCGCTTCTCACTGCTCAAGTATGGCCTGGCGCTGGTACTGATGTTCATCGGAGTCAAGATGCTGCTCATCGACATCTTCAAGATTCCGGTGCTCATCTCGCTGCTGGTCGTGGCCGCGATCATTTCTACTTCGATCGTCCTTTCCCTGCGCAAGGAGGCGCACGCCGGCCGTCCGGGCGGTGACGCTGCGCCCGGTGGCAAGGCCGGCTGAGGCCAGGCGCGCGCCGAGTGAGCGAGCGGCCAGACGCGATCATTCCAGCGCGCGCCGAAACGCTCGGCGTCCTGCGCTTGATCGGGCGCGGTGAGTTGCTGCTCATGCTCGAGGGTGATGCCGACGGCTACGGTACGCGCTGGACGCTCGGTGGTCAGCAAGTGCAGCCGGCGATCGCGCGCTACCTGATGGACGGTGGCTACCTGGCGGAAATCGCGCGCAGCGAACTCGGCGTCCGTCGGCTGACCCTGAGCGCGGCTGGAAAAGCATTGCGCGACAACGGCTTGCGCTGGTGGGCGAGCCTCAGTCTGCGCGAGAAGCTGCAGGTCATCGTTCTCGGCTAGGCGCGCCGCCAAGACAAGACACGGTTGCCGACGAGCAGCGCGCCCGGCGCGCGCCAGCCAGCGTTTCCGGCCTGCTGGCGCGCTGCTCAGTCGAGCCAGCGGATTGGTGATGCCAGTGCCGGACGTCGGCCCGGGCGATCGACGTAGTGGCGGGCGATCGCAGCGATATCGACGGCGGGATCGCCGCTCAGCGTGAGGTAGGCCAGGATGCCGGTCTGCCGGCGCGCATAGTCTACGAAACCGAGCGCCAGCGGGACGTCGGCTGCCAGTGCAATGCGGTAGAAGCCGCTTTTCCAGCCGGCGGTCAGTGCGCGCGTCCCTTCCGGTGCGAGGACGAGAAGCAGCCGCGGCTGCGTGGCAAACTGCGCTGCCATCTGGGCGACGAAGCCATTGCGCACGCGACGATTGACCGGGATACCTCCCAGGCGGCGCAGCAAACGCGCGAAAGGCCAGCGAAACAGCGAATCCTTGGCCACCCAGCGCACTTCCAGGCCAAGTGCAAGTTTGGCCAGCAAGGCGTAGAGCGCGTCCCAGTTGGAGGTATGCGGGTAGGCGACGAGGACCGCGCGCGCCGGCCGCTCCGGCGGTTCGTGCAGGGTCCAGCCGTTCCAGGCGAGCAGACGAGCGGCCAGCTTTCTCAACATCCGCGCACTTTAACCCAGTCGGCGTCGTTTTTGCGCTGTGCTGCGCGCAAGGGCGAGCGCGGTGCCCGCAATGCTTCGCTCGGGCGAGCCACTCTGCTTGCGCGGATTGTCGGGAAGCGCTGCCTGGCGCGCGTGCACGCCGCTTGCGTGTTCGCTGCCGCGGGCGACCGGGGGCTTGCGGGATCGACCAGTGCTGGGCAGGACGCGCCAGGGCTCTTCCCGAGCGTAGATTTTCCGCCGGCGATCGCGATGACAGCGAAGCGCTCGCCGGTCGTGGCTCCCGCCGGCTTGATGAGTTGAAGGACGGGATCGCTTGATCTGGATCAATGCGCGCGGGGCAAGAATGGAGTAGGAATGAACGCGTTGCTCGTCGCTTCTGCGTCGCCTTCGGCTGATCGCGCGCGCGCCTCCGACGACATGGCGGGACCGTTCGGCAGGGGGGCCCGCCTTTGGTGAATGGTCTTTCTCAAGGAGGCGGTCATGGACATTCGCCCATCGACGATTGGCAAGGTTTCCGGGTCGCTGCGCCATGCGCGCAGACGAATTGCCTGCGCTGTGAGTCAGGCGCTACGCTCGCTGCGCTCTCCGGCCAGCGGCTGTCGCGAGTTGCGTGTCGCCCCGCAGCGTTCGCCGAGGCTATACTTCGAAGCACTGGAGCCCAGACTGATGCTCGCGGTCGATCTGTTGCCGATCGACTTGCCCGGCAGCGGCGGCGAGTGGCAGGTGGACAGCGCGCAGCACGCCTTGCCAGTGCAGTCGGCGCTCCCGGTGAGCGCGGCGGACGCAGGTTTGCCTGCAGATGCGAGTCAGCCGGGGCCGGTTTCCTCAGCTTTACCCGAAGCACTGGGCGATCCCGGAACAGTTGCTGTCGGCGCCGAGCCGGACGAGCGCGACGTGCTCGCTGCCCTCGAAGGCGGGCTGGCGCAGATGACCGCCTGGGCTGCCGATTTCGATCAGCAGAGCACGCTACAACTGCCCCTCGTCACGGGTGCCGCGAGCCAACTGAGCAGCGGGGAACTGTTGAGCAGCAGCACGCTGTTCAGGGAGAATCTGTGGATCCCGCTGCAGACGTATCTATCTGGCGGCAGCGCGGTCAGCCTTGAGGGATTCGTCGATGTTCTCCGGCGCCAGGCTGCGGTCGAGTCCGCCAGCCTTGATCAGCTCGCCGATGAATACGTCTTCAAGCTGCGCCTGGCGGCGACGCACACATCGTCCGCCACGCTCGATCTCGAAACGCACGCGCTGACGGAAGGTTTTCGTCTTCCCGGCCCGGTCAGCGTAGGGCTGACGACGCAAGCGTCGGTGCAGCTCTCGTGCGGGATCTCTCTGCGCGACCCGACGATCACGCGCGAAGACTTCTTCCTGCGCGCGCCGACAATCGCGCTATCGGTCGCGTCGGATCAGAAGCAGACGCTGGATTTCGATCTGGGCTTCGGCTTTCTTGCCCTGCAGGTGAACGATGCGCATCTCGATATGGCGGCCGACCTCACTGCGCGCGTAGGCAATCCGGACGGCGACGACCAAGGGGACCTGAGCTTCGATGATCTGGCGAGTGCGCCGGTTGCTTTCGAGGTCGCGATCAGCCGGCCAGCGCAAGCGATTTTGCCGGTCGACGCCGACTTTCTGCCTTTCGCCGTCGCGCCGCGAGTGGTCACGATCGTGCACGGGGCGCGTCCGTCGATCGACCCGGACATCGCGAATACTCAGCAGAAAGCAGGCGAGGCGCTCGCCGGCGGACTGGCCAAGCTGGCCGATTGGGCAGGCACGCTGGATGAGCGGGAACTGCTCGCCACGCCGCTGCCGCTCGTGGACAGCTCTCTCGCTTCACTGGTGCGGCTGGCCGACTTCTGGCGCAGCGGGCTGGCCGATCCGGTGCGCGATGCGCTGAAAGCTCCGGAGCTCTCGTCAGCTTCTCCGGACAAGCCGCTGAACGCCTCGGCGGAGACGCTCAAGGCAGCGCTTGAACGACTGAAGCAGACGGGCACGGTTGTTGAAGCGGACTACGATCCGCGTGGCGAGTACGGTTTCTCGCTCTCGCTTGCCGGTGAACGGCTGGCTCGCCGGACTCTCGATCTGGCTGACCTGGTTGCCGGTTCGGCGCTGACGCTAGCCTCGCTTCGTCCGCTCACCGGTGCGTCCGGCGCGGAAGTCTCGGACGTCGAAGTAGTCAGCCGATTCGCCGCCGCGCTGCGCTTTGGTGTCGATCTGGCGAAGCTCCCGTCGACCGACGAGGCGTTCTTTGTCGAGCTCGGCGGTGCGCAACTGAGCGCGGCGCTGGCGGCGGATTTCAACGCGGGTGGAAGGTTCGGGATGCTCGAGTTAAGCGTGCCGGGTGGACACGCGGCACTCGAGGCCAACCTTGTCCTGACGCCCGCCAGCGGCGACAAGAAGCGTTTCACGGCAGGCGAACTCGTCGGCGCCTCCCTCGGCGAAATCGCCGCGCTTGCGCCAGGCAGCAGCAGCTTGCGCGTCAACCTTCCGCTGCAGGCGACGCTCGGCGGGTTCTCGTACAGCGATCCGGCCGGGCAGCCCGGCCTGACGCTGACCGACGCTTCGCTGTTTGACGGTGAACGGCCGATTCTCGATTACAGCGCGCTGTTCAGCGACCAGTTGCAAGGTTTCGCAGAATTGACTGCACCTGATCTCGTCGGGGCGCTGCAGCAGCTTCCGGATTGGCTGTCCGGGCTCGCGGCGACGCCCATCTTCGGCGATCGGCTGCCCTTGATTGGTGGCGTACAGATGGGCGACGTCCTCGGCCAGGCAGACGCCTTGCGCGCACGTCTGGAGGGCTTGCTGGCCGATCCCGATCGGCCGGCCGCAGGTCTGTCCGACGTGCAGACGGCGCAAGAGATTGTGCGAAGGCTCGCCCTGCCGCGCGACTCGGTGAACTATGATCCGGCGACGAGAGAGTTGAGCTTCGCGCTGAGCTTTTCGGGTACGAAGCAGTCGACCGGCGAGTTGAGCCTGGGCAAGGAGCTTGGGCCACTGAGCAGCATGGCCTCCAGCCAGGCGGAGGTGACGCTCAACGCTGCGGCCTCCGGAGCCCTGAGCTTGGGCGTGCTGCTTACTCCGCTCGGCGGCGGTTTTTCGTTGACGCCGGAAACGCGTCTCTCCGCGCTCAACGGCGGCCGCGGCATCGACCTCAGTGTCGGTTGCGAGGCTGCCAATGCTGCGCCCACCGACGGCAGGCTGACGGCCGATCTGTCGTTCGACCTCCTGCTCGACACTTTCGACGCCCAGCCGGTGCGCGTCCCGCTGCGGCTGACGAAAGCAGCCACTGACGACAATACAAGCGTGCTCGACCTGGTCAGCGATCTGAACGCGCTTCTCGGCAGCGCCTTGGCCAGCCGGGGCTTTCCTCCGGTGACCGAGCAGCGTTTGCCAGCGGTCGAGGTGTCAGCCAGTGCGGCCGCTGGCGCGAACCTGGTCTTTGCGGCAAACGACAGGCGAATCAACGCGCTGACGATCAACGCCGGGCAAGCGCTGGGGTTCGCCGGCACGCAGTCGGGAGACCGGACAGACCTGCGTTTGAAGCTGCGCAGCGGCGACGAGCTGGCGGTAGACCTTGACGGCGCAGAAACGCTGGCCGATGTGCTGGCCAGGATCAACGGTGCCGCAGCGGGTGCTGTGCTTGCTCGGCTGGCTGCCGATCAGGCGGCGATCGTCGTCACCGATGCCACGCAAGGCGAGCACGCCTTCAGCATCAACGGGCTCGATGCGTCGTTTGCTGCGCTATGGCTGGGCCTCGCCGGGGTCGATGAGGATGGCGACGGCGTGATCCATGGCCGCGCGCTGCACGGCGACAGCATCGCCGACCACGTGTTCGTTGCCGGCGACGCCACGCTGGAGGCCAGCGTGGCGCTGGCCGCCGAGGTCAACGCATCGGCCAACTTCGCTTTCGTCGGAATCGACATTGCCCATGGCGCGCTGAGCGGCACGGCCACCGCGTCATTCGCCCTGGCCGACTACCAGTCGATGATCGACGGCAACGATGACGGCCGGATGACGCTGCGCGAAATGTTCGCGGGCCTCGAGGTCGCGACCAAATCCGACGCGAGCCTGCCGCACGTCGAGTTCGGCGGGTCGCTGACGCTCGATCTCCCGGTGCAGCTTGACGCCGATCTTCCCGGACTGGCCATTCCGGCCGACGCCAAGCTGCAGATGGCGCTGCCGGATCTGGCGCAAGCCGCTCTGATCACAGCAGACCTGGCCCAATTGGGCGATCTTGCGGCGCTCGACGGGATGTCATTCGCCGCGCTGAGCGACGGCGTGGCCAAGGTGCTGGCGCTGGTCCAGGGCATCGAACGGCTGCCTGCGATCGACTTCAGCCTGCCCGTCATGAACGTCAAGCTGAACGATGCGGTGAATTTTGCCGCCCGGCTGGCCTCGTTCGACAGCGCTTTGCGCTTGGCTGCGGTGGCCAATCTGCAGGCGCTGGAAGCGAAGATCGAAGACCTGTCTGGCGTTTCGGACGATGCTGTGGGCCTCAACTGGCTTGCCGACGAAAAGCTTCTCCGTCTCGACCTGCGGTTCGCGCACCAAGCCGCGCCGGCAACGCAGCGTCTGCAGATCGCTGTCTCGGATGCCCTGGGCGAACTCGTCGACGCAGGCGGACAAGCCGAACTTGCGCTGACTGCTGGAGCGGATTTCCAGTTGGCGCTGGGCTTCAAGGCGGGCAGCAGCCCGCAGGTGTTTCTCTACGACGATTCGACGAAGCTTAGCCTGCTCGTCCACGCGGCGGCCTCGGCAATGAACTTCGACGCAGCGCTCGGGCCGCTCGGCATCTTCATTCGCGACGGTCACCTCAGCCTCGCGCGGAGCAAGGAGGACGCGCTCGCTCCGGCCGAGTTTCTGGTTGGCTTCGGCACCAGCAACGGGCGGCATGAGTTGACCGGCGATCTGTCCGCGGTCCTTGACGACCTCCTCGCCAGCGGTTCGGGTTACGTCGACCTTGAACTGCCGGTCTTCTTCCCGACGGCCGGCAGTCTGCTGACCACGCTCGACTTCGAGCAGGATCTGGGCAGTCTCGGCGGGTCTCCGGTCGTCGATACGCGTAGCGGGCTTGCTGCAGCGATCGCCGACAAGGTCAGCTCGGCCGATCTCGGCGTTCTGCTGGGCGGGCTCGCGCAAGGCTGGGATGGCCTTAGCGCTGCGCTAAGCAGCGCGCTGCAGGGCGACTCGCTCTTTGGCCGAAAACTGCCCTTGATCGGTAATGCCTTACAGGACAAATCGGCCTTCGTCGAAGACATTCGCCAGCGCGTCGCGGAAAAGCTCAAGGCGCTTGCCGGAAGCGCGGTCAATGAAACACAGGTGCGCGACGCGCTCTTCGCCGCGCTCGGCTCATCGGGTTGGCTGCGCGACCGCAACGACGACGCCGATACGACGATCGACGAAAACGATATCGTCGTTCGCCAGGTCGTCGAAGCGGGGGCAACCGTCGGCTTCGAGTTCGATCTCCATCTCGGCCAGGCAGTAAGGATCGAGCAGGCGGGCGGGCTTGACCTCGGGCTGCCGAGTCTCGGCCTCGAGCTCAGCGGCGGCGTCAGTGCCGAGCTCGCCGTGAGCTGGCATCTGGGGATCGGGGTGACGCGTTCAGCCGGCGTCTACATGGCAAGCTGGGCCGACGAGAACGAAATTCAACTCGGCTTGACGGTCACACCGACGCTGAGCGCGACGGCGACACTCGGCTTCCTGCAGGTAGACGTCGAGGATGACGCGCAGCACCCCTCGCGCTTTATCGGTGAATTCAAGCTCGACATCGCCGACCCCGACGGTGACGGCCGGGTGACGCTCGCCGACCTGGCCGGCGGCGCGGCGCTCGATCTGTTCGTTCCGCTGGCCGACCAGGTGAGCGGGACGGCTGAGGTCCACCTCGATCTCAGCGCGAGTTTTGGCGGCAACACCCACTTCCCGAGCATCGACGCCGACTTCGATCTGACTTGGCAGCTGGGCGGCAATCTCGAGCTCGGGCTCAACAACATTCGGCTTGATCTGGGCGAATTCGTCCAGGACTATGCCGCCCCGGCGCTGGCGCGAGTCGAGCAGGTGATTGCTCCGGTGCTGCCGGTGATCCGGATGCTGAGCCGGCCTTTGCCGGTCATCTCCGACCTGATCGGCGAGCAGCTCAGCCTGCTCGACCTGGCGCGGGCTTTTGGCGTCAGTTCGCCGGTGGTGGATCAGATCGTCGGGGTCGCCAGCGACATTGCCGGCCTGCTCAGCGCGCTGCCGACGACAGGCGATGCCGAACTCGCCCTCGGCAGCTTCAAACTGCCGACCACCTCGGCGGCGAATCTTGCCGCGAACTTCGCGCAGCTTGTCGCCAACGCCAGCTTCGTCCCGCACGCCCAGACGTCTGGTCAGGCAAGCCCGCTCATCGCGAGCAGCGGTGCATCGACCTTTGGCGGATGGCTCGCCGAGTTGAAGAAGCTCGAGAAGTACGGCTTGAGCTTTAACCTCCTGCAACCTCGCAGCGCATTCGAGTTGCTGCTCGGCGGTAACCCGCCGCTGTTCGTCTATGACCCACCCGCACTCGAGGTAGGCTTTTCCTACAGCCAGTCGTTCCGCATTCCGCCCATTCCGGTGCTCAAGGTCGAAATTGGTGGGCGCCTGTTCGCCCGGGCCGACTTTGCTTTCGGCTTTGATACGACGGGCCTGCGCCAGTTTGCCGAAGGAGGGTTCGACGAGCCGAGTCTGATTGCCAACGGATTCTTCGTCAGCGACTGGAAAAACGGCATCGATGTCCCGGAAGTGCAGCTTGGCGGCAGTCTCACTGCCGGCGCCTCGCTCGATGTCCTGATCGCAAAGGCTGGCGTCGAAGGCGGGATTTACGCCAGCGTTGACTTCAACCTGCACGACGGCGATGGCGACGGCTTGATCCGTGCCGGCGAGATCGCCGACAGTTTTGCCCTTGGGCCGATCCACGTCTTCGATGTGAGCGGCAAGCTCGAAGCGGGACTGCGCGCTTACTACAAGGTGAACCTGCTGTTCAAGAAGATCAGCAAGACGTACCGCCTGGCCGACGTCACCTTGCTCGATTTCCAGATTGAGCGACCCAAGCCCGCCGAGCCGCCGCCGCTCGCAACGCTCGCGCAGGGGGTGCTCAGCCTCTCGGCGACCGATGGCGACGACAGCCGTACGCTGACGCGCGGGAGCGACGACCACGAGGTGATCGTCAGTGCGCCGAAACGCGCCGCGCAAACCTTCAGCGGTGTTGACCGCATCGTCTGGTCGGCCGGCAAGGGCAATGACAGCGCCAGCGTTTCCGCAGACATCGTACTGCCGGTCGAGTTTCACGGCGGAGCGGGCAACGATGTCCTCCAGGGTGGTGGCGCGAGCGACATCCTGGTCGGCGACGAGGGTAATGACCGGATTTATGGGCAGGACGGTGCCGACACGCTGAACGGCGACGCTGGTGAGGACCTGCTCTACGGCCAGGGCGGCGCTGACGTCGTGCAGGGCGGCGACGGCAACGACACGCTGGACGGCGGCAGCGCGGCAGACACAGTTTCAGGTGGTCTCGGCGCCGACGTCCTGTATGGCGGCGCCGGCAACGATCTGATCCATGCCGCGAGTTCTGCCGGCGAAGTCGACGAAGTAGCGCACATCATCCACGGCGGTAGCGGTGACGACACGATCTACGGCAGTTCATGGGTAGACGATGACAGCGAGGCGTCCAACAACCCGCTCAATGACGTCATTTACGGCGACGGCAAGGAAGGCGAGGAGGAGACGCCGGTTGCGGCAAGCGATGGCAACGACAAGATCTATTCCGCTGATGGTGACGACCTCGTCTACGGCGGTGGCGGTCGCGACACGCTCTGCGGAGAGGGCGGCAACGACGCGTTGAACGGCCAGAGTGGCGACGACGTTCTGGATGGCGGCGACGGCAACGATCAGCTTCTGGGCGATCAGGGAAACGACCGCCTTTCCGGCGCGAGCGGCGACGACAGCCTGGAGGGCGGCGCCGGCAGCGACACCCTCGACGGCGGCAGTGGCGACGACCAGATCTTCGGTCACGACGCGCTGCGCGCCACCGCCGACGACAGCGCGAGCGACCAGCTCTACGGCGACGCGGGCAACGACGTCCTCACTGGGGGCCTGGGTGCCGACACCGTGCTCGGCGGGGCAGACAACGACACGCTGTATGGTGCCGATGCCGAGAGCAGCGGTGACGAAGCAGGCAATACGATGCACGGCGGCAGCGGCGACGACGAGATCTTCGGTGGCGCCGGCAACGACAGCATCTGGGGCGACGGCCAGAACGACGCGCAGGGGACGTCGGATGACGCCCGCGATGGCGCCGATACGATCCACGCCGGAGACGGCGACGACAACGTGCTCGCCGGCGGTGCGGCCGATCGCGTATGGGGTGCAGGCGGCAGCGACACGATTTACGGCGAAGCCGGCAACGACACGATCCATGCCGGTGACGGACGGGACGAGGTGAGTGGAGGCGATGCGAATGACCAGCTATCTGGCGGCGCGGAAGACGACTGGATGCTCGGTGACGCGGGCGACGACACGCTTTCCGGCGACGACGGCAGCGATGTCCTGTGGGGCGACGCCGTTGCCGTTCTCGGTGGCGCTGCGCTCGGCGTCGAAGACTTTGCGGCAACGGACTCCGCCAATTTCCAGAGGCCTGCCAACTACTCCGCCGTGCTGCTGCTTTCGCCGGGAGTGGTGTGGACGACGTCGGCCGCGTCGTGGAAAGTGCCCGCGCGGCTCGGCGGTCTGAGTGTCGAGGCTTCGTCGGTCGGCGCCGACGTGTTGATCGGCGGTGGCGACGCGGCGGGCGACTTTCTTTTCGGCGGTGGCGGCGTGGACCGGCTGTTCGGCGGTGGTGGGGCCGACTACCTGGATGCCGGCAGCGGCAATGACCCGGCGATCGAAGGCGGTGCCGGCGACGACGTCATCCTCGCCGGAGCCGGGAACGACACGATCAATGCCGGCGACGACGCCGACTGGATCGTTGCCGGCAGCGGAGACGACCTGATACGTGGCGGAAGTGGCAACGAGGTGATTTTCGCCGATGCGGGGAACGACACCCTCTATGCTGGCGACGCAGCTTACGGTCGAGCGGGCGCCGACCTTCACCTGATCCTGGGCGGCGACGACCAGGACGTCATTTACGGCGACAACGGCGATGACACGGTTCTCGGCGGCCTCGGCGGCGACGCCGTGTTTACCTTCGCCGGCGATGACCTGATTTACGCGCTCGACACTTCTTCGGCGGTTGACGTGCAGGCGCATCGGCTGGACGGCGGTGACGGGAACGACACCATCTACGGCAGTGGCGGCGCCGACCTGATCCACGGCGACAACCCGCAGGCGACCGGGGGGAGCGACGGCGACGACCGGATTCTCGCCGGGGCTGGCAACGATACCGTCGACGCCGGCGGCGGCAACGACTGGATTGCCGCCGGTGTTGGTCAGGACGAAGTGTTCGGCTTGGCCGGGAACGATGTCATCTATGCCGTCGACGAAACCTTTGGCGAGGATGCGTACGCGCACACGCTCGTCGGCGGCGAAGGGAACGATACCATCCACGGCAGCAGCGGCGATGACCATATCGTCGGCGACACGCCGGGCAGTAGCAGCCTCGAGGACGGAGACGACGACCTGTTCGGCTACGCTGGCAACGATACCTTGCTCGGTGGGGCGGGTGACGACTGGCTGGTCGGCGGATTCGGCGCTGACCAACTGGCCGCCGGCGCGGGAAGCAACGTGCTCTGGGGCGATCGCGCCGGGCTGCTGGCGGGAACGGGCGTGACGCTGGCGCGAGGCGACTTCCCGTTCAACGCGGCGCCCGTGTCGTTCGGCGCGATTTTCGCCGTGGCGGATGATCAACGCGACGGCAGCGATACCTTGTCTGGCGGGCTGGAGGTCGATTATCTGTTTGCCGGGGGGCGATCCGACACGCTCTACGGCGGCGACGGCAACGACTATCTGGACGCCGGGAGCGGCAGCGACGCGGTCGTTTACGGGGAAGGCGGCAATGACTTCATGCGCGGCGGCGCCGATGACGACACCTTGCGCGGTGGGAGCGGCATAGACCAACTGTATGGCGATGGCGGCAGTGATCGCCTTTACGGTGAGGCGGGAGTCGAAGCGGGAGCGGGGCGGCACGACCTGTCGGGACAGAAACTCTTCGGCGGCGCCGGGACCGATTACCTGTACGCCTACGCGCCGACCAGCGGCCTGGCAGAAACCGAACTCGTCGGCGACCAGTTGTTCGGTGGCGACGATGCCGACTTCCTCTACGGCAACCTGCGCCAGGAGACGCTGGACGGCGGTTCGGGCAACGACTTCATCGCCGGCGATCATCTCGCCGGCGCCTACGAGCTGCGCAACCCGAATGCCGACACGGCGGGCGGCGCCGACCTGCTTTTCGGTGGGGACGGCGACGACCGAATTCTCGGCGGCGGCGGCGTCGATACGCTTTGGGGGGGCGCCGGGTCGGATTGGCTTGAGGGTCAGGACAGGGCCGATGTGTTGTACGGTGGTGAGGGGATCGACCTCCTCAAGCTCGACACGGCCGCACGCCATACCGAGTTCGGCGAGACGATCGACGGACACCACGGCAACAGCCAGGCGGGTGATGCGCTGGACGACAAGGCAGTCGACATCCTGCTGATCGAAGGGAGCGACGCCAACGATGTGATTTCGCTTGCGCAGGGTCCCGGCGGACAGATGAATGTCGGCTATAACGGACGTTCGATCGCCGTCAATTGGCTGGCTGGAACGACGCCGCTGATCGAGCAGATCCGGGTCAGCGGCCTGGCCGGCAACGACGAGATCGGCTTTTCGGAGGGTGCTCAGGCGCTCGCTCCGCGTGGGCTCGGCCAAGCAGGTGCAGACTTCTTCGGCGTTCTCGATGGCGGGCCAGGGAACGACACCCTGCGCGGATCGATGGCACGCGACCGGCTCGACGGCGGTGCGGGAAGCGACACGCTGTACGGACTGGACGGCGACGATCGGCTCTGGGGTGACGCTGGCGACGGCAGCCCGGCCGACCATGACGTTCTTTACGGCGGCAAGGGGGACGACGATCTGCTCGGCGGGAGCGGGACCAACGACCTCTACGCGTGGTCACGGGATCCGAGAAATGCCGATGGAAGCTTCGGAGTATTTGACGGGACGGAGTGGGAATCTACCGGCCTCAACCGGGTTCTGGGCGGGCCGCAGGCCGACCAGCTTTACGGTGGCAGCGGGCTGGACTTCCTCTATGGCAACGGCGGCAGCGACACGCTCTACCGCGCCGACGGTAGCGAGCTTTCCTCACTGGTCGGCGGACTCGGTGCAGGCGACGACGCCGCGTGGAAGGATTATGCCCAGTCCACCGGGAAGGTGTGGTATCGGGCAGCGACCGCGCTTGATGATGTGATCACGGTGGATTACGTGACCACGGGCAAATACGCGCGCCATCACACGATCAGCATCGGGACGGAGACGTCCTCCGGGAACATGTTCGGGATCTACTTCGGCGACTTCGAGGTGGGCAAGGAAGGGAACGTTCTTGACCTGGTCAGGCTGCAGGACGACGTGCGAACGGCAATTGAAGCCGGGCAGGGCTTGCCCGCGGTTGCTGCCTACCGAGGTTCGTTTCTCACGGTGTTGCAGGACATCCTCCCGGAGGAGCGCGATTTCGCGGCGATCATCATCGACGCACTCGGTGGCGACGATACGGTCACGGTAGGCTCAACAGTACAGAAGTCCGTCTGGGTCGACGCGGGTTCCGGTGACGACGATGTTCACATCGAATCGGGCTTTGCGCTGCTCGCCGACCAGACCGACTCTGAATGGCGCAACGACGACAGGAATCACGCTTTCAGCTTGTGTTCCGCTTCCAGTGGAGAAGCGACGATCACGGCGAGTAGCGCCTTTACCGGTCTGACGATCGACAGCGGCGACGATGTCGACTGGTATCGCTTCAGCCTCAGCCAGACGGCGAATGCTTCGCTGGTCGTCAAGAGCGACCAATCGCTCGCCGACTTCACGGTCGAGGTGTCCAATGCCGCGTCGTCGAGCAAGATCGACGTCCCGGTTGTGCCGCTCGTCGGCCCCGATGCGGTGGACCTGCTGGCAGCGCGTAACGAAAGCCGTACGGCGGCCTACGATTTGCCGGCGATTGAGCGAATCGGCCTCTTGCGGGGGCTGTCGCTCGACAGCGTCGTCGATCGCGATTGGTTCCGCTTGGCGCTGCCCGACGTGCAGACGTCCGATCCAGCCGCCGTGACATTGCGCCGCACCGCCGGTGCGTCGGCTACGATCAGTCTCGACGTTCTGGGCGCGGGCGGCGTTCCGCTGCGCAGCGCGGTGGTCAGCAAGACGCAAGCAGAAAAGACGCTTTCCCTGCACGGTCTGACGGCCGGCGAGTATTTCCTGCGCTTGACCGCTGCCGACGATGGCGGGCCTGGGAACTACGAGCTGGCTTTCGACATCGGCGCTGACCACGGACGACAACTCATTGATCTCTCCGGTGCTGGCGGTCAGCTCGTCAGCCTCGGCTCACTGCAAACGAACACGCCCTATCTGCTCAAACTTGCCACCAATCGCGTTCCCGGTGGCTACGCCCTCAGCTTTGATCTCGCCGACGGCAAGACGCCGGTCGAGGTCGACCTCGCAACACGAGCGGACGCCACGCGCCGTGACGTCGTTCTCGGCGGTGCGGACAACGACCGCCTCTCCGGGGGCTCCGGTGAAGACTGGATTTTCGGCGGCGACGGTGACGACCTGCTCAGCGGCGGCAAGGACAAACAGGCGGCCGATCTGCTGTTTGGCGGCGCGGGTGATGACGCGTTTCAGCTTGTTCCAGACGGCTTGCCGATCGTTGCCGGGCCATCGCAAACCGCATTTCCGACGATCGCAGACCGCTTTGATGGGGGCTCGGGCACCGACACGGTTCTGTATTACGGCGGGGACACTGGGCAGAACTCGGCGGAGTTCGTCGCCGACTACGTTGCTCTGCGCTACAACACCCATCTCCATCGCTACGAGCTGACCAGCTTGCAGTGGGACAATCAGACGTCGGCGGCGGGCGACGGAGCTTATCTGCATGACGGGAGCGTCCCCAGGCAGGACTATGTCTTTTATCAGCCGGTCAATGTCGAACGAACGCTGATCCAGACAAGAGGCGGCGACGACGAGGTATATGCCAACCCGGGACACCTCATTCCCGGATCGAGCAGCGGCTTGTGGGGATTCAATCCGGGCGATCTTGCACAGGGTGCATTGCTTGCCGCGCTCGAAATTGACGGTGGCGACGGCGACGACACGCTTTATGGCGGGCCACTCGGCGACACCATCAACGGCGGTGCTGGGGGCGACACCATTTTCGGCGGGGGCGGCGACGACCTGCTCTACGGCGAAGGCGGAAGTGACACGATCTACGGCTATGCGCCAGAGGGTTCAGCGTCGGGCAGTCTTGTCACGACAACGACGAGAATCGACGTCTACGAACATCTGCTCGCTCCCCTGCCGGGGACCTGGGTTGGCACCGGGGTGGCGGGGATCGACCTGTCGGCGCCGCGGCCTGGGCCGAGTCTCCAGCAATCGTTTGTTCTGCAGGGTAGGGCAGAAGACGAGCAGTTGGGGCGGGCGATCAATATCGGCGACTTCAATGGCGATGGCGCCGACGATCTGCTGTTGGCCGGCGAGAAGGAAGCCTGCGTCCTGTTCGGTCCGGTCGATTTCGGACAATTTTCCCGGGCGGAATTGACGCTGGCCGCAGATGTCGCGCAGCACATCGTCAGCCTCGAGGCGCTGGGGAAACCGGCGAGCCAGATGGGCGACATCAACGGCGACGGTTTCGGCGATCTCGTCTTCTTCAAGAACCTCACACCGCCGCAAGGCGGCAGTGCGCACGAAGGGGTGGTTTCAATCCTCTTTGGCCGAAATGCCGACGCGACGCAGTTGCCGCGCCGGGTGGAAGACGGCGGCTCTGTCGACCGCCGCATCCTGCTCAGCAATCCAGCCTATGCCGTCGATCTGCAGGAAGCGGTTGTCCTCAACTGGGACGGCGACGTGAATCCAGAAACAGGTCTCCCTTACCTGGACGTGCTGGTCATCGACCCCGCACGGAGGTTCCCGTCAACTTCCGTAGAGCGAGGCTTTGCCTTCGTCTACCCGGGGAAAGCGCTGAGCGCCCACGATCTGAACGACCAGAGCTATGCCGCGCGCCTGGTCGACAGCAGCACGAGTATCTACGAAGCCTATCGCGGCGCGACCGTTGCCGGGGACGTGAATGGCGATGGGCTCGACGACCTGCTCATTCAGGTATCCGATTCTCCGGGGTACAACAGAGTCCATCTGCTTGCCGGCCGGGCGACGCCGTGGGAAGACCTGGAAGCCGAAGAAAGGGCGGTGATCGATATCGAGCATCAAAGCCAGGCGATCTGGGAGGATGACTACCTGGCCGCGGGTGTACGTATCGGCGATCTGACCGGCGATGGTCTTGCCGAAATAGGCTTGCTCCGTGAGCTGGGTGCAGGAAGCAGCTATCCGCCCTACGATCAAGAGTATACCGGAGGCCTCTACGTCATTCCCGGTTCCGATCGCTTCAGTGTGCACAGCGCGCCCGGCGCGGCGCATCATCCGGACACGGATGCTGCCTGGGTCGTGGTGCGCACCCCGGGCGAAGGCGTCAGGCAGATCGCAGGTCCGCTGGCGGCGACAACCGGTGATTTCAACGGTGACCGCGAGATCGATCTGGCGATCGGCATGCCGTTCGCGAGTGTCGTGAAGGCGGACAACAGCGTCGAGTGGCGTGACCGCGGCGAACTCTTCGTCGTCTGGTCGGTCGCCGAACGGGCAAGAGAAATCGACCTCGGTAACGCCGATGTTTCGTTCATCGGTGCGCTTGAGGGGCCGGGATTTTACGACGGCGACCGGCTTGGTGCGTTCCTGCCGCCGTCGAGCCTGGATATCGACGGCGATCACCTGGACGATCTGTTGATCGGTTCGCCGTGGTCGGACAAGGGAAGCATAACCAATGCCGGAACGATCTACGCGGTCTACGGGTCGCGCACGAGATCTGCCTTGCCGACCGCCGCGACCGCTCTGGTGAACCGGTCGATCTCGGGCAGCGGCAGTTTCCTGGTCGACGACGGAACGGGCAGCGCAACGATCTTCCGTGGCACGACCGTGGCGGACCTGCGCTATCAACTGCCAGCCGGCGATCGGCTTGGAGCTTGGTACAGCTTCACGACTCTGGGGGACGGGGCCAGCGACAACGACCTGCAGGTCCGCGTCTGGCAGCCCGAGCTGGGTTTCGCTTTGCCGCCGGCAAACAGCGCTTGCGGCCGGTCTTACCAGATCGGCGGCGAATTGGCACAATCACTGACGCTGTCGTTCGACATCGCCGAACTGATGCGTTTCCGCGATGACCCGGCGGAAATGGGCGCCGTCAAGCTTCGCCTGCCGCTTTCGTCCATTGTCGGTAGCGGAGCGTTGTCGATGCAGCTCGTTGCCGATCCGGATGAACTGAAGGACTTCGAGCTACGCCCGGGTGATCCCGCCGTAGAGATCGATGTCACGCGAAGCGTGCAGAAGACGCTCGCCGATGGCGGCACCCGCCTGTCGATTCGGCTGCGCCCCGTCGGTGCGCTTGCCGGGATGCCACTGGTCAAGCTGGCCGATCCGGCGCTCGTCGGCGGACGTGGCTTCATTCCGGATGTGACGAGCGACGGCGCCGGCGTTGTCGCCGACCTGTTCGACGCGCGAGGGGGATTGCTGGCTGAGGGACGCTCGCTCATCTCGCTACGCGCGCTTTCCGCCGGCACGTATTTTCTCCGGGTCTATGACCCTGCGCCAACGCCTGCGACGCACCCGCTGGCTTTCGAGATCGCGGTGCGCGCACCGGCACCAGGCCATACGCACGAAAGCGCGCGCCAACCCGACCGGGATATCATTTTCGGCGGTGAAGGAAGCGACTTCCGGCTTGCGGGCAATGATGATCTGGACTGGTTGTTCGGCGGCGACGGGAGCGACACGCTTCTTGGCGAAGACCTGGAGATCTGCGACGCGATTGGTGGCGACATCAGGCTGGATCCGGGAACGATTCCCGACAGTCAGTTGAGTCGCCTGAGCCGCAGCGATGCCGATCCGGTGGTGCGCATACCCGACCGCGCTTTGGCCGCCGCCATCGCGCGTACGCTCGAACTGCCGATCGACCGGCCAATCTACGCGTCCGACATGGCAAGCCTGCGGCGACTCGACGCCGAAGGGCTGGGCATCCGCAGCGGTGTGGGACTGGCGTATGCGGTCAACCTGAAGTCGCTCAATCTGGCGCACAACGCGCTGACTGACCTGGAGTTTCTCCTGCCGGGGAAAGACGCGCGCGATGAATCCATCGGCCTGCAGAATCTGGCGCATCTGAGCGTCGATTTCAATCGGCTGACAGCGCTGCCGGCGAGCGCTGAACTCGCCCAACTTTCTGCGCTGCGCAGCCTGAGTCTGGACGGCAACGCGATAGCCGATCCATCGGCCCTGGCGAGCCTGCCGCATCTCGAATTGCTCAGTCTGGACAAGCAGCGGCACGCCGACGGCACGTACGCGCTGGCTACGCTGGCTGGTTTCAGGTCGGGTTTTGCCCGCCTGCAGGTCCTCAGCCTGGCCGACAATGACATTGACGACGTGAAGCCCATCGTCGCCATCGAAACGCTGCAACTGCTCGACCTGCGAGGCAATGCAATTCACGACATCGGGCCGCTGGCTGGCGAGTGGACGAGCGACGACGGCGACCCCGGAATGCGCCTTTTCGGTGACCACTGGCTCGGCAACGTCAACCCGGTCGTCGGCGCCTATGGTGAGGATTATCGCTTTGTGCATGTGGGCGCCGCCGGCGATCAAGCGAGCGCCGCGCAGTGGACCTTCCCCGAACTTCCGGATGGTGATTATCAGGTGCTCGCGACCTGGCCCGCGGCCGACAGTCGCAGCGAGAGCGTGCGCTACACGGTGGCCACGATCGAGCCATTGGTCGACAGCAGCAGCGCCGGCTTCACCCTCTTCCGCGAGGTCCCGGCTCCGCTTTATCCGGCCAGCCCGGGTGGCCGTACGGTCGAGATCAATACGGACACACGCACGATCGTCGGCGACGATGTCAGCGTTGCGGACGATGCCGGCAAGTTCTATGGCGTCGACTTCTCCGCCTGGGAAAGCGGGGGTACGGTCTATTTCGACTTGCGCGGCGATCTGCATATCGCAGCCGACACCTTGCGCTGCACGGGCGCGCGGGCAGCTTCGATCCGCGTGTCCGGGGACATCCTGATCGATCCCGGCGCCATCTTCGATGCCTCGGGTTTCGGCGCGCAAGCGGGCGCCGGTGGCGGCCAGGGTGGTGCCGGTGGAATTGTTCAAATGAGCACGATAGGCGGCGTGTTCAGCTACATCACGCTCGATGCTCAGAATGGCCGCGCCGGGGTCAACAATCCGGCCGGGGGTGGCGAAGGCGGCAAGGGATCGCAGGCCGAAGGCGGTGAGGGTGGCCGCAACGAGGTTTCCGGCTACGTGCTTTCCGGTGGTGGCGGCGGTGGCGGCGGTGGTGGCGGCGCTCCCGGTACTGCGGGTGCGTCGGGCGGAGGCGGAGGAGGGGGAATCGCTTTGCTCGCCAGCGGCCGTCTGGTCATCGGTGCAGCAAGCGGCTTCAAGGTCAGCGGGGGCGATGGCGGTGACAATACCCATGGTCAAGGAGATGGCGGCGGCGGCGGCGGGGGCAGCGTGCAACTGGGGGCGAGCGCGCTGACCGCCTCGACGCTCACCGTCGACGCGGCTGGCGGCGCGGTTGGCGCAAGTCAAGTTTTGCCAGCGACCCCTGGCGGTAGCGGGCGCCTGCTGCTGGCGAGCAACGTTCCGGTCGATCGCACGGGGTGGACGGTGGATGCCGTCGCCGAGCACTTCGCCGGGCCGCTGGCGTCGAATCCCTTCGTCGCGCAGTCGCCCATGACGCCGCGCCTGCCGGGCAGCCTGGCCGATGCCAGCGGACTGCGCGGGCAGCCCGAGGCCTATGGCTTGCTCGATCGCAGCGCACGGCAACTCTTCAGCGACGCGTTCCTGGCCCGAGCCGGCGCGGCTGCGGCCGTGCTCGTCCGCGTCGACCTCGGTCCGGTCGGCTTCGATTACGACTTCCCCGGTTACGACCTGCTCTTGTTCGCCAATCTGACGACCGATCTGAGCATCGACGATGCGCGCATGGGGGTCGGGCGAGCCGGCTATCTGCACTACCTGGCAGATAGCCCCGACGGAATGGACGTGCATCTTGCGCTCGCTCCGGGCGACGTTTTCGCCACGTTGATTCCGAGCGCCGCCGAGTCGTTCGCCGTCGACGGGTGGATCAATGGCTTGCACGCCGCGGCGGAGTCACCCGCGCTCGCCAACGGACAGGCGTTGCTGATGCACGTCGGCACGCTTGCCCGGCCGGTGAATCAGGCTGCGCCACCGAGCAGCGCCGGTGAAGGCGCGCTGCGCTGGCAGGAACTGGCGAGCGCGACCGTCGCCGCCGGGAGTACCGGCTCAGGCGTCAAGGTGGCGCTTACCGCAGCGACCCCCGGCCTGGTGGCCGCGGACGCGATTCGGCTGCGTGCGTTGCAGCCGGTTCTGCCGGTGCTTGACAGGCTGCTGCTCGAGGCCAACCCGCTCGACAACCGGTCGCACGAGATCGCCGCAGAGGTCTTCCTGGGGCGTTCGTCGCTGACGCCCGATCTGCACGCTCCGCTCATCGAGCCACTGATCACTGAATCGAACGGCGTTCCGCTGGCGGTCATCGCGCTGAGCGCCAGCGATGCCGACGATGACCCGATCGTGTTCACCGCCGAGAGCGACAATGCGCGCGTGCAGGCCTTCATCCTGCCCGGAGACGAGTTGCGCCTGGCGACCGAACCCGGCTTTGTCGGCAGCGCGCGTATTACGGTACGCGCCCACGACGGCCCGCATTTCGACGGTGATTGGCGCGGACGAAGCAGCCAGGTCGCTTTCGACTATCACGCCGGCGGCAGCTCGGCGATCTACGGCAGCAAGTATGACGACCTCAACCGCAATGGCCTGCGTGACCCGGGTGAGCCTGGACTCGAAGGCGTTGCCATTTCGCTGGTCACCGCTCAGGGCGCATTCCCCTTGGCGACGACCTATACCGACGTGAACGGGGATTACGTTCTGCGCGACCTCGTCTTCGGCAGCGAAGCCGACGAGTTCGCCGTCGTCGAGCAGCCGCCGGGCAACCAGATACCCGTCTACACGGCAAGCCGGACGATCATCGGTCAGCGCGGGCAGATCATCCGGGGCGTCGACTTCGGGAATCTCGTTGTCGTCGACGCCGGCGACAACCGGGTGATCAGCGAGGGCGATCGGCTCATTTTGACGGGTACGTACTTGCCGATCGACGCCGGGCTTCGTTATGCCTCGTCGTTGCACAACCCAGACGGCACGGTCTGCCTTGTGGAGAGTACAGATTTGGTCCGCCAGTTCGCCCCGCTCGACGACGGCGTCTACACGTTCAAGGTCGTCGCCTACGACAGTCTGGGCGAATGGCGCTACGAGGACAAAGCGTACATCGTCGTCAACAACGATCCGCCGACGCTTGTGCTTGACGGCGCGGCGGGTACGCTCGCCGGCGTGCCTTACCGGCTCAGTCTGAACGCAACCGACGTGGGTGCGGACACGATCCGCCAATGGGAGATCGACTGGGGTGACGGCAACCGGCAGACGGTGAGCGGTAACCCCAGTCATGTTGACCATGTCTACCGCGCCGACTACGGCCGGAGCGGCGCAGACCTGACGATCGCGGTAAGCGCGACCGACGACGACGGCCGCTACGCAGCCAGCCCCTTCGCTCTGAGCATTGACCCGAACCTGATGGTCAGCCGGCTCGAGCCAACGACCAGCGGCTTCCGGCTTCGTTTCAACCGCGCGATCGATGCTGCGCCGATCAACCTGTACGACGCCGCCGATCTCGCGCGCGGAGCGACTGACGTCAGTCTGCGCAAAGGGACGGCAAACGTTCGTGGCAGTCTGGTGATGGACGCCGACCTGCAGGGATTCACCTTCATCAAAACGGGCGGCGTTCTCGACGCCGGGAGCTACGAAGTCCGTCTGGAAAGCGGAACAAACCGCTTCAGCGACGGTTCCAGCGCGCTCGACGGCAACCAGGACGGCTACCGGGGTGACCCCTATCTTGGCGGGTTCACGGTGGGTTCAACGCCGGCAAACACGCTGGGGGTAGGCGACTTCATGCGCGGTCCGGGTCAGCCGGTGAATCTGCCAGCGACCGGCAGCGGTCTGCCGGTGTTCATCAACAGCAGTGGCGGGTTGAGCAGCATCAGCTTCGTGATGGACTACGATCCCGCGCTGTTGCGCGTCACCGGTGTGCTTCCTGCGACCGGTCTGCCCGCCCAGATGCAGCTCGTGCGCAGCGACGTCAGCCAGCCGGGCCGCGTCGAGGTGACGCTGGTCGGCAGCGCGCCGCTTCCGGCCGGCAAGGTGAACCTCGTCTGCCTGCTCGCGCAGGTTCCAACGACTGCGCCGTATGCCGCCAAACACGTTCTCGACTTCGTGCAGGTCGTCATCAACGGCAGCGCGGCCGACCACAGCGACGACGATGGGCTGCATCTCGTCGGCTATTTCGGCGATGCATCGGGCAATGCCAATTACCACAGCCTGGACGCGCAACGGGTGCAACGCGTCGCGAGCAATCTGGACAGCGGCTTTTCGGCTTACCCCACGGTCGACCCCCGCGTCGTTGCCGATCTTTCCGGGGATGGCCTGCTCAGCGCCGTCGATGCCGCTCGCCTGCAGAACGTCGTTCTCGGTCGCCGCGATCCGGCCATTCCCGCGCGGCCGGCCGTCGGCTCGATCACTTTCAGCGGTCCGGACCCGAAGGTATGGGTCGCGGTCGGCGACCACGCGGCAATCGGTGAGATGCTGACGGCGACCGTCGAACTGGATACCGCCGAGGGTTTGGAGTCGGTTAGACTTCGCCTTGCCTATGATGTGGAGGCATTGCAGTTGCTGACTGTCCGGCGCGGCGAACTGACCAACGATTTCGGCTGGTTCGTCGATCGCAGCAGCCCCGGGCTGGTGGACGTCGACATGAGCCGGCTGCAGCGCATGCAAAGCGGTTCAGGCGACTTGCTGCGCCTCGCGTTTCGCGTTATCGGAGGGCACGGCGAGCGTCTGGCGCTGGATCTGGTCGAAGCCTGGCTAAATGAGGGTCGTCTGACGCTCAACGTTCAGCCGCGCTTGGGCGAAGACGCAACGGATGGACATCTGACAGTCGTCTCGCCACCCGCGATGGACGCGACGCGAACGCACACGATCACCCAGGCCGGTCTGCCGCCGGCGGTCGACCTCAGCGCGCGTTGGGATGGTTCGCGTCTTGACAACGTCCATTTCAAGGAGGAAGAAGAGCGGAAAGCGAAGAAGAGCAGCAAGCCGGCTCGCGCGCCGAGCGGTTGGCAAGAGCAGTCTGCGGGCGGCGGCACGCGGAGCGCCGCGCCAGGTCAGAACAGGAAGATCCGGATAGATCTGACGAAACGCTGAACAAACCACCGTCGCCGGCAGAGGGAGCGGGGTGCCCGCTACGTCGTTCCGCTCTCGTTGCGGAGCTGATTCGGCGAGCGCCCCAGCGCTGAACGCCGGCCTCGGGTGGAAGATCCAGCGGATCGGGATCCGGCAAGGACCACAGTGACAACAGAGTCATAAACAGGGAAAAGAATTCGATGCCTTCAATACTCTCCGATTGGTCAGCCAGAGCCGCCGCGGCCTTGTTGACCCTTGCCTGGGTTGCTTGGGCCCAGGCGGTACCGGTCAGCATCACGCTGACTCCGACGCCGGCAACAGCAATCGCCAGCGGCGATGCGCTGACGCTTGCCGTGCGTCTGAACGAGGCGGTCTCGTTCAACACGCTGGATGCGACGCTGGCGTGGGACAACCGCTATCTGGCCCCGGCCGATCAGGTGGCGGCCGAGCCCTTCCTGGCCCTGGGGAGCGTCTTCGCCGGCACCGGCTTCGCACCGGCGGCGTACGGATCGACGCCTGGCGCGTCGTCGATCAGCATCGCGCTGTTCTCGTGGACCGACCCGGCCGAACGGGCCAGCGGCCCGGGTGAGCTGTTCAGCCTCAAGTTCTACGTTCGCGCGGCTGGCGGACTGCCCGCCAGCACGGTGATCCAGTTTGGCTCGCTGGGCGCGCCGGGAGAAGCGTTGGAAGGCGTGGGTCTGGCTCTGCAGGAGGTTTTCGATGCGAGCGGGAACGTCCTCGACCCCCAGCCCGAGCCCAATACGGCAGCGCCGCCGGCGCTTGCGATCAACCTGGTGCCCGAGCCGGCCTGCGGCCAGCTTTGCCTGGCCGGCTTGTTGGCGGCTGCGGTGCTGAGCAGGCGGAGGCGCCCGGCCTGAAACGGCCGGCAGTCGCGAGGCAGCGCGGCGAGGCGCGCTCGCCGTCGGGCTGAGCGATCTGGACTGGCCTTGGCCGCAGGCTGGCATCTGGCGTGGCGCCGCTTTGCCGGCTGAACTACCTGGCGTGCCAGTAACGACGATACTCGCTGCGGTACGCGCTGACTGCCAGCTCGTCAGCCAGCCGGATGTGCACGGCACCGTCGCGATCGCTGCGCCAGACTCGGCTGCCGGCGTAGCGTTCGACCACTTGCGGCCGCGGATGCTGAAAGCGGTTTCGGTAACCGACCGGAATGATCGCTTCGCGTGCACCGACGGCAGCGACGAAATCCGGTGTCGACGACGTGCCGCTGCCGTGGTGCGGAACGAGCAGAACGTCGCTGCGCAGTTGTGCGGTCGCCCGGCCGAGCAAGGCCTGCTCGTCGCGCGCCTCGATGTCGGAGGTCAAGAGGACGCTGTGATCGGCGTTTTCGATGCGCAGTACGCAGCTCATGTTGTTCGTCTTCGCGTTCGGCCGTTCGTAGTCGCTGGCGCTCGGATGCAGGATCGAGAAGCGGACGCCGTCCCAGTTCCATGCCTGACCGGCGACGCAGCGTTCGCCGGCGAGTTCGCCGACCGACGACAGCGTGCGGCCGATCGGCACCGCTTCCTGGACGGCGACGAGGCCGCCCGAATGGTCCTTGTCGCGGTGCGTCACGACCAGCGTATCGATGCGCTCGACACCGGTAGCACGCAGGTAAGGGACCACGATGCGCTGGCCGGCGTCTGATTCGGCGCTGTACAGCGGGCCGGTATCGTAAAGCAGCGCATGCCGGGCGGTACGCACGACGACGGCAAGGCCCTGCCCGACGTCGAGCACGTCGACCCACGCATCGCCCGGCTTCGGTCGCTCGGCTGGCGCAAAGATCGCTGGCAGGAGCAGGCAGAGTGCCAGCCAGCGCGCCGGAAAGCCGCGTGGCATCAACAGCCAGACGACGCCGACCAGAGCGAGCAGCGTCGCCGGCAGCGGCGGCGCCGGCTGTTCCCAAAGTGGCCAGCCGGCAAGCCAGCCCAGACATTCCATCAGAATGGCGAGCAGCCAATGGTCGACGTGCAGCAAAAGCGGCCAGGGAAAAACCGCGAAGAGCAGGGCGAGCGGTGTGATCACGAAGCTGACGAGTGGGATGGCGAGTGCATTGGCGGCTGGCGAGACCAGCGAAAACTGCTGAAAGAGCAGCAACATCAAAGGCAGCGTACCGACGCTGACCGCCCATTGCGTCGTTCCCCAATGCGCCAGCGCGCTGCGCCAGCCGCGTGCCGAGCCCAGGCGCGCCGTGCCGACCAGGAAAAGCAGTCCGACGGCAGCAAAGGAGAGCCAGAAGCCGGCGGCGAGCACGGCCCAGGGATCGAGCACGAGAACGAAGAACATGGCGAGCAGCAGGCTGCGGCTGGCGCCCAGGTTGCGGTTCGAGCACAAGGCGAGAGCCACGACGCTCAGCATGTAGAACGTGCGCTGTGCCGGCACGGCAAAACCGGCGAGCAGCGAATAGCCGCCAGCCGCCAGCCAGCCGGCGACGATGGCCAGCTTCGGCGCCGGCAGCCAGAGCAGTGCGCGCTCGCTGCGCCGCCACAGGAAGCCGGCGAGCGCCGCGAAGAGCGCGGCGACCATCGTCACATGCAAGCCCGAAATCGACATCAGATGGGTGACGCCGGTCTGCCTGAACAGACGCCACTGGTCAGCCGGAATCGCCTGCTGGTCGCCGATCGCCAGCGCGACGAGGACGCCGACGTAGGGCGCCTCGGGCAGCACGGAAAAGAACGAGCGGCGGATCAGGTCGCGCAAACGTTCGATCGCGTAGCCCGGACGCCAGACGAAATCGTCCAGCCGCTGCGCATCGGCGTTCGGCCTGACATAGCCGGTGGCACGCAGACTGCGCTCGAAGAGCCAGGCTTCATAGTCGAAGCCGTGCGGGTTGGCGTTGCCATGCGGGCGCTTCAGTCTGAGCGTGAAGCGCCAGCGCTCGCCGGGCCGGATCGCCAGGCCGTTGCGCCACTCGTCTTCGCGCCAGCCGTGATACCAGGAGAGATTGACCCGACGAGGCAGGCGGGCATCCGGCGTAAGGACCGCTTCGACATCGAATTCGAAGCGCTCGCCACGTTCGAATCCGTGCGGCAGCGCGGCGACGACGCCGACCACCTGCACGTCGCGCCCCTCCCACTCCGCGGGCAGCTCATCGTGCAGACGCCAGTCGGCGCGCAGTGCCGCCCAGGAAAAGCCGAGCAGGGCGCACATGGCGATCGACAGCCCGCGTCGAGCGAGCGGCTGACGGCGGAAGAGGATGAGCAGCAGCGCAGCCGCCAGCGCTCCCGCCAATGGCAGTAGCCCGGGCAGTGCCGGCTGCACCTGAAGAAGACCGACGCCCAGGGCGAAAGCGATGAGGTTGCTGCGCATGACGCATTAAACCAGATCGCGCGGGTACTTTGCCCGGCAAGTTCCACGGTCACCGAGTAAGGCCCAGCGGATATGCAACGGGCCAAGAAAAGGCGATACAGGCAAATCTCCCGGCCATCGGGGTTCAGTTCGTTCTGCCGCTGCAGCCCGTTCCAGGTCGCCCATGCTGACTTCAGCGCCGGTTACCGCGACCGTCAATCAGCGCGACGGCCGCTCCCTGCATGTGGACAAAGCCACCTTTGCCGAACTCGACCTGCTGGCGATCTATTGCGCGCTGGGCATCAGCGCCGCTTCCGGTGGAAGCAGGAGACTGATCAGGTGAATCACAACTTACGCGTTGGTAGTGCCACTCGACAGTCTCATTGCACGCAAGAAATTGATCTATTGAGAAGTTCTCGTGGGCTCGTCGAGCAGGCGCCAGGCCTCTCGAGCACCGACGGAATCAAGTGAGGGCACGGACCAGGGCAAGACGGCGGCGCCGCGAGTCTTGACCGCGAAGCTCAACCCGCATCGCTATCAGGTGAGTTATCACGCGGAGACGGACTCCGGACGCCGCGATCTTTATCGTTGCCTGGCGCGGTCGGTCGGCCTCACACCGAGTTATCGCCGGGCGCTGTTGTGGCGTGAGATCAAGGCGCCCAGCCGTCATCTGGCTGATCCGGTGGCGTTCTGCGACCTCCTCTTCCAGCTCGCCACCGCCTGCGAGAGCCACTCCCTCGTACCCCTGCGCCGTCATCATGACCGCTGAAGGAAGCTCTACGATCACGAGGAAGCTTGGCGCTCCCCGCTCAGCGATCGTCCATCTCGATCAAACGCCCTACTCGAGGTGCATCAGGTTGGCCAGGTACGCCAGCATCCCGCTGGGGACGTGCTCAAAACCTTGCTCAAAACGCAGGTCCACCAGGATCGCGTGACCCCGTGGGTCCTGCGTCATCGCGCACAACAGACTGCGGACCTCATCGGCCCGAGACGCCCAGCTGGGACCGACCAGGAAGCAGTGACAGGCGCAACCCTCCTTCGATTCGGTCAGCACCTTGAGCTCGGAACGGATCGCCTTGGACAGGCCGTTCCATGTTTCGTTGAAGACGAATCCCAGGTGGGCCTTGCCCTCTACTACGGCCTTGGCGGCGGCCAGATGATTGCCGGCAAAGACGAACTCGACCCCGGCAGGGTCTAAACCCAGCTCCGGAAGCAGGGCCAGGCCCAGGTTGTGGATAATCAGCTTATCGGTGGCGCTGGCGATCCTGGGCCGCCGTGGCAGCATCGCTGGGTTCGTGTCGCTGTGGGCCACCACGAGGGTCTCGTCAAAGATCCCCACCGGTCGCGCCACGGGGACAAAACCATGCCGACCAAAGATCACTGCACTATAGGGATTTGCATACACGAGGTGATGTTCGCTGGCCAGCACGCTTTCCCGCTCTTGGAGAAAATTGTCTTGCGGCGAGAAGCGGATGCGCGCGGCCAGTCGACGCTGCAGATACGCGTTGAGCAGGAACCACGCATGCACGTTCTTCGCGGTGTCGTGCGGACACACGCTCATATTATTGACCTTGGACCAATCGATTTTCGTCATCTGCATCTCCGCATCGGAACTCCGGCACCAGGCACCGGATCAGCCAAGGTAATGCCCCCCGGCCAGGTGCCACGGGTATGGCGCCCGGAGCGAATCAGGCCATCCGCGCCGACTCGGGACGCGCGCTCCGGAAGCTCTGATGTCTTGCTGGCCAGCGTTGTCTGGACGGTGGACGACGTAGGCGGTGCTCTATCCGCCCAATTCCGTGGTACTTGTTCTCGCCCCCGCGGGGGCAATCAGCCAACGCGGTAGGCTCCCGGGAGGCAATCGGAGGTCTTCCGCAAGCGCTCCGGGTCTGGAAGGTTAAGAGATCGAAGAGAGCTTTGCAACTATTCCAGACTTCGCTAAGCTGTGATGCATGCCCCTGCTGAATCAGATCGGTTCGACGCTCATGCGCGCTTTCGGCGCGAGCGCAGTCAAATTTTGTGTTTTAGGCGCGGCCGAGCGGCGCCTGTGGCGTGAAGCGTGCAGGGTCACTCAGGAGGGTGCTGAGGGGCAGTTGGAACCCGGGTTGGATTGCTGGGCCAGGAAAAGGCGGCTAGAAAAAGGGGGCCAGGAAGGGGGCCAGAAGAAGCGGAAAAAGGGGAAAATGGGAAAAGGAGGGAAACGGAACCAGGCGTTGGAAGGCTGCATTGTCAAAATCGACGTCATGCGCACTCAGATCGTCTTGCGGGAAGCCTGTCCGCCTTGGTGGGCGCATGTTCCAGAAAACCATTCTCCAGCGCCAACTGTCCGATCCTGGCGTGCAGCGCCGTCAGGTTCGGATCAGCGTTCGCCGGATGGCTCACGTCATCAAGAACCTGAACCGCAGTTTCCGTCAGTTGCCGCTGCCAGTCGGTTATCGAGTTCGGGTGGGGGCCGTACGGCTGCGCCAGCTCCACCAACGTCTTGTCGCTCGTCAGCGCTGCCGGCGCCATCGGCGCCTTGAATCCCGGCGTGTGCTTCCGCCTCGTCCTTCTCGTCATGCCATCGCTCCTCTTGGGGCTGCTTCCGCAGCCGTTCGATGGGACATGACTACCCCGTATCCCGCTGTCCACAATTCCGGGGTCACCTCGCCATGCGGCCAGGCTCGACGGCAATGATCGGGCGCAAATTTTGGCCCCTTTGCTTGCCGGGCGTCTGACCGCATCAAGCGCCAAATGCCCTGGTCGAAGTGGCGGCTGGGAAACGGAAAGAACGCGCGGCGTGCTAAAATTGGCCGCTTGATCTGGACGCCGACGCTCCGCCGGAAGTCGCGTCGGAAGCGGAACGACGATGGAAGCCTTCGCCAAAGAAACCCTGCCCGTCAGCCTCGAAGACGAGATGCGCCGGTCGTATCTCGACTACGCGATGAGCGTCATTGTCGGGCGCGCCTTGCCCGATGCGCGCGATGGCCTGAAACCGGTACACCGGCGCGTGCTGTTTGCCATGCACGAACTGTCGAACGACTGGAACAAACCGTACAAGAAGTCGGCGCGCATCGTCGGTGACGTCATCGGCAAGTACCATCCACACGGCGATACCCCGGTCTATGACACGATCGTGCGCATGGCGCAGAGCTTTTCGCTGCGCTACATGCTGATCGACGGGCAGGGCAACTTCGGCTCGGTGGACGGCGACAACGCCGCCGCCATGCGCTACACGGAAGTGCGTATGGCGCGCATCGGGCACGAGCTGCTCGCCGATATCGACAAGGAAACGGTGGACTTCGGACCGAACTACGATGGTTCGGAGGAGGAACCGCTGGTCCTTCCGGCGCGCATCCCGAATCTGCTGATCAATGGCTCTTCCGGCATCGCCGTCGGCATGGCGACCAACATCCCGCCGCACAACCTGAGCGAGGTGGTCGATGCCTGCCTGTTGCTGCTCGGTAACGCGGAGGTGACGATCGACGAACTGATCGATGTCCTGCCGGCGCCCGACTTTCCGACCGCCGGGATCATCTACGGTGTCGCCGGTGTGCGCGAGGGTTATCGCACTGGGCGCGGGCGCGTCGTCATTCGTGCGCGCACGCATTTCGAAGACATCGACCGGGGCAATCGGCAGGCGATCATCGTCGATGAGCTGCCTTACCAGGTCAACAAGCGGACGCTGCTCGAGAAGATCGGCGAGCTGGTCAACGAGAAACGCATCGAAGGAATCTCCGACCTGCGCGACGAGTCCGACAAGTCGGGCATGCGCGTCGTCATCGAACTGAAGCGCGGCGAAGTCGCCGATGTCGTCCTCAACTGTCTGTACAAGCAGACGCAGTTGCAGGACACCTTCGGCATGAACATGGTGGCGCTGGTCGACGGACAGCCGCGGCTGTTGAATCTCAAGCAGATGATCGAGTGTTTTCTCCGTCATCGGCGCGAGGTGCTCACGCGGCGTACGGTTTTCGAACTGCGCAAGGCGCGCGAGCGGGCGCACATTCAGGAAGGATTGGCCGTTGCGCTCGACAATGTCGATGAAATCATCGCGCTGATCAAGGCGTCAGCAACGCCGGCCGATGCCCGGCGCAGCCTGATGGCGCGGCTGTGGCAGTCGCCGACGGTGGCCGAGATGCTGCAGCGCGCGGCGCTCGACGCGACGCGTCCGGAAGGGCTGGGACTCGAGTACGGGCTGTCGCGCAGCGGTTACCTGCTTTCCGAAGCGCAGGCGCAGGCGATTCTTGATCTGCGTCTGCAGCGCCTGACCGGGCTCGAGCGCGAGAAGATCGTGGCCGATTTCAGCGAGTTGCTCGCACGGATTGCCGACCTGATGGACATCCTCGCCCGTCCCGAGCGGATTACCGAGATGATCGGCAACGAGCTGACGGCAGTACGCGCCCAGTTCGGCGACAAGCGGCGTTCGGAAATCGTGACCCATACGCAGGATCTGGGGATCGAAGACTTCATCACGCCGGTCGACATGGTCGTCACGCTGTCGCATACCGGCTACGTCAAGGCGCAGCCGCTCGCTGATTACCGTTCGCAACGGCGCGGCGGGCGCGGCAAGCAGGCGGCGGCGATGAAGGAGGACGATTTCGTCGATCATCTGTTCGTCGCCAATACGCACGATTTCATTCTCTGCTTCACCAACCGCGGGCGGGTCTACTGGCTCAAGGTCTACGAAGTTCCGCAGGGAACGCGGACGAGCCGCGGCAAGCCGATCATCAATCTTTTTCCTTTCGAAGAAGGCGAGAAGATCGGTGCCATCCTGCCGGTCAAGGAGTTTGCTGAAGACCGCTACGTATTCATGTGTACCGCGCAGGGGACGGTCAAGAAGACGCCTCTGTCGGACTTTTCGAATCCGCGCAAGAGCGGCATCATCGCCGTCGCGCTGGACGAAGGCGATGTCCTGATCGGCGCTGAAATCACCAACGGCCGGCAGGACGTGGTACTCGTTTCGGATGCCGGCAAGGCGGTCTGGTTCGACGAGGAAGATGTGCGACCGATGGGCCGGACGGCGCGCGGCGTACGCGGCATGAAGCTGGCCGAACAGCAGCAGGTGCTGTCGCTGCTGGTCGCCGACAGCGAGCAGCAGACGGTTCTCGTGGCGACCGAAAACGGCTTCGGCAAGCGCACCGCGCTGGCCGATTTCCGCCATTCCGGGCGGGCGACGCAGGGCGTCATCGCAATCGCGGCGAGCGAACGCAACGGCAAGGTGGTCGCTGCGCGCCTGGTATGCGACGAAGACGAGATCATGCTGATCACCACCGGCGGCGTCCTGATCCGCACGCGCGTGCGCGAGATTCGCGAACTCGGGCGGGCGACGCAGGGTGTGACGCTGATCGCGCTCGATCCGGGCGAAAAGCTCGCCGGGCTGGAGAAGGTGGTCGAAAGCGAGGACGATCCCGAACTGGCCGCGGCGGCGGCTGCGGTCAACCCGGCGTCGGGTGACGATCAGGAGCCGGCATGACGCGCTACTCGTCTGGTGCGTCGGGCGAAGGTGCGGCGTGTGCCGCGAACGCTCAATGAACGAAGGCCCGACGAACGAAAAGCTGGCGAGCGAACTGGCGGCCGTCCGCCAGCAGATCGACGCGCTCGACGCGCAGCTTCTTGCGCTGCTCAATCAGCGCGCGCGGCATGCGCAGGAGGTCGGCGCGATCAAGCAGCGGCACGGTGAGGGCGGCGTCATCTATCGACCAGAGCGCGAGGCGCAGGTCTTGCAGCGAATTCAGGCGATGAACCCGGGCCCGCTGCCGAACGAGAGTGTCACCTGGTTTTTCCGCGAAGTGATGTCGGCCTGCCTGTCGCTCGAACAACCGCTCGGCATCGCTTTCCTTGGCCCCTTCGGTACTTTCTCGGAAAGCGCGGCAACCAAGCACTTCGGGCACGCCGCCAGGCTGATGCCGCAACCTTCGATCGACGACGTTTTCCGCGAGGTGGAAGCGCTGCACGCCGACTACGCGGTAGTGCCGATCGAGAACTCGACCGAAGGCGCGATCGGTCGGACGCTCGACCTCCTGCTCAACACGCCGTTGAAGATTTGCGGTGAGGTCGTCCTGCGCATCCACCAGCACCTGTTGTCGAATGCGCGGGCGCTCGACGAGGTGACGAAAGTCTATTCGCACGCGCAGTCGCTGGCGCAGTGTCACGACTGGCTGAACCGCTCGTTGCCGCAAGCGCAGCGCATCCCGGTCGGGAGCAATGCACAGGCCGCTCAGTTTGCCGGCAGCGAGCCCGGCGCCGCCGCGATCGCCGGTCAGGCGGCGGCCGAGCGCTATCAACTGCCGCAACTGGCGAGCAACATCGAGGACGAGCCGAACAACACGA
>NZ_JAVMKF010000317.1:8477-11455 GCF_031732815.1 Accumulibacter sp. | reverse complement strand
TAGCTGTGCGCCAGCGCATCGTGCGGCAGCTCGATGGTGTTCTTGCGCGTCGCGAAGTAGGCACCGGATCTGAGCGCCGCCTTGTTCGACTTGGCCCAGAGCATGTGATCGTCGCGACTGGCCACCAGTATTGCGCGCTTGGGTGCGATCTCGGTCCAGCGCAAGGCGGCGGCTGTCAGCGAGACGCCATAGCGGTCGGCGCAGTGGCCGAGCAGATCGAAGCTGATCGGCTGTCCATCCACTTGGCGCCGGAAGTCGTCCAGCGGCATCAGCAGGGTCGAGGCGAACAGATCCGCCTCGGCCTCGATGTCGCGCTCGTTGTTGTCACCCGTCTCGATGTCGTCGTCGCCGCATTCGAACAGGTCCTGCTGGTGGCGGTGCAAGATGTAGTGACCGAATTCATGCGCGATCGTGAAGCGCTTGCGGCCTTCCGACGGGGTGGCGCTGTTGTAGAGGACCAGCCACTTCGAGCGCGCCTTGTTGGCCTTCAACAGGCCATCGAAACCGTCGAGATCCTCGCCCCGAACCGTGTCGATTGGCGAGTCTGCAAAGCACTGGCGGGAATACTCCAGCGCCAGTTCGTCAACCTTGACCGGAAAGCGATCCGCACCGAGAACCGTGTTGAGCATGGACGAGATGCGGTTGGCCTCGGCCATGGGCTTTTTCGCGTCCGTCATTCATCTTCCCAGGCATCGATGATCTTGCGGATCTTCTTCTTGTCCGGTTCCGACATGGTTTTGTATTTGCGGAAGAAGGCCTCATCGAGCACTTCCTCGTCCGGCGTGGAGGCCGACTCGGTCAACAGGAACTCCGTGGTGACCTCGAGGACGGCGGCGATCTTGCCGATCTTCTCGGCCGATGGCTTCGGGTCGTCTTTGTTTTCCAGTTCCCAGATGTAGCTCTTGCTGGAGTCGGTCAGTTCGGCCAACTGTTCCAGACTGAGCTTCTTTTGTTTCCGCAGTGCGCGGATCTTGTCCCCTAGGGGCGATGGCACCGGTCTCTCCTCATGTGTTGGCATCAGTCCGAAAATAATACCACTGTGCCGAACATTTTCGTACCTGCTTGACAAACCCCTAAGTGCTCCGAGACAATCACAATCGTTCGGTACACCGAACGTCATCGGTCTGCACTCCCCAGCAAGGACAAGGGGCGGTAGGGGCTGATACCAACCCGATCCACACCTTGAAAGGGGTATGTAGATGAACGATGCAGAGAACTTGAGCAAGCTCCTTGGCCACCTGCCGCCGGCCGTGTTCCACGAATTCATGGCCGAAGAGTTCAGCCTGACCATGCCAGACCTGGATGCCAAGAAGCCGAAAAAGGAGCAGCGCGAACAAATGGAGGCCGTGCTGTCCGCCCTTGGTGTGGGCGAGCGGCAGCGGATCGAAGAAGTGGCCGAACGGATCGTGCTGTTGTCAGACGGCGCCGGCCAGGACGTCATCGACGGCTTCAAGGACGACATCTTCGATGACGCCGCCCGGGAAACCTTCGCAGCGATTCCGAACCAGTACGAGCGGGCGCTGTGGCTGCACGTCAATGAACCCGTGATCTTCGAGGAGGCCCTCAACGCCCGACAGGCCGACGTGTTCCGGCAAAGCGCCTCCTGCTACTCCGGATTCATGGCACCCGCCAACCTGGCGGTACTCGACGACGCGACGGCCAAGGCGGCGTTCCACCAGACCGTCGCCCAGCAACTCGGGTGCTCCGATGACGCGGTTGCGATCCAGATCTTCAAGCGTCTGCGGCCCGACACGCAGACCGGCGAGGACGTGGACCTGTACCAGATCAGCATCCATCACAACCGCCCACCGGAAATCATCGACTGCGTGCAGGCCAGCGAACTGGTGCCCCAGGAGGTGATCCGGGCGGTGTCTTCGCACATCACTTACGAGCCGGCCAATGGGCACCTGGAGGTGCTGTCGAAAGATACGGCGGGCCGGGAAGCGTTGGCGCGCATCGTGGCTGACACCCTGCTGCAATCGCCCATCACCGGCGAGAAGATCCCGCTCAAGCAATACGACTACCAGAGCCTGGCGGCGCTGCGTAATTTCGACCTATCCGGCGAGCCGGTTGCGTTCGTCAAGGTCGTCGAGCTCGGCTACGCCGCCGGCAATGGCCGGTCGCTCCTGGTGAAGATCTGGACCAAGGACGTCGATGACATCTACGCGGCCGCCCGGTCGTTGATCGGCCCCGCCTTCGACTTCCGCGATCACCACCTCAACTACGCCAAGCTGTCCATCAAGCTGAAAAAGGTCGGCAAGGACCGCGCACGGACGATCACCGTGATCCTGCGCGACGACAACAAGTGCAACATCAAAACCAAGCGGGAAAAGGACCGGGCGCTGTGCGACCGACTGCTGGCCAAATGGCACCTGGTGAAGGAGATCGGCCATGTCGTCGAAGCCCCTGCCGACACAGTCGCTGCTTGATCTGATCGACCTGTTCGAACAGTCTGGGCAGCCGATTGCCGACGGCGACGGACAGCGGCTTCGTGGGGTGCCCGGGTGGAGTGTTCTTGGACGGACGTCTTTGACGCCGAAGCTGCTGGAGCAGTGGACCGACTGCGTCGGCTACGCCGGGAGTCACCCTGCATCGCTCGACGACGAGCTTGTCAATGCTGACCTGACTGAAGATGAGCAGGCTGATCGGTATCGCTACCGCTGTCCTCAGACTTTTCGGTGGAAGTTTGTCCCCGCCGCCGAAGTCGCCGTCTACAGCGTTCGACCAGCAGCAATCCTGAGCACCATCGCCGATCTCCTCGGTATTGCGCAGGCTCTGCGAAAAGGGATCGATGCGCCGCTGCTGGACGATGCCCTCTGGCATTTGGGGAAGGCAAGAATCGGACCCGCGCTGACAGACGTCTGGCTCGTTCGCGGCTTGGCGCACTCCGTCGAAGAGGTATTCCGCCACTTCAGCCAGACAAGTCTTCCTGACCAGGGTCTGATTTTGTCGTCTGGCGGCGTATTGCCGCAGTTTGT
>NZ_JAVMKF010000317.1:5798-8377 GCF_031732815.1 Accumulibacter sp. | reverse complement strand
GTCTTCCTGACCAGGGTCTGATTTTGTCGTCTGGCGGCGTATTGCCGCAGTTTGTGCGCCCACCGCGCAGTTACCGATTCGCATCGCTACGAGCTGCAATCGTCGACTATGTCGCCACGCCGTGCATCGATTTGGATCTCCTGCATCGAATACTCGCCGCTCCGCCCGATGGCGAGATCCGCCCCATGTTGCCGGTGCACTTCAACGAGTACACCAACACGCTGACCATCCGCACTAAGACCAAGCCCTGGACGATCAAGGGCGAGCGTCAGGCCGCAGCCGTCCGCTACATGTTCGAGCAGGCCATCAACGACAGATGGCTCCTTCCAGCTGCCGAAATCCTCGGCGCAGCCTATGCCGACAAAAAGACCGCTCGCAGCCAGCGCATGCAGAACCTGTTCAGTGGCAACACCGACTGGGAGGACTACATCGACAACCCTGAAAAGGGGAAGTATGGCTTCCGCCGAGATTGACCGGCCACCAGTTGGCAGCTCTACGCACAACCGCCTTCGGGCGGTTTTTTGCTTTCTGGCCCCCGCTTTTCCCCTCAGAAGCTGCGCCCGTACATCCGCCCGTACATGGCGGCGGCAGACGCCCGCACAGGCCGACTTCGAAACTGACCTCACGAATTCGCAACAACCAGAAGGAGTGCATCGTGAGTGTCAAACATCTGAATCAAGGCCAACTGGCCGAACGCTGGGGAGTCAGCGAAGCCACGCTTGAGCGCTGGCGTTCCGAGGGAATCGGCCCGGTATTTTTGAAGCTGCAAGGCCGCGTCGCGTATCGCATCGAGGACATCGAAGCCTACGAGGCCGAGAGCCTGCGCAAGAGCACCTCCGAGCGGGTCAATGCGGGAGGTGCACTGTGAACCGCATCTCCCCCGACGAAGTCCTGGCCACCCCGGCCAGCGAACTGGCTGCGCTTGCCAGCGAATCGCTGTTCCAACTCAAGAGCGACGCCGCTGATCTCCTGGTTGCTGCCAAGGCGATCGTCGAGCACGTCGATCGCGCACTGGACCTCAAGTACGCCGACCGCGCCCATCAGCTGCGCCTGGCTGCAGGCAAGGACACCGGCGTCGTCCATTTTGACGACGGGCACGTCCGCATCACTGCCGATCTGCCCAAGAAAGTCGACTGGGATCAGAAGCGGCTTGCCGAGATCACCCAGCGCATCGCCGCCAACGGTGACGACCCGTCCGAGTACGTGGAGATCAGCTACCGGATCTCGGAAACCAAGTTCAACGCGTGGCCCGAGTCGCTCAAGAGCGCCTTCGCTCCGGCACGCACCCTCAAGACCGGCAAGCCGGGCTTTCGTCTCGCTCTGCTTCAGGAGTAATCGCCATGAAAACCAAACCTACGCTGCTCGAACTGCTGCGCAAGCAGCCGGAAATGTATCTCCGAGATCTGCCGGACAACATCCGCATCCCGGCACTGGACGGCAATCGCCCCGACGAAGTCGTGCGTCGCCTCGAAGACGCCACCATCGATGACCTGGCATTCGCGATCCAGGGCATGGAGTCGGAGTCCCGTCTGATCCATCGCCGTCTGGGCGGTCTGCGCGACCTGTACGAAATGGCCCGCAAGCGCGGCGCACTCGGCGTGACCACCGTCGCTGACGCGTTCGCCAACATCAGCACCGAGGAGGCCGGCAAATGAGCCTCCCCATCATTACTGCAGACCAGCGCCTGGCCGAGCGCCGTGGCGTGAAAGGCGTGCTCGTCGGCAAGAGCGGCATCGGCAAGACGTCACAGCTCTGGACGCTGAAACCCACGGCCACGCTGTTCTTCGACCTTGAAGCTGGAGATCTGGCTGTCGAGGGCTGGGCGGGCGACACGATCCGTCCGCGCACCTGGCAGGAGTGTCGTGACTTCGCGGTGTACATCGGCGGGCCGAATCCGGCGCTGCGCGACGACCAGCCGTTCAGCCAAGCCCACTTCGATGCCGTGTGCGCGCGCTTCGGCGATCCGGCCGTGCTGAACAAGTACGACACCGTGTTCGTCGACTCCATCACCGTGGCCGGACGCCTGTGCCTGCAATGGTGCAAAGGCCAACCCCAGGCCTACTCCGAGAAGACCGGCAAACCCGACAGCCGGGGTGCATACGGGTTGATGGGCCAGGAAATGATTGGCTGGCTGACCCACCTGCAGCACACGCGCGGCAAGAACGTCTGGTTCGTCGGCATCCTCGATGAGCGGCTGGACGATTTCAATCGACGCGTGTTCTCGCTACAGATCGACGGCTCCAAAACGGGCCTGGAACTGCCAGGCATCGTCGACGAGGTCGTCACCCTGGCCGAACTGAAGGCCGATGACGGCGCCAGCTACCGCGCATTCGTCTGCCACACGCTGAACGCATGGGGTTACCCCGCCAAGGACCGCTCCGGGCGGCTCGATCCGATCGAAGAACCGCATCTCGGCCGCCTGATGGAAAAGATCGCCGGCCCTGCCAGGCCCGCTACCGAGCGGCTCGATTTCGCGCGGCCTGCACCCGCTGCCGCGCCTGTCCCTAACACCGAATCCACTTCCACTCAGGAGTCCTGATCATGACCTACTTCGATTTCAATTCCGCTTCCGAACAGAC
>NZ_JAVMKF010000317.1:2959-5698 GCF_031732815.1 Accumulibacter sp. | reverse complement strand
ACTCAGGAGTCCTGATCATGACCTACTTCGATTTCAATTCCGCTTCCGAACAGACCTCTTTCGACCTGATCCCCAAAGGCGCGCTGGTGCGTGTCCGCATGACCATCAAGCCGGGTGGCTTCGATGATCCGTCGCAGGGATGGACGGGCGGCTACGCCACCCGCAACGACAACACCGGCTCGGTGTACCTGAACTGCGAGTTCGTCGTGATGGAGGGTGAATTCGCCCGTCGCAAGATGTGGTCGCTGATCGGCCTGCACAGCCCGAAAGGCCCTGAGTGGGCCAACATGGGCCGCACCTTCGTCAAGGCGATCCTCAACTCAGCGCGCGGCGTTCATCCTGGCGACAACAGTCCTGCCGCGCAGAACGCGCGCCGCATCAGCGGGTTTGCCGATCTCGATGGCATCGAGTTTCTCGGCAAGGTCGACTGGGACAAAGACCAGAACGGCCAAGACAAGAGCGTGATCAAGGCTGCGATCACGCCAGACCACAAGGACTACGCCGCCCTCATGGGTGGCGCGCAGGGAGCGGCGAAAGCGCCAGCACCGGCAAACGGGTCGAACGCGTATGCCCAGGCCACGGGCCGTGCCTCCGTGCCGGGTCGCCCGAGCTGGGCACAGTAAGGGGGACGCCGCCATGATGCTCCGCCCCCGCCAAGCCCTGCTGGTCGAGCGCTCTTTGGCGGCGCTAGCCCAACACGGCAACACCCTATCTGTTGGCCCCACCGGGTCGGGCAAGACCATCATGCTGTCGGCGGTGGCCGGCAGCTTGTTGGCCGAGCCAGATGCCAAGGCCTGCATCCTTGCTCATCGCGATGAACTGACCGGCCAGAATCTATCCAAGTTTGCACGGGTGAATCCGGGCGTCAGCACCTCCGTGTTCGATGCCAAGGACAAATCCTGGTCCGGGCGCGCCACGTTCGCGATGGTGCAAACGCTGTCGCGCGACAACCATCTCGCTGCCATCCCGATCCTCGATCTGCTGGTGATCGATGAAGCGCATCACGCAGCCTCGGCCTCGTACCGCCGCGTAATCGACCGGGTGCTGGACAAGAACTCGCGCGCCCAGATCTTCGGGGTGACGGCGACGCCTGCCCGCAGTGACGGCAAGGGACTGCGGGAGGTCTTCAGCAACGTCGCGGATCAAATCACCCTCGGCGAGCTGATCGCCTCCGGCCACCTCGTGCCGCCACGCACCTTTGTCATCGATGTCGGCGCCCAGGAGCAGTTGACGCGGGTCCGGCGCACGGCCACTGACTTCGACATGACGGAAGTCGAGGCGATTCTCAACAAGACTCCCATCACCGATGCCGTGATCCGTCATTGGCGTGAGAAGGCCGGCGACCGCAAGACGATCGTGTTCTGCTCGACCGTCGCCCATGCCGAATGTGTGCGCTGGGCCTTTCAGGATGCCGGTGTATCCGCCGTGATCGTGCACGGAGAGCTCTCAGAATCTGAGCGAAAGACACGCCTGGCCGAGTACGAATCCGGTACCGCGCAGGTCGTGGTCAATGTGGCTGTGCTCACGGAGGGCTACGACTTCACGCCTACCTCCTGCGTGGTTCTGCTGCGACCCAGCTCGCACAAGTCAACTCTGACCCAGATGATCGGGCGTGGCCTGCGCACCATCGACCCATCGGAGCATCCGGGCGACATCAAGACCGATTGCGTGGTCCTGGACTTCGGCACCGCGACCTTGATGCACGGATCTCTGGAACAGGACGTCAATCTCGACGGACACCAGCATCACGGCGAAGCGCCCACCAAGGACTGCCCGTCCTGTGAAGCCACCGTCCCGCTCGGCTGCCGCGAATGCCCGCTGTGCGGCTTCGTCTGGGAGAACGAGAACACCGAAGAAGGAGATGCGCTGGCCGATTTCGTGATGACCGAGATCGACCTGCTCAAGCGCTCCAACTTCCGCTGGTGCGACCTGTTCGGCTGCGACGACGCACTTATGGCGACTGGCTTCAACGCCTGGGGTGGCGTCTTCTTCCTAAACGGCCGCTGGCACGCCGTGGGCGGAGGTAAGGATCTGCAGCCGCGCTTGTTGGCAGTCGGCGACCGCACGGTTTGCATGGCCAAAGCCGATGACTGGCTGAACGACCGCGAGTCGGCTGACTCCGCGCACAAGACCCGTCGTTGGCTGAACGAGCCGCCGACTGCGAAGCAACTCCAGTATCTGCCGCAGGCGCTGCGCGCCGACTTTGGCATGACGCGCTATCAGGCCTCGGCGCTGCTGTCCTTCCAGTTCAACAAGTCGTCGATTCAGCGCCTCGTGGTGGCTGCCAACGATGCCCACCGGGAGGCTGCGTGAAATGTGCAGTCTGCTCCCGAAAGGCCAAGGGATTCGGCTATTTCAATCCACGCCTGCCGCGCAGCGACCCACGCCGTTACTCGAATCGCTGGGTGTTCTGCTCCATGCGCTGCCAGAACGCGTTTTCACGGCTCATGGAAAAGACGGGAGGTCACATGATCGATCCCAGTGATATGGAGCTCGCCGCCATGGCGTCCTGCCTGGCGCCACTTGGAGAGTATGTCGGCGCCATCGGCATGCAGCGCCCGCTGGCGGACTACAGCAAAGACGAAGTGCTGATGCTGATCGACGTGGTGGTGACCGCCTACCAGGAACACATGCTCGTCGAGCACGAGCGGATGGCGGAGAAGGACCGCGCTTTTCTTGAGGAACGACTCGCCCGCCAAGGCAAGTCCGCTTCGACGGGAGTGCCGTTCTGATGCTGGA
>NZ_JAVMKF010000317.1:0-2859 GCF_031732815.1 Accumulibacter sp. | reverse complement strand
ACGCATGTCGAGTGCAAGTTCTGCCCCTGGCAGGACCGCTGTTGGAGTTCGACATGATGGCCGACAACATCATCTGGCTCGACTTCAATGACGCGCCCGAGCAGCGCGACGAACTGACCTCTGACACCGATGCCTTGCGCGCTGGCTTGCTGGATCGACTCGAGGCTGTTCTCCAGTACCTTTTTCCGCAGGGGCGCATCCGGGGTGGCAAGTTCTACGTCGGTGATGTCGATGGCAACCTGGGCAAGAGTCTGGTGGTTGAGTTGGACGGACCACGGCGCGGCCTGTGGAAAGACTTCTCCACCGATGAGGGCGGCGATGTCATCGATCTGTGGGCGCGCTCGCAGGGCCGTTCTGCACGTAAAGACTTTCCACGCGTTGCTGGAGAGATCCGGCAGTGGCTGGGCCTTGCTCCGCCGAGCATCACGCCGATGCGCCGCGATGTTCGCAGCGTGCCGATGGACGACCTCGGCGCCTACACCGGCAAATGGGATTACCTGACTCCCGATGGCGAGCTGATCGCCTGCGTCTACCGGTATGACCCGCCGACAGGCAAAGAGTATCGCCCCTGGGATGTCCGCGCCCGCATGTGGCGCGCCCCCGACCTCAGGCCGCTCTACAACCAACCGGCCATCGCGAAAGCGCGAGAGGTCGTCCTGGTCGAAGGCGAGAAATGTGCGGCTGCATTGGTTGCTTGCGGCATTGCGGCCACCACGGCGATGAACGGCGCCAAGGCACCAGTCGACAAGACCGACTGGCGTCCACTAGCCGGGAAATCCGTGGTCATCTGGCCGGACCGGGATGCCCCCGGCTGGGACTACGCCGAGAGCGCAGCACGCGCTTGCGTGATGGCGGGCAGCGCATCCGTGGCCATTTTGGTGCCGCCGACCGACAAGCCGGCCAAGTGGGATGCAGCAGACGCTGTCGACGAGGGCTTCGACTGCGCGGCATTCATCGCCCAGGGTGACCGACGGATCGTAAAGGCAGCGGCTCCCTCTCTGCCCACCTTCACGCTCGGCGAACTGCTCGATGACAACTCGCCGCTGCCGCCCGATCTGATCGCTCCGCGCGTGCTGACACCGGCTGGCATGTTGGTGTTCGGTGGCGCACCGAAAGTCGGCAAGAGCGACTTCCTGCTGTCTTGGCTGGCGCACATGGCTGCAGGCGCTGTATTCCTCGGCATGCAGCCACCCCGTCCGCTGCGCGTGTTCTACCTGCAGGCCGAGGTCCAGTACCACTACCTGCGCGAGCGCGTGAAGGATGTGCGCCTGCCATCACACCGGCTTTTGGATGCCCGCGCCAACTTCGTCGCCACACCGCAGTTGCGGCTGGTGCTCGATGACGCGGGACTGGCGCAGGTGATCCCAGCGATCGCGCAGGCTTTCGGCGGCGAGCCTCCCGACATCATCGCCATCGATCCGATCCGCAACGTCTTCGACGGCGGTGACGCTGGAGGCGAGAACGATAACGGCGCCATGCTGTTCTTCCTGTCCCAGCGGGTGGAGCGCATTCGCCAGGCAGTGAATCCGGACGCCGGCGTCATCCTCGCCCACCACACCAAGAAGCTCGGCAAGAAGCAGTTCGAGGAGGACCCGTTCCAGGCACTGGCCGGCGCGGGAAGTCTGCGCGGCTACTACTCGACCGGGATGTTGTTGTTCAGGCCCGACGAGACCAGAACGACCCGCCAGCTGATCTTTGAGCTGCGCAACGGCGCGGGTATCCCGCAACGGCATGTCGACAAGATCAACGGCGAGTGGCGCGAGGTCGATGCCAACGAGCGGCTGGTGATGAAGGACTACGGCGAGCGCTTGGATGCCGAGCGCCGCCGCAAGCGCGACGCGATCCTCCAGATCTTGTTCGAGGAGGCCGGCAACGGGCGCTGCTACACCGCCAACCAGTTCGCGGAGTCCTTCGAGGGCAAGGCCGGTCTGGGCGGCGAGCGAACCATCCGCGAACGCGTCTCCGCGCTGTCGACGCAGGGCTACATCAAGTATTTCCGCAACGCGGCTGACTACGGTCTGCCCTCCAGCGGCCGCACCAAGTTCGGCTATCTCTGCGTCGAAGGCATGGTGCTGCGCATGCCAGCGGGCGATGTCGACACGGCCACCGGCGAGCTGCCGATGCGCGAGCACACGGTGCTCCCCACCCACTACAAGTGCCCGCATTCCGGCGCCTCGATGCCTGTCGAGAACCCCGACGTGTGGGTCTACCACGACGAACTGAACGACCCGGAGGCCTCATGAATATTGCCCAATCGGCAGTTGGCAGCACCGTTGCCAACTGCACCCATTTCCTTGCCAACTACCCGCAGTTGGCAAACCCCTGCCAACTGGAAGTCCAGGTAAATCAAGGTATTGCGGAAAATTACCCGCAGTTGGCAGTTGGCAACGATGCCAACTTGCCAACTGGCGCAAACCCGCGTGGTTGCTGGACTTTCTCCCATTCTCCAGTTGGCGAAAACTCCCCCTCCTACTACGTAGGAGAGGGACCAGAGGGTCCCTCCACTCTACGTAGGGGGCTTGCCGGCCACCCGGGATCAGATCATCGGCGGCCATCCATGCCCTCGATCCTGGCACTGGATCTCGGCACTCAGGCTGGTTGGGCGCTGCGCGACCGCGATGGCGCAGTGACCAGCGGATCGGAATCCTTCAAGCCGCAACGCTTCGAGGGTGGCGGCATGCGCTACCTGCGATTCAAACGCTGGCTCACCGAGATCAAGCAGTCCTGCGACGGCATCGACGCCGTGTACTTCGAGGAGGTACGCCGTCACGCCGGGGTCGATGCGGCCCACGCCTACGGCGGGTTCATGGCCCACCTCACCGCATGGTGCGAGCACCACCAGATCCCGTACCAGGGCGT
>NZ_JAVMKF010000316.1:0-62196 GCF_031732815.1 Accumulibacter sp. | reverse complement strand
GCACGGAATTGGTGGCCGACTTGCGCGACGAACCGGTTCCGACGACGTCGCCGACATAGGCAATCAGGTTGCCCTTCTTGCCAAGCGCTTCGAGTTGCATGATCGGGCCGCGCTCGCCCGGCTTGTCGGCCTCGATTCCCGGCCTCGGGTTCTTCAGCATGGCCAGCGCGTGCAGTGGGATGTCCGGCCGCGACCAGGCATCGGGGGCTGGCGACAGGTCGTCGGTGTTCGTTTCACCGGTCACCTTGAAGACGGTCAGCTTCTGTTTCGCCGGAACCTCCGGGCGCGAGGTGAACCACTCGCCGTCAGCCCAGCTCTGCAGGACTGCCTTGGCGTTGTCGTTCCCCTGGTCGGCGAGCTCCTTGACATCGTGAAAGTAGTCAAAGACGAGCAGCGTCTTCTTCAGTCCTTCGGCTGCGATCGCGCCGTTCGCGCCGACCAGCAGATCGATCAAGGGTTTGACGTTATAGCCGCCGAGCATCGTGCCGAGCAGTTCGGTCGCTTTCGCCTGCGAGATCAGCGCGCACGTCTCGTCTCCCTTGGCGACGCGCGCCAGGAACTCCGCCTTGACCTTGGCCGCGTCGTCAACGCCTGCCGGAACCCGATAGGTGATGAGATCAACCAGATTCTTCTCTTCACCCAGCGGCGGGCTTTTCAACAGTCCGACAAGCTCCTCGGTCTGCCTGGCGGTCAGCGGCAAAGGCGGGATGCCAAGCGCAGCACGCTCGGCAACATGGGCACGATAGGATTCGAGCACGGCGACGTCCTTTCTAAAAGGTGGTAAGGCGGGGAAAACACGTCAATTGTACTGCAACACCCGGCTGACAGCCGTAGCCCGCAGCGACTGTCGACCAGCAGACAGATGTCTTATGTGTTCTATAAGACAACATGAACGACTAGAAAATTCCGTTCTGTTGGATACACTTGGCAACAGGTCCGCGCCGACCTCGACCACGGTGCGGGAATCGCTTCCGGCGTTAGACGCCGACTTGCACAGGCCTCAGCCAGGCTCGTGCTCAGCGTGAATCCCGTGCTCGACCAGAACCTGGCTCACCTGCTGAACCCGTGGCAGGCTGCGGAGGGCGAGAAACAGTTCGCCAGCCGCCGGGAAATTGCGCTGCAAGGCGCGCAGCCAGAGTTTCAGCCGACCAGGCGCGCGCGCCGGCGATACCTTGCCGAGCGTCTGCCGCCAGTAGAGGGCGAGGAGCAGCTGCAGGCGGGGCCAGTCCGCTGCCCGGTCGGCCGCCCTGTCGACCACCCGATGCGCACCTGCTTCGTGCAGCGAATCGCTGGCGCTGGCCAGCGCACGGAGGCGCTCGGCGAGAAACGGGTCGGCCACGGCGCCACGTCCAAGCATTACGTCGGGGACACCGCTCAGCGAACGGCAGCGGGTGTAATCCTCTACGCTCCATACTTCGCCGTTGGCGACGACGGGGATTTGAACGACATCGGCGATGCGCGCAATCCACTCCCAGTGCGCGGGCGGTCGATAGCCTTCAAGCCGGGTGCGCGCGTGCACGACCAGCGACACGACGCCACCGGCTGCAAGTGCCCGGGCACAATCCAGGGTCAACGCGGTATCCTTGATGCCGAGCCGCATTTTTGCGGTCAAGGGAATGCTCTCCGGCACGACGCGGCGGACAGCCGCTGCGATGTGCCAAAGCCGTTCCGGGTTGGCGAGGAGCATGGCGCCGCCGCCGTGGCGATTGACTCGGGGTGCCGGACAGCCGAAGTTGAGATCGATTCCGGCCGGCTGCAGCGCAACGAGTTGCGCCGCGTTTTCAGCCAGGCAGTGTTCGTCGCTACCGAGCAGTTGCACGGCGACCGGCGTGCCGCATCGCGTCCGGCTGGCGCGCGCGAGTTCCGGGCAACTGCGGAGAAAGGCACGCAGCGGCAGCAAGCTGCCGGAAACCCGGACAAATTCGGTCACCGCGAGATCGTATCTGGCGGCGCGCGTCAGCACATCGCGTAGCACGTCGTCGACCAGACCTTCCATTGGTGCAAGCAGCAGCCGTCGCTCCATTTCTCACCCGTAATCGCGCTGCCCAGCGGGCGTCGCTTGCTGTCCGTCGTCGCGCAGAACACCGACGGATCCTGTGTTATGTGCGCCCTACAGTTTGATCGCTTCGACGGCAATGGAAAGGTTGATTTCATCGCTGACGTGCGGTGTCAGCTTGCTTGCCTTGAAGTCGGAACGTTTGATGCGGGCCACGGCGTTGGCGCCGATGGCGTCTTTCTTCAGAATCGGATGCGGCATCGCATGAAACGAGGTCACGGTCAAGGAAACCGCTTTGGTAATTCCCTTGATCGTCAGCAGCCCTTCGACGACAGCCGGCTTATCGCCTTCAAACCTGACCGCAGTCGACTTGTAGGTGATCGTTGGATAGCGTGCGGTATCGAAGAACTCCTCTCCCTGCAGGTGCTCGTTGAACACCGCATAGCCTGAATCGATCGAGCGGGCGTCGATACTGATGTCCACCGCGCCGGTCCTCGCTGCACGGTCGAGCATGATGATCCCGGTTGTCTTGTTGAAGCGATGGATCTGGGTCGACAAGCCGAAATGACTGTATTCAAACCGGGGATATGTATGGCTCGGTTCCACCGCGTACGTCTCGGGCGCAGCCAGCACCCGACCGGTGGAGAGCAGAGCAAGGGGAACAAGCAAGAGCGAGTTTCTCATGGGCGATCTTTCTCGGGTCTGGTTACTTGCTCGACGCTGCCGGCGCAGCGACGAAACGGAACTTGATCTGGACTTCATTGGCAACGACACTGACCTCAGACCAGGCGCCCTCGCCGATCAGGAAATCCAGACGCCGCAGCGGAAAAGTGCCCTCGAAGATGCCATGGCCGCGCTCCTGGCGAAAGGTGAAAGGCGCGCTCAGCTCTTGCGTTCTACCCTTGATGGTCAGTTTTCCGATCAGTTCGAAGCGCTCCCCAGCGAGTGGGCGAATCGCCGAAGAAACGAAGCTCGCGGTGGGAAACGCCTTGACGTTGAACCACGCCTTGCCGATGAGCTCGTCGTCAGCCTCGCGCGATCCCGCGTCGACGCTGGCCAGATCAAGCGTGAGGCGCGCCTGCGCAGCGGCCGGCCGCGCCGGATCGAAACTCAGGGCAGCGGAGAACGTCCTGAATCTGCCTTCGACCGGAACACCCATCTGTCGGGATACGAAGCTGAGCGAACTCTTGTCGACGAGCACCTGGTTGAATTCGGCGGCAAACAGCGCACTGCTGCCAAAAGCGGCAAGGAGGACAGGAAAGAGGCGAAAGCATGCAGGCATGGGCAGGCTCCACGTGAGGCGTCAACGCTTGCCAGCGCGAGACGGGAGCATACGCCGAAACACCTGGTCGCGGTCAAGCAGTTGGTGCTTGAGGACGGCCGCAACGTGCACGACGACCAGCGCCGCGAGGCAGAGATTCAGCGTAGAGTGCAGGGTCTGCAACAGCTCTCCGAGTTCCCTGTTCTTGTGCACCACGTCGGGCAGCGGCAGGATGCCGAAGTAGATCGTCTGAAAGCCCTTGGCGGAACTCATCAGCCAGCCGGAGAGCGGGATGGCGATCATCAGGAGATAGAGCAGGAGATGCAGTGCTCGCGCAAGCGCTTCCTGCCAGTGCGGCATGTCGCCCGGCCAGGCTGGCGGTCGATGGGCGATCAGCCAGGCGAGACGAGCGAGCACGAGAAGAAAGGCGCTGACGCCGGCCCACTTGTGCCAGGTGTAGAGCCTCAGCTTCTGTGGCGATAGCGGCAGCTCGTGCATGTAGATGCCGAGACAGAAGAGCCCGACCAGAACGACGACCATCAGCCAATGCAGGGCAATCGCCGTACGCGTATAGCCTGCATGACGCATGGCTTCAGCAGCCTCAGGCGTGACCCGCCAATGGCGGAAGACCGGGCGGCAGGCTTACCGCCGGAATGGCAGCCGGGTTCGCCGCCCGCCCCGGCCACCTGGCGCTGCCCGCCCGACTCGTGCCACCCGCTGACATCGCATCGTGCGCACATGCCGCCGTCAGGCGCACCGGGCCGACCGGCTGATTGGCGCGCTGAGCGGACACCAGACACTGCGGAGATCCGACCAGGATCGTGTCAGCAGCGCCGTGTGCACTCCCGGCAAGGTCAATGCTGCGACTCATCGAGGTTTGAGCAGCCTGCCGGCCACTCGGGCACGCCACGACCGGCAGCTCGACCAAGGCTCAACCGCCAGTCATCGACATGAAACGGACCAGGTGCGGAGCATCCAGGCGGTGGCCGAACTCGTGTCCTTTCGGCTTGAAGCCCATGCCTTGTGCAATCGCCGCGCGCACTGGCGCGTCGTCCGCCGGGTGAGCACGTAGCAGGGGCAGCAGGTGCACAGCGTCATTACTTCCCAGGCAGGGAAACAGTTCGCCGCGCGCACTCACCCGGACGCGGTTGCACGCGGCGCAGAAGTTGTGGCTGTGCGGCGCGATGAAACCGACGCGTGTCGCCTGCCCGGGGATTCGCCAGTAACGTGCCGGGCCGCCGGTCGATTCCGCCGACGGGACGAGAACGAAATCCGCCCGCAGCAAGGCAAGTGCTTCGTCGCTGCTGAGAAAGCTCGCCCGACGCGACTGACCAAGCTCGCCGAAGGGCATCTGCTCGATGAAAGCGATATCGACTTCCTGGGCAATGGCAAAGCGAACAAGGTCGCAGATCTCGTCGTCATTCACGCCGCGCAGCAGCACCGTGTTGATTTTCAGCCGTTCGAAACCGGCCGTACGCGCGGCTGCGATGCCTGCCAGAACGCGCGACAGATCGCCGACCCGGGTGATTCGCCGAAATCGCTCGGCGCGCAGCGTATCCAGACTGATGTTGATCCGCCTGACGCCGGCTGCCCGCAGTGCCGGAGCAAAGCGTGCAAGCTGCGAACCGTTCGTTGTCATGACCAGTTCGCGCAGGCCAGGCAGATGCGTCAGGCGTTCAAGCAGCCAGATGGCGTTTCTTCGGACGAGCGGCTCGCCACCGGTGATCCGCAGCTTGCTGACTCCAAGCTCGACAAAGGCGCTTGCCAGGCGCAAGCACTCTTCCAGCGTCAGGACCTGCGCGCGCGGCAGAAACTCCATTTCCTCCGCCATGCAGTAGCGGCAGCGAAAGTCGCAGCGATCGGTGATCGACAAGCGCAGGTAGGTCACCTGCCGCCCGTACTTGTCGATCAGCACGGCATCTGCCGGCCGCGCCGCACCGCTCGTCGGCAGCGCTGAGCCGGAAGGCGAATCAGGCGAGTGATGCGCACCGGGCGCGTCGTTTGGCATCGGCAACGGTCTCTGGCAAGCGCAAGCGGTGAACCTTGACGGAGCGGGGGTGTGGCCATCGATTATAGCCGACTTCAAGCTTCGCCGAAGCGTCGGCTGCCTGCCAGATGGAACGCCGGAACCGAAGGCCCATCGGTTCCGGCGGCGTCTACGACGAGCGCTGTGTCAGCGCGCGTTTTGCAGCGCGGCGATACGCTCCTCGATCGGCGGGTGGCTCGAGAACAGCGCCATCCACCCGGCGCGCCCAGCGATCCCCGCCGTCGCGACATTCTGCGGCAAGGCTCCGGCTTCGATACCGCCCAGTCTCTGCAGGGCAGCGACCATCGGCTGTGGCGTCCCAAGCAACTGGGCGGCACCTGCGTCGGCACGGAATTCACGCACCCGGGAGAAGTACATCACGATAATGCTGGCCAGGATACCGAAGACGATATCGCAGATGACGACCGTGATCGTGTAGCCGATTCCCGGGCCGGCCGACTCGTCGCTGCCACGGCGCATGGCGGAATCGACGAACCAGCCGACGACGCGCGCCAGGAAGATGACGAAGGTGTTGACGACGCCCTGAATCAAGGTCAGCGTCACCATGTCGCCATTCGCGATATGCGCCACCTCGTGCGCGATGACGGCTTCTGCCTCCGAGCGCGTCATGCTCTGCAACAGTCCGGTGGATACGGCAACCATCGAGCTGTTGCGAGTGGCGCCGGTGGCAAAGGCATTCGGCTCGCCCTCGTAGATGGCGACCTCCGGCATCGGCAAGCCTGCCTTTTCCGAGAAGCGGCGAACCGTATCGACCAGCCAGAATTCGGTCGAGTTGGCCGGCGACTCGATGACCTGAGCGCCGGTACTCCATTTGGCGATGGTCTTCGACATCCAGAGCGAAATGAACGAACCGCCAAAGCCCATGATCAGGGCAAAGAACAGCAGCTTGCCCAAATCCAGACCTGTTCCCGAAAAGAACCGGTGCGCACCGGTAAGCGTGCTAACGATACCGAGCACGAGCATGATCGCCAGGTTTGTGGCGATGAGCAGAAAAACGCGTTTCATCGTTTGCCTCCAGAAAAGATGCCTGATCGCTGATGCCTGGCCGCCGGCCAAGCGTGCTCAGCGAGAAAGGCTGGCCAAGGCGCCGCTGTCGTGCCGGTATTGCCGCTGGCGCGCCAGCCGGCGCGCCAAGGTCCGTCCGGCACGATCGGCGGCGCGGTCTACCGCAACATGGAGGTCGGCCTGCGTATCTTCAACCACCAGGTCGAAAGTTTCGTTGCCGATGACGCGAATCCGGCATCGCTTGTCGTTGCCTCCGCGCGGCCCGTTGATGTCGGAAAGGACGACGCTGACGTTGGCAATGGCGTAACTTGCCCAATCGAATGCGAAGCGCAGACGGCGGTCGACGTGTTCGCGCAAGTCGGCGGTAAGATCGATACCTCTGGCCTGAATGACGATCTGCATGGAAGGACTCCTCGGAAGAGATTGGAGCGGAGAAACGAGGCGAAACGGCGCTAGTCTAGGCGATGCAAAAGCATCCGACAAATCGAATATACTGAACTGATGGTTCCATTTTTCCGAGGTAAGCGTGCATGCCCACGCTGAACTACAAGCATCTGCGCTATTTCTGGATGGTCGCCAAATCGGGAACCATCGCGCGCGCCTGCAAGCAACTGCACCTGACGCCACAGGCGATCAGCGGCCAGTTGCGCGAGCTCGAGCAGACGCTGGGTGTGGAACTGTTCCATCGTGTTGGCCGCGGGTTGGAAGTCACCGATGCCGGGCGGCGGATTCTCAGTTATGCCGACGAGATCTTCGCTCTCGGCGACGAGTTGCTCGATATCGCACGCGACCAGACGACCCGGCGAAGCCTGCCGTTTGCCGTCGGAATCGCCGATTCAGTGGCGAAGATGGTCGCTCATCGTCTGATCGAACCGGTCTTGAGTCTGCCTGAAGCGGTACGCCTGATTTGCCGCGAAGGACGATTGACGCCGCTGCTCGGCGAACTCGCCGTACATCGGCTGGATATCGTGATCGCCGACCAGCCGATGCCGGCCAACCTCAACGTGCGCGGATTCAGCCACCTGTTGACGGAAAGCGAACTCACCGTCTTCGGTGCCGATACGCTGCTCGCCAAGCTCTCTGGCGACTTCCCTGCCCTGCTGCAAGCTGCGCCCTTTCTTCTTCCGGGCGACGATGTGGCGATCCGCACACGCCTCGAGGAATGGTTTGTCAGTCAGCGTCTGCATCCGCGGATCGTCGGTGAGTTTGACGACAGCGCCCTGCTCAAGGCTTTCGCCCAGGGCGGTGCGGGTCTGTTCGTCGCACCGACTGCGATCGCCCGGCATCTGGCCGAACAGTATCGCGTCCGCGCCGTCGGCCGCATCGATTCGATCAGCGAACAGGTTTATGCGATCACCACCGAGCGCCGATCGACTCACCCGGCAACCGTGGCAATCATCGAACAGGCGCGCGCATCGACCATCGGCAGCAGCAGACGCGGCCGGCGAACGGCATCCGAGGCTGGGCTTGCGCCGCCCGACGAGGCCGTCGTTCGTTCGCTGCGATCGATTTCCCCAGACGACGGCGCAGAATCATGAGGGGACGAGTGTGCCCACACCGCAAGGGTGGACCGCGAGAGGCCGCCGCGGAACCTTCGATACTACGAAAATTTCGAAGTATCATTACAAATTATTCTGCTTTTCGTTCGACAGAGCGCTCTTTATCCTAGCTCGCGTTGCACCCCTGAACCCCTTACAGGAGATAACCATGAAATTCTTTACGATGCTGGCAGCCGTTCTAGCGCTCGGCTTGGCGGTGGTGGCCGGCGACGCTGATGCGGCAAAGCGCTTCGGAGGCGGCAAGTCCTCCGGTATGCAGCGTGAGTCAGTCAGTGCCGACCGCTCGCCGTCGTCGGCACCCTCCTCTGCTGCAGCAACGACTGGCGCGCGGCCGCCGATGGCTGGGGCGGCAGCGCCGGCACAGCCGAAACGATCGTGGATGGGACCGCTGGCCGGCTTGGCAGCGGGCCTTGGATTGGCCGCGCTCGCCGCTCATTTTGGCTTCGGTGAAGAACTCGCCTCGATGCTGATGATCGGCCTGCTGGTCATGGCGGGCCTTGCCCTGGTCGCGTTCATCATGCGGCGCAGGGCGGCATCGCAGGCAGCGGCTGGCGGCGGTCTTCAGTACGCAGCGGCAGGCGGACCTGCGGCGTACCCGGAGCACCGCTCCAGCGAGCCGGCAATGCTCTCTTCCGGCGCTGCGCAACCCCTTGCCGACGACAGCCACCCGACCGGGCATATTCCGGCTGACTTTGACGAAGCGGGATTCGTGCGCAACGCCAAGGTCAATTTCATCCGCCTGCAAGCGGCCAACGATGCCGGCAACCTTGACGACATCCGGGAGTTCACGACGCCCGAAATGTTTGCCGAGATCAAGATGAGTATCAGCGAACGCGGTAACGCCAAGCAGGAAACCGATGTGCTCGAGATCGACGCGCAGGTGCTCGACGTGACCGAAGAGAGCAGCCGTTACATCGTCAGCGTACGCTTTACCGGCTTGATCCGCGAAGAAAAGGATGCGGCGGCCGAGCGGGTGGATGAGGTCTGGCACATGGTCAAACCGCGCGATGGCCGTACGGGCTGGGTGCTGGCCGGTATTCAGCAAATGCAGTAGGCGCGTTGCAAGCGCCGGCGACGGCGTACGATGCAAGCATCGGGCGACGGCTCAGGCAGCGACTAGAAAATCGCGGCTGATGCCGTCGCCCAGATGATATATTCTGTCCATGAAGTCGGCCAGGTAGGCGTGCAGGCCGCCGGCCAGCACGTCATCAATGCGGGCAAAGTGCAGGCGAGCATGGAGCACGCCTGCCTGCCGCTCGGTTTCCGCCGAAACGCGGTTGGCAATCAACTGCAGCATCCGCACGATTCCGTCGGCACACGCGTGCAGCGAGCGCGGCATGTCCATGCGCAGGATCAGAAGTTCGGCGACGCGTGCCGGCGTGATCGCCTCGCTATACACCTTGCGATAGACCTGAAAAGCCGACACCGAACGCAGCAGCGCACTCCAGCGGTAGAAGTCGGTCGCCGCTTCATCGCCGTTCTGGTGCAGGACGTGGTACTGCATGTCGAGGATGCGCGCCGTGTTGTCGCCGCGCTCCAGGAGTCCGCCAAGGCGAATGAAATGCAAGGCGTCGTCCCTGAGCATCGTGCCGAAGGTCACGCCGCGGATGAGCGCCGAACGCAACTTGACCCAGTCGAAGAACTCGCTGATGCCGCGCGCGAGAATCTGGTCGAAGTGCTGCTGGCGCAATTCGAGCCAGGTTGCGTTGACGCTTTCCCACATCTCGGCGGTCAGCGTACCGCGCACGGCGTGCGCGTTTTCGCGCGCCGCGCGCAGGCAACTGTGGATAGAGGACGGGTTGGCCGGATCGGAAACCATGAAGTGGAGGACATTCTCGACGTTGACCTCGGCGTACACCTGGGCAAAAGCGTCTTCCAGGCTGTTCAACGCCAGGATGGCGCGCCAGTTCTCGTTCTGTGAGGCAACCGACTGCGGCAGCAGCGACATCTGGTAGGAGACATCGAGCAGGCGAGCAAGATTTTCCGCCCGCTCGGTGTAGCGGGCCAGCCAATAGAGGTGATCGGCAGTACGACTAAGCATTTTCGCTCTCCAGTACCCAGGTGTCTTTCGTCCCGCCACCCTGCGATGAATTGACGACCAGCGATCCGGCGCGCAAGGCGACCCGCGTCAAGCCGCCGGGCACCGTGCCGATGCCCTTGCCGGAAAGGACGAACGGCCGCAGGTCCACGTGGCGCGGTGCGATACCAGTGTCGACGAAGGTCGGGCAGTTCGACAAGGCGAGCGTTGGCTGCGCGATGTACTTGTCGGGTGCGGCAAGTATGCGGGCGCGGAAGTTCTCGATCTCGGACTTGCTTGCCGCGGGCCCGACGAGCATGCCGTAGCCGCCGGCGCCGTGCACCTCCTTGACGACCAGTTCCGGCAAATGCGCCAGGACATAGGCGAGGTCCTCAGGGCGGCGCAGAATCCACGTCGGCACGTTGTTCAGCAGCGCCGTTTCGCCGAGATAGAAGCGAATCATCTCCGGAACATACGGATAGATCGACTTGTCATCGGCAACGCCAGTCCCGATCGCATTAGCCAGTGTGACGTTACCGGCCCGGTAGGCCGAGAGCAGACCGGGAACGCCCAGCATCGAGTCCTTCTTGAACGCCAGCGGATCAAGAAAATCGTCGTCGAGCCGCCGATAAATCACGTCTACGCGCTGTGGGCCTTGTGTCGTGCGCATGTAGACGGTGTCGTCACGCACGAAAAGATCGCGCCCTTCGACCAGTTCGACGCCCATCTGTTGGGCCAGAAAGGTATGTTCAAAGTACGCGCTGTTGTACGCACCGGGCGTCAGCAGAACGACCGTCGGGTCGCTTACCCCCTGCGGGGCAACCGTCCGCAGGTTCTCCAGGAGCATGTCGGGGTAGTGCTGGACGGGCGCGATCTTGTGGCGCGAAAAGAGCTCGGGGAAAAGCCGCATCATCATCTTGCGGTCCTCGATCATGTAGGACACGCCCGACGGAACGCGCAGGTTGTCTTCCAGCACGTACGACTCGCCGGCCCCGGCGCGCACGATATCGACGCCGGCAACGTGCGCGTAGATCCCGCTGGCTACGTCCACACCGATCATCTCGGGCCGGAACTGCGGGTTGCGCAGCACCTGTTCGGGTGGAATCAAGCCGGCACGGAGAATTTCCTGCGCGTGATAGATGTCGTTCAGGAAAGCATTCAGCGCCGTGACCCGCTGCCAGAGTCCGGCCTGCAAGGCTTGCCACTCGCCGGCTGGAATGATGCGCGGAATGATGTCGAAAGGAATCAGTCGCTCGGTTCCGGCCTCCTCGCCATAGACGGCAAAAGTAATCCCGACCCGGTGAAAGGCGGTGTCCGCCTCAGCCCGCTTGCGCGCCAGCCGTTCGGCCGGCGTGCTCGCCAGCCAGTCGGCAAACGCGCGATAGTGCGCTCTGAGCTTGCCCTCGTCGTCTACCATCTCATTGTAGAAGTTCGCTGTCATCGCATTCGCCTTCAGCACCTGTTCCGGGATGAAAAGCAAATCGTATGCCAGGCGCTAGGCGACGTTGGCGAGCAGGAACCCGGCGACCGGCGGGAATCCGCGCGCCGGCTGTTGGTGCATGGAGACCCGCGATGCACTGCGCTGGTGCCCGGCGAGTTTGCCGCAGGCAGCCTGTGGTGCTGCGCTACGGTGACCGCAATCGGCGTGGCGCGTCAGACGCGCAGAAAATGCTTGCGGTAATACTTCAGTTCGGCAATCGACTCGCGAATGTCGGCCAGCGCGGTATGTTCCCCACGCTTGATCAAGCCTTGGGCCAGATCGGGCCGCCAGCGCCGACACAACTCCTTCAGCGTGCTGACATCAAGGTTGCGGTAGTGAAACCACGCTTCCAGGCGCGGCATGTATTTGTAGAGGAAGCGCCGATCCTGGCCGATCGAGTTGCCGCACAGCGGACTGGTCGATGGCGGAACATGTGCCTGGACGAAGGCAAGCGCTGCCGCTTCGACGCTGGCTTCGTCGAGTAGCGACGCGCGGACGCGGTCGATCAGGCCCGAACGGGTATGCGTTGTGCGATTCCACTCGTCCATCGCTTCCAGGCAGGCATTATCCTGATGCACCACCCAGACCGGCGACTCGCTGATCGTCGTCAGGCTTGTGTCGGTCACCACGATCGCCAGTTCGATGATGCGCTCGCGCTCCGGATCGAGACCGGTCATCTCCATGTCCAGCCAGACGAGGGAAGTCGCAGCCTGTGTCATATAATCCGCCTGAACCCGTACAAAGCCGCCATTCTGTCACAGCCCCATGCCCAACGCGTTTTCTTTCGTCTTTCTGGCTGCCTGCCTGCTCACCGCCAGCACACGCCTGTGGCTGGCCCGCCGGCAGATGGCGCACGTCGCCGCGCACCGGGCGCAGGTCCCCGCCGACTTCAGCGCGCGGATCGAGCTTGCCGCGCACCAGAAGGCGGCTGACTACACATTGGCGCGGACCTCGCTCGGCCGCGTCAGCCTGGCGCTCGATCTGGCGTTCCTGCTCGCCTTGACGCTTGGCGGCGGACTGCAGCGATTGCACGAACTATGGTTGGCGGAGCTGCCTGGAATAGCCTACGGCGTGGCGCTGATTTTCAGCGTGCTTGCGCTGGGCGCGCTACTCGATCTGCCGCTGGCGCTGTATCGTCAGTTCGTGATCGAAGAGCGCTTCGGCTTCAACCGGATGAGCGTGCGGCTCTTCTTCGCCGACCAGGCAAAAGCCGCGCTGCTCGCCGTGCTTATCGGCGTGCCGGTACTCGGGATTGTCCTCTGGTTGATGGAGGCGATGGGCGCCAACTGGTGGTGGTCGGTCTGGCTCTTCTGGTGCACCTTCAATCTGCTCGTCGTTTTCGTCTACCCGAGCTGGATTGCCCCGCTGTTCAACAAGTTCACTCCACTCGACGACGATTCGCTGCGCCAGCGCGTCGAGGCCTTGCTGGCGCGCAGCGGTTTTGCCAGTTCGGGTCTCTTTGTCATGGACGGATCGCGGCGCTCGAGCCACGGCAATGCCTACTTTACCGGCTACGGGCGGAACAAGCGCATCGTCTTCTTCGACACCCTGCTTAATCGTCTGCAGCCGACCGAGGTCGAAGCGGTGCTGGCGCACGAGCTGGGCCATTTCAAGCATCGCCATGTCCTCAAACGGGTCGTGCTCCATTTCGCCGGCGCACTCGCTTTGCTCGCCCTGCTTGGCCAACTGATCGACGAGCGTTGGTTCTACCTCGGTCTCGGCGTCACCACGATGAACACGGCGATTGGCCTGCAGCTTTTCCTTCTCGTCTGCCCAGTGTTCACCTTCATGCTCACGCCATTGTTCAGCCTGGCGGCGCGGCGCGACGAATTCGCGGCGGATCGCTATGCGGCCGAGCAGGTTTCGGCAAGCGAACTGATCAGTGCGCTGGTCAAGCTGTACGAGGACAACGCGGCGACGCTTACTCCCGATCCCTTGCACTCGCTGTTCTACGATTCTCACCCGCCGGCCGGTTTGCGCATCGCACGCCTGCAGGAGAGCCTTTGAAACTCGCCGGCCTTGTCGTCGCAGCGCATGGACGCCAGTACAGGGTCGAACTTGCTGACGGTACCACGCTCGTCTGCCTGCCCCGGGGCAAGAAGAGCGAAGTCGTGTGTGGCGACCGGGTCGTCGTCGAGCAAGTCAGCCCTGGACAAGGCGTGATTGGCGCGCTCACGCCCCGACAGACGCTGCTCTATCGTTCGGACCGCTGGAAGCAGAAACTGATCGCGGCAAACGTGACGCAAATCGTCATCGTCGTCGCGACCGAGCCGTCGTTTTCCGATGAACTGGTCACCCGCTGCATCGTCGCTGCCGAAAGCCAGGGAATCGAGGTTCTCATCGTGCTCAACAAGTGTGACCTGCTTGAGCGACTGGCTGAGGCCAGGGCGATGCTTGCGCCGTATCGCGAACTCGGCTATCGCGTGCTTGAACTGGCCGCACGTATCGACGCGACGAGCATCGTGCCCTGCCTGGCCAGGCATACCAGCCTGCTCATCGGGCAATCCGGGATGGGCAAGTCAACCCTGACGAACGCGCTGATTCCTCAGGCGCAGGCGACGATTCGCCCCGTTTCGCAGGCGCTCAAGGCAGGCCGGCACACGACCACGCACGCCAGTCTGTACCATTTCGGTGAGAATGCGGCATTGATCGACTCGCCCGGCCTGATGGCCTTCGGCCTGCGGCATCTTTCGCTGGCGTGCATCGCCGAAGCTTTCCGCGAGTTGCGCCCGCTGCTCGGTCAGTGCCGATTCCGCGATTGCCTGCACGAGCGCGAACCCGACTGCCGCGTTCTCGCTGCGCTGCGGGCGGGCAAGATAAGCCCGCGCCGCTACGCGGCTTTTCGTTCACTCTGCGCAGAGCTGGCGTAACTGCGAAGGACCCGCGACATGAGCGACATCATCATCCGCCGCCCGCATGGCAAGACCCATGCCGAGGCACGCGCTGCCGCCGAGCACATGGCGGCCGAACTGAAAGAGGAGTTCGCGCTGAACTACGCCTGGCACGGCGATGTCCTGCACTTCAAGCGAACTGGCCTGAGCGGCCAACTGACGCTCGACAGTCGCGAGGTTGCGCTCGATATTCGGCTCGGCTTCCTGCTCTCGGCGCTCAAGTCAACGATCGAGCGCGAAATTCACCGCTTTTTCGACGAGAACTTCCCGACCGGTAGCGGCTGATCAGTCGGCAATTTCCGCTTTCGCCGCCTCAACGTCGAGTCGCTCCATGGCGTCCATCGGCCGACACGCCGCCGCCTCCTGATAGAGCCGTTCGGCCTCCTTCATCTTCGCCTTGCCGTACATCATGACCAAGGCGTTGGCGAACTCGATCCGGCCGATCGCCGAGTCCGGATTGAGTTGCAGCGCCTTCTCGAGCAGTTCGTGGCCAGTGCTTTTCTTCGCCCCATAGGTCATGCCACCGACCAGCGCCCCCACCTTGTCGATCACCTCGGCATGGTAGGCACCGAGGGCGATATGCGCATCGGCGTGGCGCGGCTGCAACTCGATCGCACGCGTCAGGCTGTGCTTGATCTTGCCGCCCAGCCCCTGGGCCAATGCCTTGGCCACCGAAATGCTCTGGCTGTATCGACCGAGCGCGTAAGCGTGCAGATACCAGCCATTGGCATCGGCCGGAGTCCTCGACTGGAGTTCTTCGCAGCGCTTGGCGACCTCGAGCAAGAGGTCGCACTTGCGCCGATCGTCGGTCTCCAGATAGTTGGCATAGATGGCCGCCGCCTTGTTCGCCGCGTTATAGCCGGCCAGACCACACGCGACGCCGCTCTCGACGGCCTGCCCGAAGTCGCCCGCGTGATAGCTGCGCCACGCCTCCTGCACTGCCGGATCGTCGGGAAATGGCTCGCAATCGCCCCGGTGCAGGCGTTGCCAGTGATCGGCGAGGGCCGATCCGGCATAGCGATACTGCGCTTCGGTATAGGGAAATTTTGTCCACGCCATTGTTCTTCCTCCAGAGTGGTGAGATGTATTCGGGCTCGCTACGGCGCCACGTACTCGCGCGCCAGCCTGTCGAACAGCCCTTTCGCGTCGCCGATGAGAAAAGGCGAAAGCATCGCCATCACCTGATAGACGCCGCGCCCGAGGCGGTCGGTCTCGGCCTTGCCGCGCGGGTCACGCGCATACTCGAACGACAGCCAGTAAGTCGCCAGCACCGCCACGTTGGTTGCCAACGCACGCCGCTCCGGCGCGGTCGCGCGCATCGCTCCGCTCGACACCAGACCATCACACAGTGTCTGCGCGGTGCGCACCTTGTGCGCCAGAATTCGACAGAAATGGATTTCGAGCAAACGGTTGCGCGTCAGCAAGTCGTTCAGATCGCGGTAGAAAAAGCGATAAGCCCAGATTTCCTCAAAAAGCAGATGCAGGAAAAGCCAGATGTCCTCGACGTTGGCCAAACGCCGCGTCGGTGCGGCGAGCGTTTCCTCGATCTGGCGCTCGAAGACCGAGAAGATCGCCTCGATGATTTCGTCCTTGTTATGGAAGTGATAGTACAGATTACCCGGGCTGATGTTCATTTCATCGGCGATCACCGTCGTCGTGACGTTCGGCTCTCCGAACTCGTTGAACAGGCGCAGGCTCGTTTCAATGATGCGCTCGCGCGTTCGTCGCTTGGGTTTTCTTTCCATTCGCCGCCCGCCCTGCCCTGCTTCGATGTTTGACGAACGGTCAGCATAGCATTCGCAGCGAGCGCAGGGAACCCCGGCTTTCCGGGCACTGCGGATCAGCGTTGCGGGTCAGCGCTGGCGTGCCTGCAACCAGATCTCGAGATCATGCAGCGACGATTCCAGCGCCGCCGCACTCGTCGCCAGGTCGGGCCGCCGCTTGTGCGAGAGCAGAGAACGACTGTGGTCCTTGAGCACGCCGAGATTGAGGCCGATGCCGTGGCGCTCGAGGATCGGGCGCAGTTCGTGCCGCCGCCGGTACAACTCGCTGCGCGTGCGCTGATACGCGTGTTCGCACAGACGGCGGCGGCCGCGATAGCTGAACACGTTGGTGAAGAACATGTCGACGTCGTCGCGGGTTGGTTCGAAGAGGACGACATCCTTGCCCTTGAACTCCAGCCGATAGCGCTCCATGCCGGTACGCATGCGCGAATGAATGATGGCACGAAAGGTCTGCGCCAGAACGACTGGCAGTCCACCCTCGACCAGATGGTCGGGGGCCAGTGCCAGGTTGCCCTGCGGCGGCGTGCGGCGGGCTGCCAGGCGCGAGTCGAAAGGCACCAGCGGGTTGATGCACAGGACAAGATCGGCGCCTTCCTGCAAGGCGACCGAGGCATGCAGCGTCTTGATCAGCGCGCCGTCGACGAAATAGCGCTCACCAATCAAGACCGGCGGGAAAAGCCCAGGCAATGCCGCACTGGCCTGCACGGCAACCGAAATCGGAATGTCGTCGTAGCCCGGAGCACCAAAAGGAATCGATTCGCCCGTGTCGAGGTCGGTGGCAACAATGAACAGCCGGTGGTCGAGTTGGCGAAAGTCATTGCTCCGTCCGCCACTGGAGAAGAGTCGCCGGAGCAGCTGATCGATCCCTGCGTTGTTGAAGACGCCGGTCGGAATCGCGTGGCTCAAGCCCTGGAAAGCCTCGATCAGGCGCAAGTGCCACGGATCCGACAGGTACTGGCGAAGCGCCGTCCAGAACAGGACTGGAACCGACAGCGCGCGCCGGAAATACTCGCCCAATGCCGGTCTGAGCAGCATCTCGGGGTCGAAGACCTCCTCCGTATCGTCTTCCACCAGCATACGCGCCAAGCTGCCAGGAGCAAGCCGATTGGCCACCGCGGCTGCGATGAAGGCTCCCGAACTGACACCGACATAGATGTCGAACTCGTTGAAGTCGAGCCCGTCGAGCGCTTCGGCCAGCGCCGCCATTGCCCCCACCTCGTAGATGCCGCCTACCGGACCGCCACCGGCCAGTGCCAGTCCGATCGTCGAACGACTCGTTGTCGTAGCCATAGCCTAAGCCTCTCAATCCGGGAAGACTGCGCGAGCGCCGCGCGAAACGACGGCTGCAGGCGATTTCCCGCGTGCCTGCTGCCAGGCAGACGACTTGCCGCAGCCCCCCGGGAGCGCGGCGGCAGCGACGGCCGTCACACCTCCGGAAGACTGATCATCATCGGCAGGCAGCAAGCGCCAGCACAAGCGGCGCACCAAAGCCCGCCGACGCAGCACTGCCTACTCGCCAGCCTTTTGCGGAATCGTGTTCAGCACGTCAGCCGGCGTCACCGGCGGAACCGGTTTGGCGGCGGCCGCCCTTGGTTTTGCTGCAGCGGGTTTCGCCACCACCGGCGGACTGGCTACCGCGACCGCCTCGGCAGCTTCCTTGGCGGCCGGTTTGGCTGCGCTGCGCGCTGGCGCCCTGGCCGCCGGCTTGCCTTCGGTCAGCGCCTGCACGGCGGCACTCAACTCGACGACGCGTTTCGACAGCTTGTCGATATCCTGCTTGGTCGGCACGCCCAGGCTGCCGAGCGCGCGCGCGACCCTGTCCTCGAAGACCTGCTCGAGCCGATCCCACGTCCCCGCCGCCTTGCCGGCGACCTGAGCCACCTTCTCGTCGGTCATCTTGCGCGTCCTGGCCTGGATGCTCTCGCCTTCCTTGACCAGCGCGTCGAACACCTTGCCGCCCTCTTCCTGTGCTTTGGCAAAGGCACCGAGGCCCGCCAGCCAAATCTGCTGCGCCGATTCCTTGACCGTCAAAGCCAGTTGATTTTCCCCCAGGCCACCCGCCAGATCACGCAATTTCTTACCCATCATCATCTCCTTAACGTCGTTATCGAAAGGTCAACAAGTTTTTTGCTTGCCCTCAGGAGCTAGTCTAGTGACAATATCTAGAGGACGCACACTAAAGACCAGCGAAGTTGCCCGCCGAGCGTGTGCGTCCAGTCACGGCAGGCTTCGCACGACGACCATGTATGCAGGGAGACCCGTATGAATTACTTCATAACCGGCGCCACCGGTTTCATTGGCAAACGCCTGGTTGCCAAACTCCTGGCGCGCCCGGAGGCCACCGTGTACTTCCTGACACGCGCCATCGAGCTGCCGCGGCTGGCCGAGTTGTACGCTTACTGGCAGACGAGCGAAGCGCGCGTCATCCCGATCGTCGGCGACCTGACGCAGGCGCAGCTTGGCGTTTCGGAGGCTGACCTGAGCCGATTGAGCGGCCGCATCGACCACTTCTTTCACCTGGCCGCGATCTACGATCTGAAAGCGAGCGCCACCGATCAGCAGCAAGCCAACGTCGAGGGTACGCGCAACACGGTACGTCTGGCGGAAGCGATTGGCAGCCGGCATTTTCATCTGGTCAGTTCGATCGCTGCCGCCGGACTCTTCGAAGGACTCTTCCGCGAGGACATGTTCGAGGAAGCTGAAAACCTCGATAACCCCTACTTCCGTACCAAGCACGATTCGGAGGCGATCGTTCGCAAGGAGTGTTCGCTGCCATGGCGCGTCTTCCGCCCGGCAATCGTCGTCGGCGATTCACGTACCGGTGAAATGGACAAGGTCGATGGGCCGTACTACTTCTTCAAGCTCATCCAGAAGATGCGCAAGCTGTTTCCGGCGTGGATGCCGACCATCGGCATCGAGGGCGGCCGCATCAACGTCGTGCCGGTGGATTTCGTCGTCGCGGCAATGGATCATATTGCTCACCTGGACGGTGAGGACGGTCATTGTTTCCATCTGACCGATCCAACGCCGATGCGCGTTGGCGATCTGCTCAACACCTTCGCGCGTGCCGCGCACGCGCCGGAGATGGCCATGCGGGTCAATGCTGCATTGCTCGGCTTCATCCCGCGTTCGGTGCGCAAGGCGATGTTTGCCCTGACTCCGGTGCGACGAATCCGCAGTGCGGTGATGAAGGACCTCGGCCTGCCCGATGACATTCTCGAATTCATCAACTACCCGACGCGTTTCGACTGCCGCGAAACGCAACGCGCGCTGCGCGGCAGCGGCATTGCCGTGCCGCCGCTCGACACCTATGCCTGGCGGCTATGGGATTATTGGGAACGCCACCTCGACCCGGACCTCTTTATCGACCGGACGCTGCGCGGCCAGATCGAGGGCAAGCTTGTCCTCGTCACCGGCGGATCTTCCGGCATTGGCAAGGCCACCGTTCGCAAGATGGCCGAAGCGGGAGCCATCGCGGTGACCATTGCGCGCGATGCGCAGGCGCTGGAAGAAACCCGGCGCGAGTTCGAGGCTGCCGGCCTGAAGCTGATCACCTACGCGGTCGACGTCGCGAACCCCGAACAGTGCGCCGCCTTCGTCGAGGAAATCAGCCGCCTTTACGGGGGCGTCGACATTCTGGTCAACAACGCGGGGCGCTCGATTCGCCGCGGAATCGAAAGCTCGTTCGACCGCTTTCACGATTTCGAGCGAACGATGGAGGTCAACTACTTCGGTGCCTTGCGGCTCACGATGGGCTTTCTGCCCGGCATGATCGCCAAACGCAAGGGCCACGTGATCAACATCTCGTCGATCGGCGTGCTGACCAACGCACCGCGTTTCTCGGCTTACGTGGCATCAAAGGCCGCGATGGACGCGTGGGCGCGTTGCGCGGCTTCGGAATTTGCCGATCGTGGAATCGAATTCACCACGATCAACATGCCGCTGGTCAAGACGCCGATGATCGCGCCGACCAAGCTTTACGACCAGGTGCCAACGCTCAGCCCGGACGATGCCGCGGAAATGGTCGTCGAGGCGATCATTCACAAGCCGGTACGAATCGCCACCCGCCTCGGGATTTTCGGTGCGCTGCTTCACTCGCTGACGCCGAAAGTCGCCCAGATCGTGATGAACACCAGTTTCCGCATGTTCCCCGATTCGAGCGCCGCGTCGCACGCCAGCGCCGAAGCGAAACAGCAGACCGCCGACCAGATCGCTTTTTCGCAGATCATGCGCGGGATTCATTTCTGACCCGGCGGCACGACGAGCGATGACTACCCCGAACTCTGGCAGTCCCCACAGCGCCAACGCGCGCCAGCTCTTGCAGGACTTGCAGGACAAATTCCCGGTCATGCGTGACTGTCGTCCGCTGGCCATAGGGATAGACAAACAACTGTTGGCGCGCCTTCCCGACGTGGACCGCAAGCACTTGCGCATCGCGCTCGGCATCCACACCCACTCGCTGCGCTATCTGAAAGCGCTGGAGAAGGCGCAAGTTCGGCTCGATCTGGAAGGCAATCCGGCCGGCGAGGTGACGCCTGAACAACGCGTCTACGCTGGCGGACTGGTCAAGGAGAGGTTGGAAAGGCAGGCGGCACAGCGCCGGGCGCAGCGCGAAGCAGACGCGCTGGCGCGGCAACATGCGGAAAAGCTTGGCCGTCTGGTTGAGAAGTTCGGTCGCCTCAAATAGGCAATGGTGCAGCGCGGGCGGCGCGGCTCGCGCCTGATTGATCGAATGGATACGCCGCATGAAGCACCTCTTGCGAGACAGCGCACCGATCGAGCTCTATGCCTGGCTCGACGCCGACGACGAACTGCCGGGCTGGGACATCCTGCTCGGCAATCCTTTCAGCAAGTCCTTGCCGGAGGATCAGTTCACCACGGTGCAGAACTACTTTGCCGAGTACCATCTGGAGTACTTCCGGCAGCGCCAATATCAGCACTTTCCCAGTCGCCTGCATGCCCTGCTGCTCTTTGCCACGCGCGTCGACGCCGAAACCTTTCGCCGCAAGCATCCGGCGCGCGTCTTCGGCAAGCTGCTCGTGTGCGCGCGCAGCAAAGGGACGTACAGGTGTTCATTTCACGATTCAAGCTGGCTTGATTACCTGCGCCTGCCGCATAGCCTCAATCTTGCGATGCTCGACGAAGTCGCCCGCCACTATTGGAGCGGTGCGCTGGTCGAAGAAGTTGGCCTGACCTTCATGAACGAACGCTGGCACGAGCCGCCGGTGATCGAAGCGCTCTTCCAGGGCATGCTCGAGCCCCTCAACAACGCGCCAGACAGCGGCTGGTTGCCCGGCTTCGCCTGAGCCGGCCAGTGATGCCCTCGCCTTCCGGCTGGTGCTCGCCGCACACCCGCAGGTGGGCCGAGCGTCGGCTGTCCCGCCGGTGAGCCGCCCGCTGATCAGCGGAGTGGTGCTGGCAGGCGGACTCGCCCGCCGCATGGGCGGCGCCGACAAAGGATTGCAGTTGCTCGCCGGCAAGCCGCTCGTGCAATGGGTCGTCGAGCGCCTGCGGCCGCAAGTCGACGAATTGCTGATCAACGCCAATCGTGAACTCGCCGTTTACGCGGGTCTGGGTTACCCGGTCATCGGCGACCGCATCCCGGGTTTCGCCGGTCCGCTGGCCGGTTTGCACGCGGCTTTGGCCAGCGCGGCGAATCCGCTGGTCGCCTGCGTTCCGTGTGACTCGCCGCTGCTCCCCGCCGATCTGGTCGAGCGCCTCTACCACGCGCTGGCCAGCGAGGGGTGCGACCTCGCACACGCTCGAACCCTGGCGCAGCGTCAACCGATATTCTGCCTTTGCCGGCGCGCCCTGCTGCCGCATCTGACCACCTTCCTGCAAGACGGCGGCCGACAGCCCGGCCTCTGGTACCGCACGGTAAGCGCGTGCGAAGTCGCCTTTGACGACCAGGCCGAGGCTTTCTGCAACGTCAATACCTTCGACGATCTCGCTTGCTTGGCGAGTGGCGTGGCTGGGCAGGACGGCGTCGATGCCGCCGCTGCGGATCAGCTTCAGCCTTTCGCTGCGCGCCACACGCACTCGAGATAGGCGACGGCGTCGATTGTCGTGCGCTCCCTTTGCGCGCGCCAGAGGGCTTCGCCCAGGCATTCGAGGATGCGGTGTTCTGCCGCGTGCGGGTCAAGGCGCGCGGCCAGGGCCTGAAACGCGGCGCGGATTCCCGGCGGCTGGTCGATGCTCAATTGTTCGGCAATCGCCAGATGCAGCGACAAATGAAGAAACGGGTTGAGCTGTCCGCCCTCGGGAAGGTATTCCTGTGCGGCGGCCAGTTCCGGGTCGGCGAGTAGCGCATGGTACTCGGGATGGCGGATGATCACGTCGACCGCAGTCGCCTCGGCGCCTTCGAGCAGCGAGCGCTCGCGGTGTTTCCTCCACGCCGCGCAGAAGAACTCGCGCACCTGCGCTCGCGTTGGATTAAACATCTGACGACACGAGCGTTTGGCCGGCCGCAGCGTACTCCGCGCAGAGATCGGCAAGACAACAGCGCGCACATTCCGGCCGGCGCGCCTTACAGACGTAGCGCCCATGCAGGATCAGCCAATGGTGCGCGGAACGGCGGAACTCCTCGGGAACACGCTGCAGCAACTCGAGTTCGACCGCCAGCGGCGTCTTTCCGCTGGCCAGACCGATCCGCCGGGCAACACGAAAAATGTGCGTGTCGACGGCGATCGTCGCTTCGCCAAAAGCGACGTTGAGAACGACATTCGCCGTTTTCCGTCCGACGCCGGGCAAGGCTTCAAGCGCTTCTCGCGTAGCCGGGACCTCGCCGGCGTGCTTCTCGAGCAGTTGCCGACAGCTTGCGATGACGTTCTTCGCTTTGCTTCGAAAGAGTCCGATCCGATTGATATAGGGCAGCAAACCAGCTTCGCCAAGAGCCAGCATGGCGGCTGGTGTCGGGGCCGCGGCAAAGAGCGTGCGCGTCGCCTGGTTGACGCTCTTGTCGGTCGCCTGCGCCGACAAGATGACCGCGATCAGCAATTGAAAGGGCGTTGCGAATTCGAGTTCGGTCTCCGGTTGCTCGTTTTCCGCGCGCAAGCGGGCAAAGACCCGGCCGATGTCGGCCGCACTCAGGCAGGGCGAATCGACCATCTCAGGCACCCCCCGCCAGGTTGCTCAGCGTTGTTGCCGGCTGGCCTCGGCTGCGCCGCGCCGCCGCCCGCGCTTCGACCCAGTTCTTCCAGGCAATCAAGCAGCCCAGCACGATGAAAGCCCCAGGCGGCAGGATGGCAAGCAGGAAACCAGGATAATCCTCCGGCAGGATCTGCCACGGACGGAGTGCCGGAATGACCATGTCGATACCCGCGAACAGCGTACCGCCGGCGATGAATTCGCGCAGGCCGCCGAGCAGCGCCAGCGTCCACAGCATCCCGACACCCATGAACACCCCGTCGAAGGCCGCCTGCAGCGGTGGATTCCGATTGGCAAAAGCCTCGACGCGCGCGAGTACGATGCAGTTCGTGACAATCAACGGAATGAAGATGCCGAGCACCTGGTACAGCTCATGAAACTGAGCGTTGAACACCAGGTCGACAACGGTCACCAAGGCAGCGACGATCAGGATGAAAACCGGAATGCGGATCTCGTGCGGAATCAGATTGCGCAAGGCGGCAACCGCAACGTTGGCAATCGCCATGACCAGTATCGTTGCCAGCGAGAGCATGACGCCGTTGACCATGTTGCTGGTCACCGCGAGCAACGGGCAGAGGCCGAGGATCTGCACCAGGCTGGTGTTCTGGTGCCAGACGCCGTTATTCCGGATTTCCTTGAACTCAGCGCGGCTGATCATCGCTCTTCTCCTGTCGGGTGCCGTCGGCAAACCACTCCGCGCGGCGTTTCGCAACGTGCTGCAAGGCCTTGTGCACGGCGCGGATGACGGCACGTGGCGTGATCGTCGCTCCGGCGAGCGAGTCGAAGCGCCCGCCATCCTTCTTGACGCGCCAGTCGCGCTCGCCCAGGGCGGCCAGCGACAGGCCGTCGAATTGTCGAATCCATGGACGTTCCTTGTTCTTATCCTTGCGCGGCTCGATGTAATCGCCCAGACCGGGCGTTTCCTTGTGCTGGGTGACGCGTACGCCGAGCAGCCGGCCATCAGCAGTCACGGCGATCAGCAGGCGGATCTTGCCTGAGTAGCCGTCCGGGGCAACGGCCTCGAACACCAGCGCCGTGATCGCGCCCTGCCGGCGTGCCCGATAGGCCGTCGATTCCTGCTCCAGGCCAAGCTCCGGCGTCGGCGCCAGTGTCAGGACATCCCTGAGAAAGTCATTGTCATAGAGCTCGGGGGGAAGCACCTCGCCGATCAGTTTCATCTTCTCCGCCGCCGCCGCCGCCTCGACGGCGGGTCGCGTCCACTGATAGGCAGCTGCCAGCAGCCCGGTGAACGCGGTGACGAAGAGAAACAGGATGAGCGCCGTGCGCACGGCCATCCTGAGCGGCGTCGGCGTCTTCGCCGGCGATGTCACCTCTTTTCCTTCATGCCGAAGATCGGTGGCTGGGTGTACATGTCGATCAAGGGTACACACAGGTTCATCAACAGAACCGCGAAAGCGACGCCATCCGGATAACCGGCAAAGACGCGGATGACGTAAGCGAGAACCCCCGCGGCAAAGCCGAAAACAAGCTTCCCGCGGGCGGTCGTACAACCCGATACCGGATCGGTAACGATGAAGAAGGCACCCAGCATCGCGCCGCCGGAAAAGAGATGGAACAAGGGATTGGCGAAATGCTCCGGACGCCAGGCCCAGAGGGCGGCGGCGAGCAGCGACAGGCCGGCAATGAAAGCAAGTGGTGTTTGCCAGCCGATCACCTTGCGCTGCCATAGCCAGAGGCCACCAAGCAGGTAGCCGGTAGTCACCCATTCCCACCCGCGCCCGGCAAAGTTGCCAAAGACCTCCTGCGTGGCGAGCAGCGTCGGCACATCGATGTTTCCCTCGCTCATTTTCAGCGCTGTCTTGATCGCATCGAGCGGCGTCGCGCCGCTCATCACGTCGACGCGTGGCGCCAATCCGGCAACCAGCTCGAACTGTTCGCGTAGCGAGAGTTGCAGGCCGAGCACCGGCCATTGCGACATCAGGGCCGGAAACGAGACGATGCACGCGGCGAAAGCAACCATTGCTGGATTGAACGGGTTCTGGCCCAGTCCGCCGTACAGGTGCTTGGCAATCACAATGGCGAACAGGGTGCCGACGACGACCAACCACCATGGCGCCATCGGCGGAAAGGTCAGCGCGACCAGCCAGGCGGTGACTACCGCGCTACCGTCGGTGAGAAAGAGCGCCATCGGTCGGCTGCGCAGGCGAAGCATCACGGCTTCGCCGCACAGCGCCGCGGCCGTTGCCAGCAATAACTGGAACAGGATGATCGGCCCGATCAGCCAGACGTAGGCAGCGATTCCCGGGAGCAGGCCGATCAGCACCTGCAGCATGATCCGCCGCACGCTGGTACGCTCAAGCAGGAGGTATGGGGGAGTCGAAAAATCCATCGCTCAATCGCCTGATGCGGCCTTATCCAGCGGGCTTTCCGGTGGCGCAGGCGGGGCGCCGGTGGCGCTTGCCAGGCGTGCCCGTCGCGCGTCGACGGCTGCGATTTCCTTTGCCTGCGCTGGTGTGAGCGAGTCGATATTCCTCGCCGCCTGTTCCGCGCGTTGGGCGCGGGCACGTTCCATCGCGGCCTGGATGGTCGCCCTTTTCAGCGCTTCAGCGTCAAGCGTGCCGGCGCTGCCGGCAGCATCGACGGTAGCCGGCGGCGTGTCGTGTGCGCCGCGCGCGCGCGGGCTGCCTTCGGCCTCGTCGCCCGCGGGCAGCGCCCCAGCCTTGCGTTCAGCCGCCTTGGCGGCAGCGGCTTTCGCCAGCCGCTCAGCCTTTTCTTCCTTCTCGCGCTCTTCGCGCGCGTTGCGCAGTTCAAAACGCGCTTTGGCGGCGTCGGCAGCCTTCTTTTCGCGCTCGCGCGCCCAGATTTCGCTCTTGGCAAAACGAAAATACTGCACGAGCGGAATGTGCGACGGGCAGACATAGCTGCAGCAGCCGCACTCGATGCAGTCGAAGATGTGATACTCCTGCGTCTTGCCGAAGATCCTGGCCCGCGAAAACCAGTACAGCTCGAACGGCTGCAACTCGTGCGGACACGCCTCAGCGCACGCTCCGCAACGGATGCACGGCATCTCGGGCGGATTCGGCGGAAAGAGCCCGGCCGATCCAGCAATGATGCAATTGGTCGCCTTGACCACTGGCGCGTCGAGGCTGGGCAGGGCAAAGCCCATCATTGGGCCACCCATCAGAAAAGCGTTGGTATCGTGCCGCGGCTCAGCGAGGGCGACGAACTCGCGCAGCGGCGTCCCGATCCGGACGTCCCAATTGCGCGGATGAGCGACGTTGCCGGTAAGCGTGACGGTGCGCGAAATGACCGGCTCGCCGAACTCGAGCGCGCGGTACGCCGTGTAAACCGTAGCCACGTTGAAGCATTGCACACCGAGTTCGGTAGACCGCCGACTGGCCGGCACTTCCTTGCCGGTCAGCACGCGGATCAACTGCTTGGCGCCGCCCGCCGGATAGCGCGTCGGAACAGCAACGACCGCATAATCGAGCTGCAGGCGCTCGACCGCAGCGCGCATTGCGGCGATTGCTTCCGGCTTGTTGTCCTCGATGCCAATCAGCACGCGCTGCGCCGCCAGCAACTCGCGAAAGATGGCAATCCCGCGTACCGTCTCGTCGGCCCGCTCGCGCATCAGCATGTCGTCGCAGGTCATGAAGGGCTCACACTCGGCGCCATTGATGACCAGATCTTCTACCGTCACGGACTTTGCCGGCGTCAGTTTGGCGTGGCTGGGAAAGACCGCACCGCCCAGGCCGACGACTCCGGCGTCGCGCAACATCTCGCGCACGCGTTCGGGTGGCAGACGACGGTAGTCGATGGGCTTGCGCTCCACCCATTCGTCGCTGCCATCGGGCTCGATGACGACGCTCAGCGTCGACAAGCCCGAGGGGTGCGTCGCGACATGGTCTTCGATCGCCAGGACACGACCCGAGGTCGGCGCGTGCACGGCGGACGACATCCAGCCGTCTGCACCCCCGATCAACTGGCCTTTGCCCACTGTCTCGCCCGGGCGGACGAGCGGATTGGCCGCCCCGCCAATGCTCTGGTGCAAAGGCACGTAGAAGCGCTCGGGCAAGGGCGCGAGGCCGATTGCTTCCTGTACCGACGGGCTCTTGCCGGTCTGCGGCTTGACGCCGCCTTTGAAGCTGAACAGTCGCTGCAGCATCAGCGCGGCCCTAGGCAGCCCGCCGGATGGCGACGACCGGGTACTTCCATTTCCAGTTTTCGAGGTTCTCGCTCAATGGCTCCATGCGGATACATTCGACCGGACAGGGCGGGATACACAGTTCGCAACCCGTGCACAGCGGCCCGATGATCGTGTGCATCTGCTTCGCAGCCCCGACGATGGCGTCCACTGGACATGCCTGAATGCAGAGCGTGCAGCCGATGCACGTCTGTTCGTCGATGATCGCCACCTGCTTCGGCTTCTCCTCGGCGACCAGTGGTTTGACCTCGCGCCCGAGCAGATCTGCCAGCTTGCGTACGCCGTCCATGCCGCCCGGGGGACAGAGGTTGATTTCTGCTTCGCCGGAAGAGATCGCCTCGGCGTAGGGCTTGCAGCCAGGGTAACCACACTGGCCGCACTGCGTCTGCGGCAGAATGGCATCGATCTTTTCGACCAGCGGGTCACCCTCGACCTTGAACTTGATCGAGGCGTAGCCGAGCGCCGCGCCGAGAACGATGGCACCCAGCGCCATGATGGCCAGGCTGGCGATCATTGATACTTGTCCAGACCGACAAAGCCCATGAAAGCCAAGCTCATCAGCCCGGCGGTGACCATCGCGATCGCTGCCCCGCGAAAGTAGACCGGTACGTCTGCTCCTTCGATGCGCTCGCGAATCCCGGCGAAAAGGACGAGAACAAGCGAGAAACCTGCCGCGCTGCCCGCTCCAAAAAGCAGCGACTCGACGAAATTGAAATCGTTGGCGACGTTCAGCAGCGGCACCCCGAGAACGGCGCAGTTGGTCGTGATCAGCGGCAGGTAAATACCCAGCACCTGGTGCAAGAGCGGACTGGTCTTCTGAATGACCATCTCGGTCAGCTGGACGATCGCCGCGATGGTCACGATGAACGACAGCGTGCGCAGGTATTCGAGCCCGAAAGGCATCAACAAGTAATGGTCGATGACGTAGCTTGCTCCCGTTGCCACGGTGAGCACGAAAGTGGTCGCCGCACCCATCCCGAAGGCCGTGTCCAGCTTCTTCGAGACGCCCATGAACGGACACAGACCGAGAATCTTGACGAGAACGACGTTATTGACCAGGACGGCGCCGACGATGATGAACAAATAGTGAGTCATGGCTGTGGCATGGACGCTGGGCAGCACGTGGTGAAGCGCAGAGATTATCCCGGGCGCGAGCCCGGTGCGCAAGCTTGGCGACCGCTGCCGAGCGAGCTGCGGTCATCCCTGACGCAGGGCAGCAATCGCCTTGGCCGCTTCGCCGACGAGTTGCGGCCCGCGATAGACGAAGCCGGTGTAAAACTGGACGAGGCTGGCTCCGGCAGCGATCTTTGCGGCGGCATCGGCGCCGCTCATGATCCCGCCGACGCCGATGATCGGCAGTTCGCCCGCCAAGGCCGCCGCCAACTGGCCGACGACCGCGGTCGAGCGCGCGAACAGGGGCTGCCCGGAAAGGCCTCCCGCCTCCTCGGAGTTCGGCAGACCCTCGACACCGCTGCGCGCGATCGTCGTATTGGTGGCAATGACGGCATCGATCCGATGCCGGCGCAGCAAGTCGGCGATCAGCCGGATCTGCCCCTCTTCCAGGTCGGGTGCGATCTTCAGCGCGAGGGGCACGTAGCTGCCGTGCACCTCGGCCAGCCTGATTTGCGCCGTTTTCAGGCGAGCCAGCAAGGCAGCGAGCGCGTCGTCCTTCTGCAACTCGCGCAAGTTTTTCGTGTTCGGACTGGAAATGTTGATCGCGACGTAACTGGCTGTCGAATAGACGCGTTCGAGACAGATCAGATAGTCGTCGGCCGCCTGCTCGATCGGTGTGTCGAAGTTCTTTCCGATATTGATGCCGACGATACCGCCGCCGCGCTTGAAGCGGCTGCCGGCCACATTGGCCAGCAAGCGGTCGACGCCGTCATTATTGAAGCCCATGCGATTGATGATCGCGCGCTGCTGCGGAATGCGAAAGAGGCGCGGGCGTGGGTTTCCCGGCTGTGCGCGTGGCGTCACCGTCCCGACCTCGAGGAAGCCGAAGCCAAGGGCAGCCAGCGCGTCGATGTGAGCGCCGTTCTTGTCCAGACCGGCGGCCAGACCGACGCGATTCGGGAAGTCGAGACCCATCACGCGCAGCGGGTCGACTGGAACGTCGCCCGCCAGCAGACACCCGGCACGCGTCGCCGCAAGCAGGTCGACACCGGCCAGCCCGAGCAGGTGCGCCGTTTCCGCGTCGAGCGAAAAAAAGAAGCGACGAATCAGCGGATAGAACATGTACACATTCTACCGCATTGCAACATGCCGAGCGATCAGCGTTTTCGCTCGCCGATGGGTAGCGCTGCTGCGCGTCGCGCCGGGAACGGCTTTTCGTGGGCCTGAGCGTCTCGACGCACTGATGTGCAAGCCGAAGTCACTTACAATGCTGCGTTGCTGTTCCCCGATTTCATCAACGAGAAAGGACCAACCATGTCGTATTCCGCTTTCGTGCAGGCACGTGACTTCCTTCTGGCGCACCGTACCGACTATCAGACCGCCTACGACGGTTTCAAGTGGCCGGAACTGACCGAGTTCAACTGGGCCATCGACTACTTTGACGTGATGGCTGCCGGTAATGATCGGCGGGCGCTATGGGTGGTCAACGAGGACGGATCGGAACAGACAATGTCTTTTGCCCAGATGTCCGCCCGATCGAATCAGGTCGCCAACTGGTTGCGCCGGCAAGGCGTGCGGCGCGGCGATCGCATTCTGATGATGCTCGGCAATGAAGTCGCGCTCTGGGACACCATGCTCGCCGCCTTCAAACTTGGCGCCGTCCTGACGCCGGCGACGACGCTGCTGGCGCCGGACGATCTGCGTGACCGCCTTGACCGTGGTCAGGTCCGCCATGTCATCATCGGTCATACGCACGCCGACAAGTTCGCCAGCCTGCCGGGCAACTACTCGCGCATCACGGTTGGCGGCGTGGTGGCCGGCTGGCAGGCGCTGGAAGATGCCTACCAGGAGTCGAGCGACTTCCAGCCGGACGGAGCGACGCTGGCGACCGACCCGATGCTGCTTTACTTTACTTCCGGCACGACATCCAAGCCCAAGCTCGTACTGCACAGTCATCAGAGCTATCCGGTCGGCCATCTGTCGACGATGTACTGGCTCGGCTTGCAGCCTGGCGATGTGCATTGGAACATCAGCTCTCCGGGCTGGGCGAAACATGCCTGGAGTTGTTTCTTCGCGCCGTGGAATGCGGGCGCAACGATCTTCATCTTCAACTACTCACGCTTCGCTGCGTCAGCGATTCTCGACACGCTGGTGCGCTGTTCGGTGACCACGCTGTGCGCCCCGCCGACCGTCTGGCGCATGCTGATTCAGGAAGACCTGGGCAAGTACCCGGTCAAAGTGCGCGAATTGATCGGCGCTGGCGAACCGCTCAATCCGGAAGTCATCGACCAGGTCAAGGACGCCTGGGGAATCACGCTGCGCGATGGTTTTGGCCAGACCGAGACGACGGCACAGGTCGGAAACTCGCCGGGGCAGCCGGTCAAACTGGGTTCGATGGGACGACCGATGCCGGGCTACCAGGTTCGCCTGGTCGACAGCGACGGTAATGTCTCGGATGAAGGTGAAATCTGCCTCGACCTCAGCGCCCGCCCGCTTGGTCTGATGATTTCCTATGCCGATGATCCGGAAAAGACGGCCGAGGTAATGCGCGACGGTTTCTATCACACCGGCGATACCGCGTCGGTCGATGCTGACGGCTACATCACCTACGTCGGGCGCGCCGACGATGTGTTCAAGGCTTCCGATTACCGAATCAGCCCCTTCGAGCTGGAGAGTGTTCTGATCGAGCACGAGGCCGTCGCTGAAGCTGCCGTCGTACCGAGCCCAGACCCGCTTCGGCTGGCCGTTCCGAAAGCCTTTCTGACGCTACGCACGGGCCACGAGCCCAGCCGCGAACTGGCGCGTGACATCTTCGTCTTCCTGCGCAGCCGCCTTTCGCCTTACAAACGCGTCCGGCGAATCGAGTTCGGCGAATTGCCGAAGACCATCTCGGGCAAGATTCGCCGGGTCGAACTGCGCAAGGGCGAGCAGGACAAGGCGGCTGCTCCGCAGCGTGGCGCCTTCGAGTACTACGAAGACGATTTCGACTTCTGAGTCATCCCGCGCCTCGAGCGAATGACCACCTGACCGGGACAAAGCCGAGTCTGCCGTGTCGCTGGCCAGCGCGGCGGCAGATTTGGCGCCGCCGCCTGGTCCAATTTGACCGACGGATGGCGACAGGCTGAGCTTGACCGAGCGGCTCGCGCCAGCGCCGGTCGTAGGCGGGGCCAGGAGGTGACGGCTTATCGTCCAGCGCTCAGGCCGGGCGATCGAGCTTGGCGCCGAGTTGATCTTCGCCGCGCGTCTCGCCCGCCTTGCCGTGGAGTTGTTGCTCGATCCCCTCGAGCAATCCGCTCGCCGCGTCTTCGATCATGTCGAGCACGAGGTCAAAGCCGTGCCCCAGACCGTAGTAGGGATCGGGGACTTCGTCGTCGTCGAAATTCTTCGAGTAGCTCATGAACAGACCGAGGCGCTCATGCTTCTCGGGCGGACAGATGCGCTTCAAGGCATCGAGGTTGTTCTGATCCATGGCCAGGATAAGGTCGAAATAATCGAGGTCCTGTGCGGCAACCTTGCGCGCGCGCATGTCGGAGAGATCGTAACTGCGGCTCGCGGCGGCCCTCTGCGTTCGTTGATCGGGAGCCTCGCCAACGTGGTAGCCGTGCGTTCCGGCAGAATCCACCTCGACCTTGTCCTCAAGGTTTTTCTGGCGCAGGAGATGGCGGAAGACGCCCTCTGCAGTCGGCGAGCGGCAGATGTTTCCCATGCAGACGAATAGAACCTTGATCACCCTCGACCTTCCAGTTTCGTTTCCACTTCGGCGCCGCGCCGGCTCGCGCGGACGGCACCGCCTGTTCACGCGTATCTTATAATGAATTGCTTCTTTTCCGAAACTCGCCAACGGACGAGCGTTCGGTGGCCGGCCCGCCGTTGCATGGCGGCCGGCGTGCTGCGCCCGCCCGGCGCCGCCAGGGCCGGGTCAGCGGCAGGCTCGTGCCGCTGGTCAAGGCTTGCGCGTCGGCAGCTTCGTTCGCGCGGGCGACTTCATTGTGCCGGCGACGCCCGCTCCCGGTGGGCGCGGCTTCGTGCTGCGCTGGGGGTGAGCGGTGCTCGCCCGTGCGCCTTGCTCGCTCGCCGGACGCCCACCCGTCGCTCCCTTGCCGCTCCTCTCCGTCTTGCCGCGCTCGTCGTGCTTCTCGCCGGCAAAGGGATTGCTCGACACGTTGAACTGTATGCGCAGCGGTGTCCCCTGCAACTCGAAAACGCTGCGGAAAGTGTGCTCGAGATAGCGACGATACGACTCGGGAACCTTGTCGAGAGCGTTGCCGTGGATGACGATCAGCGGTGGATTGCGGCCGCCCTGATGTGCGTAACGCAGCTTCGGGCGAAACTGACCGCTGCGCGGTGGCGCCTGGCGGGCAACCGCGTCGATCAGCGCGCGCGTCAGCTTCGGTGTCGGCAGCTCGGCGGTGGCGGCGCGATAGGCGGCGTCGACCGAGCGGAAGAGCGCTGCCAGACCGTGCCCGCGTAGCGCAGAAACGTAGTGGAAACGAGCAAAATCGATGAAAGCGAGCTGCTTCTCCAGCGTTTCCTTGATCTGCTGGCGACGATACGAGTCAAGCTCATCCCACTTGTTGACTGCGACGACCAGCGCGCGGCCCGCCTCGCGGATGAACGCCGCGATATGCGCGTCCTGATCCGCAATGTCCTGCCGCGCGTCGAGCACGAGGATGACCACCTGGGCCCCTTCGATCGCCTGCAGAGTCTTGATCACCGAGAACTTCTCGATTGTTTCAAAAACCTTGCCGCGGCGCCGCAAGCCGGCCGTATCGATCAACGCATAACGGCGGCCGTCGCGCTCGAAGTCGATGACGATCGAGTCGCGCGTCGTTCCTGGCTGGTCGAAGGCAATCACTCGCTCCTCGCCGAGCAGCGCGTTGACCATCGTGCTCTTGCCAACGTTCGGCCGCCCGACAATGGCCACCCGGATCGCTGAGTCGGCCTCAGCTTCCTCCTGCGCCTGGGCGAAGGGAGCGAGCGCCGCCTCGAGCAAGCCGCCAACACCAGCCCCGTGCGCCGCGGAAATCGCCAGTGGCTCGCCCAGACCCAACTCGTGGAAATCGGCCCCGGCGACCGCCGCATTCATGCCTTCTGCCTTGTTTACTGCGACCAGGACGCGTTGCCCGGACCTGCGCAAGCGGATGGCGATCTCCTGGTCGAGCGCGGTGACGCCACTGCGTCCATCGACGACCAGAATGACCACATCCGCCTCGTCGATCGCCTGTTCGGTCTGGCGTGCCATCTGGTAGCTGATCCCCTCTTTCGCCAGGGGCTCGAAACCGCCGGTATCGATCACCAGGAAGGGTTTGCCGCCAAGCCGACCATGGCCGTAGTGCCGGTCGCGCGTCAGGCCGGGCAGGTCAGCCACCAAGGCATCGCGGGTACGCGTCAGGCGGTTGAACAAGGTCGATTTGCCGACGTTCGGCCGGCCGACAAGCACGATATTGGGCTTCACTCGACGCCTATCGCGAGGACGCTGCCAGCGCTCGTCTGCAGAATGACATCCCTCGTTCCGGAAAGCTGCGGCGCCGCCAGTACCGGACTTCCATCGCTGCGCACGCGTGCGGCGAATGAACCATCCTCGCGGTTCAGGAAGTGCACCGTCCCCTGCACATCGGCGACTGCCAGCAGGCCGGAGACGACCAGCGGCGCGGTCAGCCGGCGCAGGAAGAGCTTGTCCTGTTTCCATATGCTTGCCCCGCTGGCCCGGTCCAAGGCATGCAAAGCTCCCTTATCGTCCGCCACAAACACGTAGCGGCTATCGAGCGCGAGCCCGGCGGCACTGGAGATGTCGCGCGTCCACATCAGGTTGCCCGAACCGAGGTCGAAACACGCGACACGTCCCTGATACGCCGCCGCGCAGACGGTGCGACCATCGATCACCGGAACGCTCGTCACGTCGGCAATCCGGTCGAGTTCGGTTGCTCCCTTTGGCAGTGCAACCGTTCCTTCCCACAAGGGCGCTCCGTTGTCGAGCCCCAAGGCGATCAGCTTGCCGCCAGGAAATCCAACGAAGAGGTATTTGTCGACCAGCACGGGAGGTGCCGTGACACGCAGCGAAAGGGGCGGGTTCGGCCGCTGGTAGATCCACTTGCGCTTGCCGTCGAAGGCATCGTAGGCGGTCAGCCGGTGGTCGCCGCTGCGCACGATGACCAGCCCCGGGGCAAGGACCGGCGGCGCGATGATCTCGCTGTTGGTCGAGGTCTTCCACAGCAGCTTGCCGTCGGCTGCGGCAAAAGCGAGTACTTCGCCCTTGGGCGAGCCGACGACGAGCATCCGCTCGTCAGCCGCAACACCGCCCGACAAAGGCCGCTCGGCCTTGATCCGCCAGCTTGCCTGCCCGTCGTCCAGGCGGGCGATCGTGCCGTTCGCTGCCGCCGCGTAAACCGACGACCGGACGACGGCCGGCACGAACGCCTGGCCAGCGGACTTGCCGACATCGTACTGCCAGAGGACGCGCGCCGCCACCGTCGCCTGTATCGGCTCCAGCGAGGCCATCTTGGGGCCACTGCCGGAAAAGGGATTCAATGCGTCGAGCAGCGAACACCCGCTGCTCAGCAAGCCCAGCAAGAGAACGGCGGCTGCCCGCTTCATCAACCGCTCTCCCCTTGCGCATCAAGCTTCTGCTCGACGAGTTCGCGATAGGCGGCGGCCGTCTGCCGATCCTGCACGCCAGCCCCGCCGCCTTTCTTCGCCCCTTCGTCGAGACGAGTCAGCGCCGCCTGATACGCGGTGCGTGCTTCCGCCCTCTTCCCCTGCGCAGCCAACACGTCGCCGCGCACCTCGGCAACGCGCGCCGCGAAACCGCCAGCCGTCGCCTGGCCGAGTTGTGTCAGGGCTTCGTCGTAGGCCTTCTCGTCGATCAGCAAGGTGGCCAGGCGCAAACGCGCCAGATCGCGCAGATCATCGCTGGCGTGCTCGGCGACCCACTGCAACTGCAGCTTGGCAGTCTTTACGTCATTTGCTGTGCTCGCCACATGCGCCGCCTTCAGTGCCGCCAACACGGCATACGTCGTACCGCCGTACTTCTCGAGCAGTTCGCCGCTGGCCGCCTTGATTCGCTGTGCGTCGTTGTCGAGCACCGCTTTCTGCAGGACGGCGTAAGCGGCCGAGGCCTGTACCGCCTGATTACGCTGATACCAGTTCCACCCCTGCCAGGCGATGACGCCCAGCGAAGCAATGGTCGCCACGATCGTCACCAGGTTGCCGTACTGCTTCCACCACGCCTTCAGTTCGGCGATCTGCTCCTGCTCTTCGAGGTCATACGTAGCCATCAACACTCATCCCGATCCAGATCCAGTAGATAATTTCTGATTGCGTCGCCGACGTCGTCGGCAGCGATGCGTTGCTGTCCCGCCGCTGGCGCGAAGGCGCCGCGCAGCGGCTTGAGCGTCACCTCGTCGGCTGCTGCTTCGTCGTCGCCAATGATGACCGCGAAGATTGCGCCGGAGGCATCGGCCTTCTTCATCTGCGCCTTGAAACTGCCACCACCGCAGTGAAAGAGGACGCTGATTCCCTGATCGCGTAGACGCTCGGCAACGCGCACGGCAAAGCGTGAGGCGGCGCTCCCCTGATGCACCAGGTAGACCTCGACAGCATCGCTCTGGGTCGCACCGCCGGCGTCGCGAACCAGCGCCAGCAAACGTTCAACACCCAGGGCAAAACCGCAAGCGGGCGTCGGCTTGCCACCCAACTGTTCGACCAGCCCGTCGTAGCGCCCGCCGGCACAGACCGTTCCCTGCGCCCCGAGACGATCGGTAACCCACTCAAAAACCGTCAGGTTATAGTAGTCCAGCCCGCGCACCAAGCGCGGATTGATGACAAAGGCCTGGCCGGCATCGTGCAGCACTTGCTGGACGCCGTCAAAGTGGGCTCGCGACTCGCCGCCGAGGTGATCGATCAGGCGCGGCGCGCCCTGCAGCAAGTCGTGCAGCGCCGGATTCTTGCTGTCGAGAATGCGCAGCGGATTGCTCTGCAGGCGTCGGCGGGAATCGTCATCGAGCGCCTGTTCGTTGCGCGTGAGGTAGGCAATGAGTTCGCTGCGATGCCGGGCGCGTTCGTCGGGCTGGCCAAGCGTATTGATCTGCAGGCTGATCCCGTCGAGGCCGAGATCCGCCCACAAACGCGCGCCCATCAGGATCTGCTCGCCATCGATGTCCGGTCCGGGCAGGCCGAGCGCTTCGACGCCAACCTGGTTGAACTGCCGGTAACGGCCCTTCTGTGGTCTTTCGTGGCGAAACATCTGGCCCATGTACCAGAGGCGCTGCGCCTGCTGGGCGACCAGATTGTGCTGAATGGCCGCACGCACGCAACCGGCGGTTCCTTCCGGGCGCAAGGTCAGCAACTCACCGTTCAGGCTGTCGACGAAGGAGTACATTTCCTTTTCGACGATGTCGGTGACCTCGCCGATCGCCCGCCGGAAGAGCGGCGTCGGTTCGACGATCGGTAGCCGGATCGGCCGGTAAGCGTAGCGCTTCAGCCAGCTACGGACGGTGTCTTCGAAAAGTTCCCAGAACTCCGCCTCATCGGGCAGGATGTCGTTCATCCCGCGGACGGACTGAATCTTTGGCGAGTTCATTGGTCGGACAACTTCCTCCGATAGGTGCGCGCGACATACGCGTCGACGATGGCGGTAAACTCCTCCGCGATATGTTCGCCACGTAGCGTCACACTCTTGACGCCGTCCACAAATACGGGAGCTGCTGGCGCTTCACCGGTCCCGGGTAAGCTGATTCCGATGTTGGCGTGCTTGCTCTCCCCGGGACCATTGACGACGCAGCCCATGACGGCCAGCGTCATGCTCTCGACGCCGTCGTGCTCGATTCGCCACTGTGGCATCTTTGCCCGCACGTGCGCCTGAATCGATTGCGCAAGTTCCTGAAAGAAACTGCTTGTCGTGCGGCCGCACCCAGGGCAGGCAACGACCATCGGCGTGAACGCGCGCAGCCCCATCGTCTGCAACATCTCCTGCGCGACGATGACCTCGTGCGTCCGCTGCCCGCCCGGCTCGGGCGTCAGCGAAACGCGGATCGTGTCGCCTATGCCCTCCTGCAGCAGAACGGCCATCGCCGCCGTCGAGGCGACGATTCCCTTTGAACCCATGCCGGCCTCGGTCAGACCCAGGTGCAGCGGGTAGTCGCAGCGCCGCGCCAGTTCGCGATAGATGGCGATCAGATCCTGCACCCCGGAAACCTTGCACGAAAGGACGATCTGGTCGCCGCCCAGGCCGATTTCCTCGGCCCGCGCGGCCGACTCGAGCGCCGAGGCAACCATAGCCGTGCGCATCACCTCAAGCGCGGGCATCGGCTGTGCACGACTGGCGTTCTCGTCCATGATGCGCGCCAGCAGATCCTGGTCGAGGCTGCCCCAGTTCACCCCGATGCGCACTGGCTTGCCGTAACGGCAGGCCAGTTCGATCATCTGCGCAAACTGCTCGTCGCGCTTTCGCCCGTGCCCGACGTTGCCCGGATTGATCCGGTACTTGGCAAGTGTTTCCGCACAGCCGGGATGGTCGCTGAGCAGACGATGGCCGTTGTAATGAAAATCGCCAATCAGCGGTGCGTCGATTCCCATGCGGTCGAGATGCGCACGAATTTTGGGTACGGCGAGCGCGGCTTCCGCGGTGTTCACGGTGATCCGCACCCACTCCGAACCAGCGCGCGCCAGTTCGGCGCACTGGATCGCCGTGCGCAGCGCGTCAGCGGTATCGGTGTTTGTCATCGATTGGATGAGGACCGGCGAACCGCCACCGATCATCGTCTGCCCGACACGGACCTGCCGGGTCGGCCGCTGCCCGCCGATCGGGAACCCGCCGCTCACGCCGGCCTCGTCGGCGACTTGCCGTTCATTCGACATTCAGGCGCGCGACCTCGCCCTTGCTGTGTGGCGCCAGGTCGATCGTGCGCCCCTGGTACTCGAGTCTGACCTGCGTCGCGTTGCCAACGACGAGTGCAAAGGGCGGTTGCCCTTCGACCTCACGCTGACTGCCAGCCGGATTATTGTCCGCCACGATGACCTGTCCGCGGCCATCGCGCACCTGCAGCCAGGCGGCCTGGCCAAAGGTGAACTTGAGCCGGTTGGCGGCTGGTTGAGACTCGCTGCTCACTATGGGTTTGCCAGACGTCGTCGCCTCCGACGAGAGGACGGTTGCGTTTGGCGCTATTACCGGGGTGACCGATTCGCCGCTGGCGGGCAGTGCGCTCGCTTGCTGAGTTGTGGCCTGGACGGTTGTCGGCGCTTCCGCGGCCGGCCGCACCTCCGTCGGTGCGGGCGTGCGTTCAGCCGGCGCTGACCGGCCGAAACTGCTGATCATGCCGCTCATCCTCTCGTGCCAGGCCTCAGGTGGGACATAGAAGTAGATGAGAAGGGCGAGAACGAGAAGCAGCAGTCCACCGACGATGGCCAGAAAGTCGCGCCGCTCGACCCGGTTGGCAACATGCGGCAAGCTGGCGCTGGTTCCCGCCGAGGCCTCGAGTCTGGGCGTCTGCTGCAGTTGCGCCGCGTCAAGCGCGTGCATCAGCGCTTCCGAATCCAGTCCGAGCAAGCGTGCGTAGTTGCGCACGAAACCGCGGATCATCGTATTGCCGGGCAAGGCCGACCATTCCTCGGCTTCCAAGGCTTCAACCTGTCGCGGCGCCAGTTTGAGCGACTGCGCGGCTTCGGCGATGCTCAGGTTGCGCGCTTCGCGTGTCCGGCGCAAGCGTTGCCCAACACCGCCGACATCGGCGTTCGCCGGTAGCACCTGGTCTGCGGACAGCGGATCGGCAATACCGATCGCTGTCGTCTTTTCTCCCCCGGCATGGGAGAATCGGGTTTCTTCACTCATTCGAAGTTGCCTTTCAGCAGTTCCTGAGTCTCGCTCGACAACGGAAACCTCCGTTTCAATTGGCTGGCGTAGCGCGCTTCCGCCTGACGGTTGCCCAGGTTGCGCTCGATGCGAACGATCAGCCACAGCGCGTCGGCACCGGGCTCGGCGGGGCTGAGCACGCTCTGCATCTGCTGCCGGGCGAGGGCGAAGTCGCCCCGACGATAGCTGATCTCTGCCAACTGCAGCAGGCCGGCCGGGTTGTCCGGGTGGATGCGCAGACTGTGCTGAACGAAATCCTCGGCTTGCGCAAGATTGCCGAGCCGGGTGTAACACGCACCAGCATTCAGATACGCCTTGTCGGGCGTCGCATACAAGGGATTGCGGATTGCCCGCTGAAAGAAAGCGATGCCTTCCTTCTCGCGACCGATCTGGCAGAGAAACCATCCGTAGTTGTTGTGGATCTCGGGATCGTTCGGTTCGAGGCGCAGCGCGCGCTGAAAGTCGCGCTCGGCCAGCTCCATTTCCTTGATGTAGTAATGGGCGAGGCCACGGGTATTGTAGGCCTTGGCGTAGTCGGGATCGATTGAGATGGCAATCAGCAGTTCTTCCAGTGCCACCGCAAGCTGGCCTTCCTGCAGATAGAGCGAGCCCAGTTCGACATGCAGCTTGGCACGCGTTCGCGTGTCGCGTGGAGCCGTCGGCGTGCGCGAATCGCTTGCCTCATCGGGTTTCGTCCGACCACCCGGCGTCAGTGCACCGGTTGAGCACGCGCTGAGCGACAGCGCGAGGAGCAGGATCAGCACCGCCCTGGTCATTGCAGTTGGCCGTTGTAGACAAGCTGGACCGGGTGTTGCCGTGTGCGCTGCGTGCGATCGCGCACCTGGCCGGCCAACTGCCCGCAGGCAGCGGCAATGTCGTCACCGCGCGTCTTGCGGGTCGTCGTGACGACGCCAGCGGCCAGCAGTATGTCGGCAAAACGCCGGATGCGCGCAGCCGACGAGCGGCGATACGAAGAGCCCGGAAATGGATTGAAGGGGATCAGGTTCAGCTTGCAAGGCACCTCGCGCAGTAGCGCGAGCAGTTCGTGCGCCTGCGCATCGGCGTCGTTCACCCCGTCGAGCATGATGTATTCGAAAGTAATGAAATCGCGCGGCGCGCGTTCGAGATAGCGCAGGCACGCCGCCAGCACGCTCGACAAGGGGTACTTGCGGTTGATCGGCACCAGTTCGTCGCGCAGACGATCGTTCGGCGCGTGCAGCGAAACGGCCAGCGCGACGGGGCACTCCTCGCGCAGACGGTCGATCGCCGGGACCAGCCCGGAAGTCGATACGGTGACCCGGCGCCGCGAGAGGCCGTAGGCGTTGTCGTCGAGCAGCAGACGAAGGGCCACGATGACATTATCCAGGTTGGCCAGGGGTTCGCCCATACCCATCAACACGACATTGCTGATCACCCGCTCGCCGGAGCCTTCCCGGCTCGGGTAGGCACCCAGCGCGTGCCGCACCTGCCACAACTGCCCGACGATCTCGGCGACACTCAAGTTGCGATTGAAGCCTTGCTTGCCGGTTGCACAGAACGAGCAGTCAAGCGCACAGCCGGCCTGCGTGGAGATGCACAAGGTTCCGCGCTCGACCTCGGGAATGAAAACCGTCTCGATCGCGTTGCCACCGCCGACCGCGAAGAGGAACTTGCGCGTTCCATCCTCACCCAGGCGGTCGGCGATGATCGCCGGCGGGCTGATGACCGAAAGCGTGGAGAGCTTTTCCCGCAGGTTCCTGGCGATATCGGTCATGTCGGCGAAGTCGGCCTGCCCGCAACGATGCAACCAGCGCAGAACTTGGCGGGCGCGAAACGCCTTCTCGCCGTGTTCAGCGAAAAAGCCGGTCAGGCCGACCGCATCGAAATCGAGCAGATTGATCACCATATGCCCGCTGGGTCGACGATCAGCGGCCGGAATAGACGCTCATCGCCGGGAAGAAGAAGGCGATCTCGGTGCGTGCCGTTTCCTCGCCATCCGAACCGTGTACGGCGTTCGCATCGATCGACTCGGCAAAGTCCGCGCGTATGGTTCCCGGCTCGGCCTTCTTCGGATCGGTCGCGCCCATCAATTCGCGGTTCTTGGCAATGGCGTTCTCGCCTTCCAGCACCTGGATCATCACCGGACCCGAGATCATGAAGGACACGAGGTCCTTGAAGAACGGACGCTCCTTATGCACGGCATAGAAAGCACCGGCCTCCTGCGGCGACAGCCAGGCCATCTTCGCGGCAACGATCTTCAGGCCATTCGATTCGAAGCGGGAATAGATCTTCCCGATGACGTTCTTGGCAACGGCATCGGGCTTGATGATTGACAGGGTACGTTCGCTAGCCATGAGCAACTCTCCCAATTGGGGTGGACGAAAAAGAACGGCAAATCATGTCTCTAGAAACCTAATCCGAGATTATACCAACAGTCGCCCCGGTCATGCCGGAATTGCCGGCATCGATGGGGCCAAGCGGTCGTCCGGGCGCGCTGCGCTTGGTTCGGGCGCCGTTGCACGCCGTTGCCAACACCGACAGCCGGACCCGCCTGTGCCGCGCAGGCGGCGAGCGCGGCTTCGCCGGGCGGCGCCTCAACCGGGTATGTGCGCGAAGGCGCGAGTCGCATCAGCCGCGCGTGTAAATCGATGAAGCGAGCTCCGGGGTTGGCACGGCGGCCCTTGGGGGGGTCAAGAGGCGCCGGTGAAATCTCACTCGATGTTCTGCACCTGCTCGCGCATTTGCTCAATCAGCAGCTTGAACTCGATTGCAGTTTGCGAAACCTCAGCCACCAGCGACTTGGAGGCCAGCGTATTGGCTTCGCGGTTCAACTCCTGCATCAGAAAATCCAGCCGCTTGCCGCTTGCCCCACCTGCAGCCAGAACGCGCTCGACCTCGTCGAGGTGCGCGGCAAGTCGTGTAAGTTCCTCGGCAACATCGATCCGCGCAGCAAAGAAGGCGACTTCCTGCCGCATGCGCTCACCGTCGGCAGCCTCGACGACCTCCAGCAGGCGTTGCCTGAGCCGCTCGGCGAAAGCTGCCTGGGCCTCGGGTATGCGCGGTTCGACCGCACGCAACAAGGCGCGCATGCGCGCGACGCGTTGGCTCAGCGCCTCGGCCATCTTCTCGCCTTCGCGCGCTCGACAGGCATTCAGCTCGTCCAGCGTATCGGCGGCGAGCGCCAGGCAGGCAGGGGCAAGCGTCGCCAGGTCGAGCGTATCGTCGCCGAAAACCCCCGGCCAGCGCAGGATGTCGGCAACACTCAGTGGCGTGGCGAGCGGCAGGACGCTGCGCACACGCTGCTCACAGGAGCGCAAGCGATCGAGCACATCAGCGTTGAGCGTTGCCGACGCCCCGCCCCCTGCTCCGCTGGCAAAACTGACGCGACACTCGAGCTTACCCCGCGTCAATCGGGTACCGACGAGTTCGCGCAGTGCCGGCTCGACCAGGCGCAGTTCGTCACAGACACGGAAGAGACAGTCAAGGTAACGTGAGTTGACGCTTTTCAGCTCGACGTGAAGGACACCGCCCGGGGCGGCACGGGTCTTTGCGGCATAGCCGGTCATACTGTAAATCATCGGGATTCCTGACTCGTGCAAGGTTGGCAATGACAAGCAGCTTTACAGCCGCCCCCGAAAAACCGGACAATGCCTGAAAAAGGCCAATGATAGCTTTGACGCCAATGGTGCAACAAGCGAACCACCCTCTTCCAGCCGGTTTCAAGCTCGACGAATACAGCATTGAGCAACAACTGTCGCTGGGTGGCTTTTCCATCGTCTATCTTGCCACGGATTCGCACGGCAAGCGCGTGGCCATCAAGGAATACCTGCCGAACACGCTGGCACTGCGCGGCGAGGGTCGCACTTCGCCAATTATCGCCGAGGATCACCTGCCCGCTTTTCGCTACGGCATGAAGTGTTTTTTCGAGGAGGGACGGGCGCTGGCCGGTCTGTCGCACCCGAATGTAGTGCGCGTGCTGAATTTTTTCCGCGCCAATGAGACGGTCTACATGGTGATGGAGTACGAACACGGACGGACGCTGCAGGAAATCATCCAGAAGAACCGGGCGAGCGTCACCGAGAACTTCCTCCGCAATGTGTTTACCAAGATGCTCAATGGCTTGCGCGAGGTGCACTCGCGTCGCCTCCTGCATCTGGACCTCAAACCGGCAAACATCTACATGCGCAACAACCATGTGCCGGTGCTCATCGACTTTGGTGCAGCGCGCCAGACGCTGACCTGCGACACGCCGATGCTCAAGCCGATGTACACGCCGGGCTTCGCCTCGCCCGAGCATTACAGTCACCGGGACCTGCTCGGCCCGTGGAGCGACATCTACAGCGTCGGCGCTTCGATGTACGCCTGTATCGCTGGCGGCACACCGCAACCTGCCGACAGCCGCCTGGAGAAGGATCGCCTGGCGCCGGCCATGGTACGCTGGGAGGGTCAGTTTTCCGACCAACTGCTGGAGACGATCGACTGGTGCCTGTGCTTGAACCACCGCTACCGTCCGCAGAGCGCATTTGCCTTGCAGAAGGCGCTCACCGAACCCGTTGTCGTGCCGCAGCCGCAGCCGAAGGAGACATGGCTGACCCAGGTCGTCGGTAAGCTAAGAAAAATGAAGAGCGAATGAAATTCACCATCTATCAGGAAACGCGCACCGGCAAGCGCAACAACAACGAGGACCGGCTGGCGCACTGCTACTCGCGCGACGCCTTGCTGATGGTCGTCGCCGACGGCATGGGGGGCCACTATTTCGGCGAGGTCGCGGCGCAGATTGCCGTCCAGACGCTGACCGAAGCGTTTCAGCGCGAGTCGAAGCCTCGCTTGCGTGATCCCTTCCTCTTCCTGCAGAAGGGCATGCTCAATGCGCATCGCGCCATCCTCGATTTCGCCGGGCGGCACCAGTTGAAGGATTCGCCGCGCACGACCTGCATCGCCTGCATCGTGCAGAGCAACATCGCCTACTGGGCCCACTCTGGCGACTCTCGCCTTTACCTGATGCGCGCCGGTCGCGTGCTGACGCGGACCAAGGACCACTCGCGCGTCCAGATTCTGGTCGACCAGGGCCTGATCAGCGAGGAACAGATGGCCGGGCACGTCGACCGGAACAAGATCTACGGTTGCCTGGGTGGCCAGCAGTCGCCGGAGATAGAGTTTTCGCGCAAGACGACGCTGGAGGCCGGCGATCTGATCGTCCTGTGCACCGACGGTGTGTGGAGCGGCTTGTCGGGCGATCTGCTGGCCCGCTCGTTGCACACGGCCAACCTGATGCGCAGCATTCCGGTCCTGCTCAACCAGGCGGAAACCCGCAGCGGACTGCACGCCGACAATCTTTCGATCATCGCCGTCCGCTGGGAAGACACCTACATCGACGAGAGCAGTGGCGGGAGCAGCATCGTGTCGACGAAAACCATGCCGCGCGATACGGTGACGACCCGACTGAGCGAATTCGGCCGAGCACCGAATCAGAAAAGCGAGCTGACTGACGCCGAAATCGAAAACGCGATCGAAGAAATCAGAACGGCCATCCAGAAGTACTCCCGGTAGGAAGACACCGTGCGCCCCAGTCAGCGTCAGCCCGCCCAACTCCGCCCGGTGCGCATCACGCGCCGGTTTACCTGCCATGCCGAAGGTTCGGTGCTGATCGAGATCGGCGGCACCCGCGTGCTGTGCACCGCCAGCGTCGAGGACGTGCTTCCGCCCTTCCTGCGTGGCAAAGGACAGGGCTGGGTGACCGCCGAATACGGCATGCTGCCACGCTCGACGCACACGCGCTCCGGACGCGAAGCGACGAAAGGCAAGCAGAGCGGACGCACGCAGGAAATCCAGCGTCTGATCGGGCGCGCGCTGCGCGCGGTGGTCGACCTGAAGGCGCTTGGCGAACGACAGATCACACTCGACTGCGATGTCCTGCAAGCCGACGGCGGAACGCGTTGCGCGTCGATCACCGGCGCCTGGCTGGCGCTCGACGACGCGTGTCGACACTTGCAGAGCCTCGGCAAGCTGAGCGAGAATCCCTTGCGCGACCAGGTCGCCGCTGTTTCGGTCGGCATCTGCAATGGTCTGCCCGTGCTCGACCTCGACTACGCCGAGGACGCTGCCTGTGACACCGACATGAACGTCGTCATGACTGGCAGCCAGGGGATCGTCGAAGTCCAGGGGACGGCCGAAGGCGAGCCTTTCTCGCGTCAGCAGCTCAATCAGTTGCTCGATCTCGCGGCAAGCGGAATCAACCAGCTTTTCGATCACCAACGCCAAGCCCTCGCACGATGAAACTCGTCCTTGCTTCGAACAACACCAAAAAGCTGCGGGAACTTGATGCCATCCTGGCACCGCTGGGCTGGACGCTCGTACCGCAAGGCGAGCTCGCTATCCCGGAAGCTGCGGAACCCCACTGCACCTTCGTCGAGAATGCCCTCGCCAAAGCGCGCCAGGCGGCGCGTCTGAGCGGCCTGCCGGCGCTTGCCGACGACTCCGGCCTCTGCGTCGACGCGCTCGGCGGTGCACCCGGGGTGCAGTCGGCGCGCTACGCCGGTGAACCACGGACCGACGAACGCAACAACGCCCGATTGCTCGGCGAGCTCGCCGCACTGCCCGCCGGCACGCCACGCAGCGCCCGCTTCGTCGCGCTGATCGTTTTCGTACGCCACGCCGACGACCCGCAGCCGATCATCGCCGAAGGCGAATGGCCCGGCGAGATTCTCGCCGCGCCGCGCGGCGACGACGGCTTTGGTTACGACCCGGTCTTCTTCCTGCCCGAACTCGGCAAGACTGCAGCCGAACTCGAAGCGGCCGAGAAGAACCGTCGCTCACACCGCGGGCAGGCACTTGCCCGCTTGGTCGAGCGCCTGCGCGGCGTGCGCGCATGACGGAGCGAGGATGACGGGCCGCCCGGCGCGCCCGGTCATTCCGCTCCAGGTGCTTTCCGCGTCGCCCAGCCAGGTCGAAGCGCCGCGCCATTTGGCGCCAGTTCCGCTCGCGCTGTACGTTCACTTTCCCTGGTGCCGGCAGAAATGCCCTTACTGCGATTTCAATTCGCATGCCTGGCCGACGCGATCCGGCGCCGCGGGCGCCCCCGCGCTTCCCGAAGAGGACTACGTCGCTGCCTTGCTCGCCGATCTCGAGCAGGCCGTGCCGCTGATCTGGGGCCGTCGCGTCGGCAGCATCTTCTTCGGCGGCGGGACGCCCAGCCTGCTCTCGGCAGCCGCCGTCGACACACTGCTCGGCGGGCTGCGCAGCCGCCTGAGCGTGCTGCCGAACGCGGAAATCACGCTGGAAGCCAACCCGGAAAGCGTAGACGCGGCGAATTTTGCCGCCTATCGCGCGGCCGGCGTCAATCGGCTGTCGCTCGGCATTCAGAGTTTCGCTGACGGACACCTGCTTGCCCTCGGACGCATCCACAACGGCAAGCAGGCCAGATGGGCCATCGAAACGGCTGCCCGGCACTTCGACAACTTCAACCTCGATCTGATGTACGGGCTGCCCGGACAAACGCTCGACCAGGCGATCGCCGATCTGCGCACAGCGCTCGCCTACGCGCCGCCGCATCTGTCGTGTTATCAACTGACGATCGAACCGAATACCGCTTTTGCCGCGCGCCCGCCGGCCTTGCCCGACGCTGACGCCTGCGCCGACATGCAGGATGCGATCGAAGGCGAACTGGCCGCAGCGGCCTACGTCCACTACGAAACTGCGGCCTTCGCGCGCAGCGGCTACGAATGCCGGCATAATCTGAACTACTGGCACTTTGGCGACTATCTGGGCATCGGTGCCGGTGCGCACAGCAAGCTCACGCTGCCCGAGCGCGTGCTCCGGCAGATGCGCTGGAAGCAGCCGCAAACGTATCTTGCACAGGTCGCCGTTGGCCAGCCGGTGCAAGAAGAGCACCGCATTTCGCCGGGCGACCTGCCGGTCGAGTTCATGATGAACGCGCTGCGTCTGCTCGGCGGCTTCGAAGCGCCGTTGTTCGCAGCGCGCACCGGTCAATCGCTGGCGCAGATCGAAGCCGCGCTGCAGCAGGCAGAACGCACCGGGCTGCTCGAGCGTAGCGGTCAGCGCATCGCGCCGACTGATCGGGGGCGGCGCTTCCTCAACCGCCTGCTTGCCGGCTTCCTGCCGAAATCGCCGTAGAGCGCCGCGCTTTTTCGCCAGAGGCCGGCGGCGCGCGCGAGTTCGCCAGCCGGCGCCCCTGGCCCGCGTGTTTCATCCAGCTTGCATTTCAGGAAGCGGCGTATAGACTACCCGCGAGCCAGCTAGCGCGCGAGCCGCTGCCGTGTCTGCTCCGGCGCGCTACAGCCATCGCCAAGCTGCCGTTGGTGCTGCTCTCACGGCTTGGCGCAACATCCGCGCGGTGACGACTGCGCAAATGCGGCGGCGCGAATTGGCCTGCGCCGCATGCCGCACCCAGATGCCGGCCGAGATCACTGGCCAGCCGCGCCGGCACTCGATGAGAGCAAGCCTGAGCCGGTGAGCGCAGTTGCTCGAGCCCATGCGCTGTGCTGACCGCCCGCCGTCTGCTGTCCTGGAGGAGGAGATGTCATGACCGATCTATCGATCACGCTCGACGACCGCTATACGGCTACCTCGGGCCGCGTTTTTCTGACCGGCACGCAAGCACTCGTTCGCCTGCCGATGTTGCAGCGCCAGCGCGACCTCGCCGCCGGATTGAACACGGCAGGCTTTGTCTCGGGCTACCGCGGCAGTCCGCTGGGGTCGGTGGACCAGGCCTTCTGGCGCGCCAGGCAGTACCTCGAAGCGGCCAATATCGTCTTCCAGCCCGCGGTCAATGAGGATCTGGCGGCGACCGCAGTCTGGGGAACACAGCAGATCAAGCTCTTCCCCGGTGCCAGATACGACGGCGTCTTCGCCATGTGGTACGGCAAGGGACCTGGTGTCGATCGCTGCGGCGACGTCTTCCGGCACGCCAACGCTGCCGGAACGGCAAGGCTCGGCGGTGTTCTGGTGATTGCTGGCGACGACCACGCCGCCAAGTCGTCGACGCTGCCGCACCAGACCGAGCACGTGTTCAAGGCAGTAATGATGCCCGTGCTCTACCCGGCCAACCTGCAGGAATACCTCGACTACGGCCTGCACGGCTGGGCGATGAGCCGCTACTCGGGTTGCTGGGTGGTCATGAAGGCGCTTGCCGACACCGTCGAAACGTCGGCTTCGGTGAGCATCGATCCGCTCTCGCCGGCGATCCGCCTGCCGGATGATTTCGCCATGCCGGCGAATGATCCGAACGGGCTGAACATTCGCTGGCCCGACCCGCCCTTGCAGCAGGAAGCGCGCCTGATCAACAGCAAGCTCTACGCCGCGCTGGCCTATTGCCGCGCCAACCGGCTGAACCGGATCGTCATCGACAGCAATGACCCGGCAAGCCCGGCGCGTCTGGGAATCATCACTGCTGGCAAGGCGTATCTCGACGTTCGCCAGGCGCTCGACGAACTGGGCATCGACGAGCAACTGGCGGCGCAGATCGGTCTGCGCCTGTACAAGATCGGCATGGTCTGGCCGCTCGAAGCTGACGGCGTGCGCCGCTTTGCCGAAGGCCTGGAAGAGATCCTCGTCGTCGAGGAAAAGCGGCAACTGCTGGAGTATCAACTCAAGGAGGAACTCTACAACTGGCGCGAGGACGTTCGCCCGCGTGTCGTTGGCAAGTTCGACGACAAGGGCGAGTGGTCGCTGCTGCCAACCGGCAGCGGTCACCTGACGCACGGCGACTGGCTGCTGCCGGCGGCCGGCGAGCTGTCGGTGGCCCAGGTGGCGCGCGCGCTCGCCGCGCGCATCGGCCGCTTCTTCACCTCGCCGACCATTCAAGCCCGGATGGCGCTGATCGAAGCCAAGCAAAAGGCGCTGAGCCCGGCCAGTGTGCCGACGACCGGGAGCAGTGGCCTGCCGATTCAGCGGATTCCCTACTTCTGTTCGGGCTGTCCGCACAATACCTCGACGCACGTTCCCGCCGGTTCACGTGCCGTCGCTGGCATCGGCTGTCACTACATGGTTACCTGGATGGACCGCAACACGGCGACCTTCACGCACATGGGAGGCGAAGGTGCTACCTGGGTTGGCCAGGCGCCGTTTTCGAACGAGAAGCACGTCTTCGCCAACCTCGGCGACGGGACCTACTTCCACTCCGGCCTGCTGGCGATTCGCCAGGCGGTCGCAGCCGGTGTTTCGATCACCTACAAGATCCTCTACAACGACGCCGTCGCGATGACCGGTGGCCAGCCGGTCGACGGCAGCCTGAGCGTCGGACAAATGACCCGCCAACTGGCGGCCGAAGGCGTCGGGAAGATCGTCATCGTCACTGACGAACCGGAGTACTACGGCAAGCTGCACGATCTGGCGCCAAACACGCCGGTTCATCACCGCCGCGAGCTCGACGCCGTGCAGCGTGAGCTGCGCCGCCATGTCGGCGTTTCGGCGCTGATCTACGCGCAAACCTGCGCCACCGAGAAGCGCCGCCGGCGCAAGCGCGGCAAGCTCGCCGACCCGCCACGCCGCGTCGTCATCAACCCGGCGGTGTGCGAAGGCTGCGGCGACTGCAGCGTTCAATCAAACTGTCTGTCAGTGATTCCGCTCGATACCGAATTCGGCCGCAAGCGGGCAATCGACCAGTCGTCGTGCAACAAGGACTTCTCGTGCCTGAACGGCTTCTGTCCCAGTCTGGTCACCGTCGAAGGCGGCCGCTTGCGTGCCGGACAGGCAATCGATACCGGTGGAGGCGGCCTCGGCGACCTGCCCACCCCGTCGCTGCCCGACACTAATAAGCCGTTCAACATCCTGCTCACCGGCGTTGGCGGCACCGGCATCGTCACCCTCGGGGCCGTCCTCGGGATGGCCGCACACCTCGATGGCAAGGGCGTTTCCGTTCTCGACATGACCGGCTTGGCGCAGAAGTTCGGTGCCGTCTTCGCCCACCTGCGCATCGCCGACCGACCGGAAGACCTGCACGCGGCGCGCATTGCCACTGGTGAAGCAGACGCCCTGATCGGTGGCGATCTGGTCGTTGCGGCAAGCGCCGAGGCGCTGTCGAAAGTCGTTGCCGGCAAGACGCGCGCCGTCGTGAACGTCGCCGAGACACCCACTGCCGAGTTTACGCGCAACCCCGACTGGCAGTTCCCGCAAGCACAGTTGCGCGCGCTGCTCGACGATGCCTGCGGCGCCGGCCAGACGCTCTTCCTCGACGCAGCCGATCTGGCTCGCCGCCTGCTCGGCAACACGATCTACACCAATCTGTTCATGCTCGGAGTGGCCTGGCAACGCGGCCTGGTGCCGGTCTCGCTGGCGGCGCTTGAACAGGCGATCGAGCTCAATGGCACGGCCGCCGAGCGCAACCGCGAAGCCTTCGTCTGGGGCCGCTGGGCGGCGCACGACGGCGACCGCGTGCGTCGCCTGAGCGAACCGGCGAGCAAGGGCCGGCAAACAGCCGAAGGGCAGAATCCCACAAACACGCTCGACGAGATTATCCGGCGCCGGCGGGAAGCCCTGACCGCCTACCAGAACGCGCGCTACGCCGAGCGTTACAGCGTGCTGCTCGACCGCGTGCGCCATGCGGAGAGCGCTCATCGTCGTCAGTCGAGCGCACTCGGCGAAGCGGTCGCGCGCAACTACTACAAACTGCTGGCGTACAAGGACGAATACGAAGTGGCTCGCCTGCATAGCGATCCGGCGTTCGCCGAGGCCCTGCGCGGCGAGTTCGAGGGAGACTTCAGTCTGTGCTTCCACCTTGCTCCGCCGCTCTTCGCCCGACCCGACCGCGTCACCGGCAGGATCGAAAAGCGCGCCTATGCTTCTTGGATGCTGCGCGTCTTTGCCCTGTTGCGGCACCTCAGGTTCCTCCGCGGGACGTTTTTCGATCCCTTTGCGCACAGCACCGAACGCCGCCTGGAGCGGCAGTTGCTGGCCGACTACGAGTCTGACATCGAACTCATCCTGCAGACGCTGACGCCGACCGACGAAGCAAAGCTGCACACAGCGATAGAGCTGGCCAGCCTGCCTGAACAGATTCGCGGCTTTGCGCACGTCAAGGCGCAGGCCGCCGAACAGACCCGCGAGCGGCGAGCGGCGCTCCGCCGCGCCCTCCTTGCCAATGCCGCGGGCTGACGCGAGCAAGTCGCCGCGCGCCAGGCGGACCGCCGTCCACGGCGATCCGCCGATTGACCGTACAATGCCGGATCGTCCCTCGCGCGAGTGTTCATTGTCCAAGTCTGCTGCTGAACCGAAGCCCGCAACGCCCGGCGACGCGCCCAGCGATGCGCCCGCGCCGGCCGCCGCCGGCGATCCGCCGGCGGCCCGTCCGCACCTGCGTCAGCTTGCCTTGCAAGCCGCCGCTGCGCTCGCCGTCCTTTCACTTGCCTGGCCGTACTACGGCATCCGCGGCGAAGCACTGCCGTGGCCGGCAACCGCTTGCGCGATTGGCGGCGTTGCCGGCTTGCTTGCCGTGCTGACCCGCCAGGCGTGGTGGTGGTGGCTGATCCATCTGGCGTTTGCGCCGCTCGCCTGGAGCGTCGCTCGCCTGGGTATCGACCCCGGCTGGTTTCTGTTGCTGTTCATCGGGCTGCTGCTGGTCTATCGGGGAGCCCTGAGCGGACAGGTGCCGCTCTACCTGTCGAACGCACAGACGGCTGCTGTGCTTGACGAGCTGACGAAGGATGACGCCGCTGTGCGCTTCGTCGACCTGGGTGCCGGGATCGGCAGCGTCGTTCGGCGGCTCGCGCGCAGGCGCCCGACAGGCCACTTTACCGGTATCGAGAACGCGCCGGCAAGCTGGCTGATCGGCCGCCTGCGCACGCAGAGCCTGGCCAACTGCCAATGGGTCTGGGGCAACCTGTGGCAGACCCGGTTGGCGGCTTTCGACATCGTCTATGCTTTCCTGTCACCGGCGCCGATGGCAGCGCTCTGGGAAAAGGCGCAGCGCGAAATGCGGCCTGGCAGCCTTCTGATCAGCAACAGTTTCCCGATCCCCGGGGTAGCCGCGACGAGCGTCGTCGCGGTCGCCGACCACCGGCAAACTCAGCTTTACTGCTACCGCCTGCCCGGCGTGTCGCTTGTTTCCGGGGGGAAAGAGACCAGCGTCACGCCCGCTCAGTAGACCCGGTAGGTCCCCGGTGGTGGAGCATACACCGCCGGCGGCGGCGCGAAGCGCGGTGGCCGCGGCGGCGCGACATAAACCGGGGCAGGCGCATACACCGTGCCGTACGCTGGACCGTAGACCGGGGCATAGGCTGGTGAATAGGCCGGCGCATACACCCGCGGCGGTGGCGGTGGCGGCTCGACATAGACCGGGCGTGGCGGCGGGCTCTGCGTCGATGCAGCGATTCCGACCGCGATTCCGGTCAGCGCAAGAATCGCCAAGGGAGCCACCCAGCGATCACTGCGCGCATGCCGCGACCGGTGATGATGGCGTTCCCCATCGGCATGGTAGCCGCGCTGCCGACCGAAGTCGTCGCGGTAGTAGTCCCGATCAGCGAAAGCCGGGGTGGATAAGCCGAGTGCAAGACTCAGCGCCAGACAGAGGGAGGCAGGGGTCGTTTTCATAAGCAGAATAACGACGCCTCAGGCGGTCCGATGACTGAAAGCGCAAGGTCGATGGTAAGCATTTGTAACCGGCCTCGCCCTGCCCAACCGACACGCGCTAACGACCGGCGAGCTGGCCGACCCCTACCCCGCCCACTGGCGCGTCAGCGGGCGATTCCTGCAACCGTCACTCTTTCTCCTTGCTCTCCGACGTTCCCGCCACCGCCTTGACACCCGCGGCGGTAACGTCCACCGTCGTTTCCACGACTTTCGCTCCCACTTTGACGGTTGTCGCAACTACGCTCACCGCAGCATCGGCAACGGCTACGACGGAGCACCCGACCGAGAGCAGCGAAAGCAGACCAGTGAGGAGAAGGCGTGGCATCGATTCCTAGCCGCAGGTTGTGAGCAGGAAGCAAGTGTAACCCGCCCGGCGGCGGCGGTCGATGCCTGCCGATCCGCTCGCTTCGTGCGCAGCCTTTCGCTGGTCATGACCGCTGGAGCGTGACCTTGCGCGTACGCGTGTCGACGCGGAAGGTCGCACCGCGCTCGTTCGTGACGCGCAGGTGACGACCATCAGCTTCGAACTTGAGCTCGGTGATGAAAACGTCGCGCTTGTCGGATTCCTTGCCGTCGTCGGCGGCTGCCGCGTAGACCTGCACGAGCCAAAGCTCCTTCCCGGTCTTTGCGTCGACCGCTACGACGTAACCGCCATTCTGCGCAAGGCCACGGGCACGACCCCAGATGACCGCCTCGTAGCGCACGCCAGCGTGCACGGCGCTCACCGCTTCAGGAACTTCCGCACGCTCCTTTTCGCCGCCATCGCCAGCCAGGCAGCCGCCCGCGCCTAGCGCCAGAAGCATCGCCGCAGCCAGGCAAACTTCCTCTCGCCGCCGCAATCCTCCCATAGCTAGTCCTCGGAGTCGGCAAGCAAAGCGGGTTGCGCCAAGTCCACGCGATAGACTTCGCCACGCTCGTCAGTCACCCGCAAGCGACCCTGCGCATCCAGGGCGAGGTCCTCGATGAAGACGTCCTGCTTGTCCTCTTCCATTTCCGGTCGGTACTTTACGTCGTACACCTTGAACAGCCACAGCTCCCGGCCGCTCGCCACATCGTAAGCCGCGAGGTAGCCACCATTCTGTCCAAGGCCACGCATACGCCCCCATGGCACGGCTTCGTATCGCATTCCGCCGACCACGACCGGCGCCGGCTCGGGTATTTCTCTGCGCTCCTTTTCGGGTGCGTCGTCCATCGTCAAGTCCCTCTCTCAGCCTATGATTGCATTTCCTGACCAGCGCACGACCATGCCCGTCATACGGCAGTCAGGCTGCGCGTTGGCACTTGGAGAATCGCCTTGCTCGCAGTCTTGCCGTTCTCCTTGTCAGGCCCGGTCAGGTAACCCAAGAGGTCGACCGCGAAGTAGGCCCAGCTGTCGGCGTTGTGCAAGGCATACTCGGCGGTGAGCGCCGATGAGCCCTCGGGCATCAGTCCCTTGGGACCGTAAACGATGTCTTCGGTGCCCACTTCCTTGTGAGAAAGCTCGTGAATGATGGTGCGCACACAGCGGTACAACGGGCTCTGGTTGGACGGCCCGACCTGGTCTGCCTTGGCAAGCCACGCGCCCTGGAGGTAAATGACCGGCATCTTCTCGCTCGTGTAGATGAACGCCCAGTCCTTCCAACCACCGCTGTTGCGGTCGACGGGCTCGTCCGAAATGACGATGGATCCGCCGTTGCAGGCGTTCGCGATCTTCTGGTAACCCGCGGCCAGCGTGTTCATCGTGGCGATGATGTTCTTCTCGGTACTGTCCGCCTTGCCGAAATAGCGGCGTACCACGCTCCTGGTGACATCGCTGGCAGCGCCCAGCTTGGTGGCTACCGCCAGCGTCACGGCACGCGCCTCCTGGATCGCCGCGGCCATTACGACGCGCTGTTCAGCTGAGTAGACCTCGGTCGCCGGTTTGGCCAGCAGCGCCTCCAGAATCGGCGCCGAAGCCCCGGCAACTTCGTCGAAAATCCACTTCGTATAGGCCATGGGCGGCGCATAGACCCAGATCGTCTGTCCGCCAGTACTTTTCTCTCGGTACAGGTGACGCAACATCTTCAGCGTTGCGGCGCGCTCTGCTCTATGGTGCGCCTCGCCAGCGCCATCGACGATCACCTTGGCTTCCGCCTTGGCAGCATTCGTCTCGACACCGACAAGCGCCTTCTTCCCGGTCTCGATCAACTTGCGCAGGTTGTCCAGTTGCTCGGCTTCACCTTGCGCGGGCCCATCGGCGCCGAACACGCGTGCCAACCCTGGCTTTAGATCGACGAAGCTGCCGGCCAGTGCGCCGCCTGCCATGGCTGCACGCCCCGCCTCAAAAGCCTCCGAGAACTTGTTCATTTGCTACTCCTCAATCGGACGATGATCGGACTCACACCAGCACGAAACAATCATACCCTCTTTCTATACACGGTTTCAGGGATGGCAATGATTCTGCCATGCGGCAAGCTCTGGCGAGCGACGGCGCTGGCGGCGCTGAAGCTCGAAAAGCCTTTGGCGAAAGCGGCGCAGTCGTACGGCATCGAAACGAAAGCGACCACGAACTGGAAAATTCGACCCCGTTTGTTTGAACAGCAAATGCTCTCCGATAAATCAAGCCCTGCCATTCCTCGATGACCAATTGCAGCAGCCCGTCGGGCAGATGCTCGCCTCCGCGGTACCGCCAGACGCCGGGTAGTACGCAGAATGCGCGCCGAGTGTCGGGCAGCCTCTTGCTCGCCTGAGGCAGTGCCTCCTGCTCCGAATCGGTGAGCAAGGTCCGCAGGCAGTCGACTCGCTTGAATCCGTGTTCGCTCAACCGCGCGAAGCATTCACACACCGGCGTCAGTTTGCATCAGAAAGCGCCGTGGGCGAGGCTCGAACGCGAGCGGGTCCCGCCCGCGACGGTGCCGGCAACCTCGAGCAGGCGCTGGATCTGGCGAATCGAACAGGAGGTTGGCGCGCTCGGCGGCGAGAATCAGCGTCTGGACGGCGGCGAAGCGTGGCGACTGGCAGCGATCGGTCCTCCGTTGGGGATCAGAGCGTCGAAGCCGCGAGTCGCGAGCTGACGCAGCGTCCTCCGCAACTCGCCCCGCGGTTCCTGTTGCTGGCTGATCAGCCGAGCCAGGACAAAGCAGCAAAACCGCACTTGCAGATCGGTTTCGTTCATGGGCACTCCGCACAGCACGGAAAGCCGGCTTTCGCCAGCAAACCGCAAGCGCCGCGTGCAGGACCCCTGAAAGGCCCCAGCCCGCGGCGAGCCGCAGGAATTCGCCGCATCCAGATGGGCTCCTTGCTCTCCGGGTGCTCGTCAAGCTTCCCACGACAGCAAAGCTGCTCCAGCCCTCCCTGCTCCCCAAGTGTCTCAGCCCGCTTCAGTACGCGCTGCTTCTCAAGTTCTCTCCGTTGGCAGGATAAGCGAGCGCCTCAGCCCTCTGGGAGAGGAAGACGCAACACCAGGCTGCAACCAATCCCGCTTCTGCGCAAGTCGGACATCGTGATCCGGGCGGCCCTCCTCGAATGGGCATTCGTAGGGAGCGCCTTGGTGCACCAGGCGCGGCATGTCGTTCCAGCTTGAGGGAATTGCGACCGGATGATTAAACGCCGATAATGGCTATTACAAAGATAAGAATAGCCAAACTGGGTATACACATCCTGGGGCTGGTGAAAGCGCTGGAGCGTTTGAGATGCCTGGAGCACACCCACAACCATTGGCCAGCATTCTGGCGGTTGACCACAGCAAGGACGGTCTGCGGCTATTGGCGCGGCTGTTGTCGGAGCAGGGGTTTGGGGTTCGCCCGGTGCTCGACGGCCCATCCGCCTTGGCCGCCGTTGCCATCGATCTGCCCGATCTGGTGCTGCTGGATGTGCAAATGCCGGGCATGGACGGTTACGAGGTCTGCCGCCGTCTGAAGGCCGACAAACGCTCTGCCCGGGTGCCGGTGATCTTCCTCAGCGGCGCCAACGAAACGGCCAACAAGATCGAGGCATTTGCCGTGGGCGGCGTGGATTTCATTACCAAGCCCTACCAGGCCGGGGAGGTGTTCGCGCGGATCGACGCCCAACTTCGACTGCATCGCCTGCAGGCGCGCATCGAAGCCCAGAACAGGGCGCTGCAAGCCGAAATCGCCGAACGCCAACGCGCCGAAACCGCCTTGCTGGAACTGAACCAGCGGCTCGAAGAGCGTGTCGCCGAGCGCACCGCCGATCTGATCCGGGCCAATGCCGAACTCAAGGCCGAACTTGCCGAGAAGATCCAGAGCGAAGCTGCTCGACGAACCAACGAGGAGAAATACCGGCTGCTGATCGATAATCAAACCGATCTGATCGTCAAGGTCGATCCGGAAAACCATTTTCTGTTCGTCAGTCCTTCTTACTGCCACGTTTTCGGTAAGACGGAGGCTGAGCTCCTGGGTCGGACTTTCATGCCACTGGTGCATGAGGACGACCGCGAGTCGACCGCCAAATCGATGGAGGATCTGTTCCGGCCGCCCTACCGGGATTATCACGAACAGCGCGCCCTGACCCAGGCCGGCTGGCGCTGGTTCGGCTGGGCCGACCAGTCGGTGCTCGACGACAATGGCCAGGTCGTAGCCATTGTTGGCGTTGGCCGGGACATCACCGAGCGCAAGCAGATGGAGGACGCGCTGCGCGACAACGAGGCGAAGTTCCGCCGCATGATCGAAGCCTTGCCGATGGCGATCGGCGTCGCCGGTGCGGAGGGCAACATCGAATATCTCAACCCCCGGTTCATCGAGCTTTTCGGCTATCAGCCCGAGGAACTGCCGCACGTCAATGACTGGTTCCAGCGCGCCTACCCTGATCCCGTCTATCGCCAGGAGTTGCTCGATCTCTGGCTCCTGGGCATGGAAAGCGCCAGGCAGAAGGGATCCGATTTCGTTCTCAACGAAGCCCATATCACCTGCCGCGACGGCGCGGTGCGGATAGCACACGTGATCAGCGCCTTGATCGGGGACAAATCGCTGGCCATCTTCAATGACATCACCGACCGCAAGCGAGCGGAAGCGGAATTGCTCGCCTACCGGGACCGTCTGGAGGACCTGGTCGAGCAACGCACGGCGGAACTGGTGGCGGCCAAGGAGCAAGCGGAATCGGCCAACCGGGCGAAATCGGTGTTCCTGGCCAATATGAGCCATGAGCTGCGCACGCCATTAAACGCGATATTGGGCTTCACGGAACTGATGCGGCGCGGCTCCAGTCTGCTCGGTCGCGACCGGGAGCACCTCGACATCGTCAACCGCAGTGGTGCGCACCTGCTGGGATTGATCAACGACATACTGGACATGGCCAAGATCGAGGCCGGGCGCATTCAGTGGGAGAAGGCCCCGCTGGACCTCGGCGTGATCGTGGACGACATCATGCTGATGATGGGCCAGCGCGCCCGCGAGAAAGGCTTGGCGCTGGGCTTGGAGCGCTCGTCGCGGACGCCGCGGTACATTCGGGGCGACGAAATTCGGTTGCGCCAAGTGCTGGTGAACCTGCTTGGCAACGCGATCAAGTTCACCGAGCGGGGGAACGTCACCCTGCGGCTCGGTGCCGGGGTTGACCCGGACGAGCCCCGGCTATTGATCGAGGTGGAAGACACCGGGCCAGGTATTGCAGCGGAGGACCAGGCACGCGTGTTCGAGCCGTTCGTGCAGGGCCACCAGATGTCAGCCCGGAGAGGCACTGGCTTGGGGTTGGCGATCTGCCGGCAGTTTGTCGAACTGATGGGGGGCCGGATCGGCGTGGTCAGCGAGCTGGGCCACGGCAGTCGGTTCTGGATTGACCTGCCGGTAGAAATCCTGAACGGCGGCGAGCTAGCGGGGACCGAGGAATCGCCCGGTGAGGTGCTTGGCTTGCTCCCTGACCAACCGAGGTGGCGGATTCTGATCGTCGAGGACCAGCCAGAAGACACCCTGCTACTCGCACGTTTGTTGGAGCGTGCCGGCTTTCATGTCCGGACGGCAGCGAACGGGGTGGAGGGAATCGAGCAGTACCAGGCTTGGCATCCGCATTTCGTCTGGATGGATCGCCGCATGCCGATGCTGGACGGGTTGGAAGCCACACGACGGATTCGGGCGCTGGCGGGGGGCGAGGCGGTCAGAATTGTCGCCCTGACCGCCTCGGTGTTCGCCGAGCAGCGCGGTGAGATGCTCGAAGCGGGGATGGACGAAGTCGTACACAAGCCATATCGCCCAGAGGAGATATTCGGCTGCCTGGAGCGCCTGTTGGGCGTGCGCTTCCGGCGCCGGGAGACCGGGCACGGCGCGCCTGCCACCCCGACAGTACCGGCGCTGCTTCAAGCGGCTTTGGCGGCGCTACCGCAGGCCTTGCGGCGCGATCTGGCCGACGCCCTGGTGACGCTGGACACCGCGCGCATTGACGACCTGATCAGACAAATCGAAGCTCTGGATACAACCTTGGCTCAAGCCCTGCGTAAGCAGGCCGATAACTTCGATTACGCGGGAATCGACAAGGCATTGCGAGGCGATGAGGCAACTCGCCGTGCAAGGGTTCAAGCAAGCTGAGAAAGCAAGCGCCTCACGGCCGCTGAGGCTCGACCAGGTACATGCCGAAGCCGCCGCATCGGCGATGCAGCGCGCTGCCGCGCAAGCCCTGACAATCGAGGCTTTCGTCGCCCAATATGTCGCTCTTTCCTGAACTCGGGAGCGAGAGCAGGCGATGCGTATCAAACTGCTGCTGAAGCTGATTGAGGAGTTCGGCCAATGACTGCGTTTCGACTTCCCATCGGGCCCCCCAGGCTACAGGTAACGGCTGGCCAGGGGTACGGCCTGGGCCAACGGTGTTCCACCGGTCTCCACAATCTGTTGCCGCCCACGATCTGCCGGTTCGATCGGATGACAAGCGAACAGCGACGACTCCGACGCCCAACCCAGCTCGGTCTGGTGTGGCGGCCGTCGAAGTGATAAGAGAAGGACTGGCAGTCATGAAGAAGGTCGAGGTAAGGAGTTTCAACCAACCGGTCGAGGTTCGCACCTTCCCGAAAGGCCGCGTCGAGCTCATTGAAGTCGGAGGAACTGTCATCGGACGCGCGACCTTCGAACCGGGATGGAGATGGTCCGACTCCGTCAAGCCCATCGTCCATACCGAGCTGTGCCAAGCCCCGCACCTGCAATACCACATGTCGGGCGTCATGATTGTCGAGCAGGACGGCGTCCGCCATGTGGTGAAAGCCGGGGAGGTCTCCATGCTTCCGCCCGGGCACGACGCCTGGATCGAAGGGGATGAACCCGTTCACCTTGTCGACTTTCAAGGCATGCTCGACTACGCGAACTCTGCGGAGCAAAAAGTCCAACACATCACTGAAGAGCTTCGCAGCACGGAAACACGACACCGGCTCATCCTCTCCTCCGTCAGCGACGGCATCATCGGGACCAATGCCAACGGCGAAATCACCTTCAGCAACCCCGCCGCTGCGTCTCTCCTCGGATATGCCGAGGCGGAAATGCTGGGACGGAAAATGCACCACCTCGCCCATCATTCGTATGCTGACGGAACTCCGTTCCCCGAGTCCGAATGTGCAAGCTACCAGACCTTTCAGGATGGTCAACCCCGCACCGTCGATTCCGAGGTCTTCTGGCGCAAAGACGGATCCAGTATCCCTGTCGAATACTCGACAACCCCCCTCAAGCAAGGTTTTGCCATGGTCGGCGCGATCGTCGTCTTTCGCGACATCACGCAACGCAAGGCCACGCTGGACGCCATTCTCGATGCAAAGATGGCAGCCGAAGCCGCCAACCGCGCCAAGTCGGCGTTTCTGGCCAACATGAGCCACGAGTTGCGCACACCCTTGACGCCATTCTCGGTTTCGCCGACCTGATGCGGCGCGAAGCGCGCACGGGCCGCGCCCGGCTGACGGCTGAGCAGGCCGAGAACCTCGCCACCATACACCGCAGCGGCGAGCATCTGCTCGGGCTGATCAACGACGTGCTGGAAATCTCCAAGATCGAGTCCGGCCGCGCCACCTGTCAGCCCACCGACTGCGACCTGCACGCCCTGCTCGACGAACTCCGCCAGCTGTTGCGCGAGCGCGCCACTCGCAAGAACCTGTCGCTGCAGGTGCATTGGGCGGATGCCCCGCGCCACGTGCGCGCCGACGCCACCAAGCTGCGCCAGGTCTTGATCAACCTGGTGGGCAACGCCGTCAAATTCACCCAGCAGGGCAGCGTGCTGCTGACCGTGGACACCCTGCGCGCCGAGCAAGGCGGACACTGTCGGCTGCGCTTTGCTGTCACTGATACCGGGCCGGGTATTGCCGCCGAGGAACAGGCGAAGTTGTTCCAGCCCTTCTCGCAGGCGCTCGCCGGCGTTAATTCCCAGGAAGGCAGCGGACTGGGGCTGGCGATCAGCCGACAGCACGTACAGTTGATGGGCGGCGATATCACGGTGCAAAGTACGCCCGGCCAAGGCAGCCGCTTCAGCTTCGAGCTGAGCTTCGAGGTGCTGGAAGGTGCCGTTGGCCAAGCCAAGGCGCAGCGCCTGGTGATCGGACTCGAACCCGGCCAGCCGCGCTATCGCGTGCTGATCGTCGACGACATCGAGACCAACCGCCAGCTCTTGATCAAGAACCTCAAACCGCTGGGTTTCGCGCTGATCGAGGCAGCCGATGGCGAGCAAGCGCTGGCCCGCTGGCACGACGAGCAGCCCGATCTGATCCTGCTGGACATGCGCATGCCCAAGATGGACGGCTATGAAGTAGCACGGTGCATCCGCGCCGAGGAAACGGGTTGCCGAACGCCGATCATCGCGGTCACCGCCAGTGCCTTCGAGGAACAGCGCGATGAGGTGCTGGCCGCCGGCTGCGACGAGTTTCTGCGTAAGCCCATTCGCGACGCCGATCTGTTTGAGCTCATCGGCCGCCATCTGAAGCTCGAATTCGCCTATGCCGGGCGGTTCGCGCCAGAACTGCACACGGCGCTCGACGCCGCGCGCCTGCGCGCGCTCCCTGCGGCCTTGCGCGCGCACCTGCGCGAAGCCTTGCTGGTCCTTGACGGCGCGCGTTGCGGCGAGCTGGCGGAACAGGTCGCCGCCCTCGATCCCGAACTGGGCGCTGAGCTCGGCAGACAGGTGAAGGAAATGCGCTTCGAAGAGTTGCTTGGGCTGTGCGAGGCGGCTGATGCCTGGACCGGGACCTAATCATATCGCCCGTCGTCGCCACAGTGGGATCAACATGACCACGTAGAACGCCGGTGCTGATCTTGTTGTTACGTCCTGCCCCATTCAAGACTCTTCGTCGGAGAGGCCCCCGGGGAAGAGGCTGTTGCGGCGACGGCTCATCGGCGTTCCTCGATGGCCAATTGCAACAGGTCGTCGGGCAGATGATTGAGCCCGCGCGG
>NZ_JAVMKF010000315.1:0-11791 GCF_031732815.1 Accumulibacter sp. | reverse complement strand
TTCGGCGCGAGCTGAAGCGCCGCTTGCTGGCCGATCCGCCGGATGTCTTTGTCGGCGTCGATGCGCCGGACTTCAATCTGGCGGTCGAGAAAGCGCTCAAGCGACGGGGAATTGCCACGGTGCACTACGTCAGCCCGTCGATCTGGGCCTGGCGCGGCGGGCGAATCAACAAGATCGGCGCAGCGGTTGCCTGCGTGCTGACGCTTTTCCCGTGCGAAGCGGCCTTTTACGAGAGAAAGGGAATTACGGTACGCTACGTTGGCCATCCGTTGGCCGACATGCTGCCGCTGGCCGACGGCCGCGCCGTGGCGCGCGCGCGTCTTGGTCTGGGCGCCGACGACGCCGTTTTCGCGCTGCTTCCGGGCAGTCGGCAGTCGGAACTGCACTACATGGCGGATACCTTCATCGAGACTGCACGGCGGGTCAATGAGGCACTCCCGACTGCGCTCTTTCTCGTTCCGCTGGCAACGCGCGAGACGCGCGTCCTGTTCGAGGCAGCGTTGCAGCGCTGCCAGGCCGGGAACTTGCCGATTCGCCTGGTTTTCGGGCACGCGCATGAGGCGATGATGGCGGCCGATGTGGTCCTGGTGGCGAGCGGCACGGCAACGCTGGAAGCGGCGCTGCTCAAACGGGCAATGGTCATCGTCTATAAGATGGCGCCGCTGTCCTATCGCTTGATGCGCCGGATGGCGTATTTGCCCTACGTGGGACTGCCCAACGTTCTTGCCGGCCGCTTTGTCGTTCCCGAGTACATTCAGGACGACGCCCGACCGGAGAAGCTGGCGCCGGCGCTCCTCGATCTCTACGCCGACAGCGCCGGCCGTCAGCGGATCGGCCAGGTTTTTCGTGAAATGCACCTGCAGTTGCGACAGAACGCCGCCGAGAAAGCCGCCGCTGCCGTCGTCGACTGCCTGCCGACGGAAGTGCGCAGGAATGTTGCTGCAGCCGCCTGAGGGCCTGGTCTGCGGTGTCGACGAAGCAGGGCGCGGGCCGCTGGCCGGCCCGGTCGTTGCCGCTGCCGTCGTGCTTGATGCGCGCCGGCCGCCGATTGTCGGCATCGACGACTCGAAGAAACTCAGTGCGCCAAGGCGCACCGTGCTTGCCGAGGACATCCGTCAACAGGCGTTGGCCTGGGCGGTCGGACAGGCGAGCGCGGCCGAGATCGACCAGTTGAACATTCTGCAGGCGAGCCTGCTCGCCATGCAGCGCGCGCTCTCGGCGCTGGTCGAGCAGTATCGCCTGCATCCCACGCTTGTCCTGGTCGATGGCAATCGCTGTCCGGCGCTGGCTTACCCGGCCGAGGCAGTGATCGGCGGTGACGGCAAGCTGGCTTGCATCGCCGCCGCGTCGATACTGGCCAAGACGCTGCGTGATCGGCTGATGTGCGAACTACATGCGGCTTTTCCGGCCTACGGTTTCGCTCGCCATAAGGGCTATCCGACAGCGCAGCATCTGGCCGCCTTGCGCGAGCATGGACCAAGCCCGCAGCATCGCCGCAGCTTCGCGCCGGTGGCCAGACTGAGCACGCGATGAGGCGCGTTACCGCCGCCGACAACCCGCATTTCAAGAGCCTCAAGCGGCTGGCGCGCAGTGTGCGCGAAAGGCGTTCGAGCGGCCATTGTCTGCTCGACGGCATGCACCTGATCACCGCTTACCGTCGCCATTACGGGCCGCCGGCAGAAATCATCGTCAGCGACAGCGGCCTGGCGCGGGCGGAAATCGCGGCTTACCTGGCCAGCGAGCTTGGGCAAGCCGCGATCACTCGGCTGTCCGATGGCCTGTTCGACGATCTCGCGCTGGTCGACTCACCGAGCGGCATCATGGCCGTCGTCGCCCAGCCGGCAGCTCGTCAGGCGCCCGAAGGCGAGGCCGAAACGGTTGTCCTCGACGGCGTACAGGACCCGGGCAACGTTGGTTCGATCCTGCGCAGTGCCGCGGCTGCCGGAGTGCGTCAAATCGTCGTCTCGCGCGATTGCGCAAGCGTCTGGTCGCCGAAGGTGCTGCGGGCGGCGATGGGCGCGCACTTCCAGCTCGACCTCTATGAGCGTGATGATCTGGCGGCCTTTCTGACCGCGTACCGCGGGCAGGTCCTGGCCACTTGTGTCGATGCGCCGAACAGTCTGTACGAAACGAAGTTCGTGCCGCCGATCGCCTGGGTCTTCGGTAGCGAAGGGCAGGGTGTGCGGCCGCGTATTGCGCGCGTCTGTGGTCTGCACCTGCGCATACCGATGGCGGCTGGCAGCGAGTCGGTCAATGTTGCTGCAGCGGCGGCCGTCTGCTTGTTCGAGCGCGCGCGGCGCGGCCTCGCCGGCGAACTGCCGGAGCCAGCGTGCCGTTCGCTGTGACGCTTGACGCCGACGGCGGCCGGTTAATCCGGCCGGCCGTTGGCGACGAGTCCTATTGCTGGAAGACGTAGGTGCCGGGCGCTGCGCAAAGCGGCACCAAGCCTTTGTCGGGAGCGCCCATCGGCGGCGGCGCCTCCATCCCCGTGGAATGCTGCACGAGCCACTGCTGCCAGGTTGGCCACCATGATCCCTCGGTTCTCGGCGTCTTTTCCTTCCAGGTTTCGGCGTCGAGGAAGCGCTCGCCCTCGCGGCAGACGCTCATCTGGAACGAACGGTGCGGCCGCCCGGGTTCGTTGATGATCCCGACGTTGTGGCCGCCGCTGGTGAGAACGAAGGTGAGTTCGGCGGCGTCGCTCTGCAGGTGCAGCTTGTACACCGAACGCCAGGGCGCCACGTGGTCAGCCGCGGCGGCAACCGCGAAGATCGGGCAGTGTATGTTGCTGATCGAGATCGCTCGTCCGCCGACCATGTACTTGCCCTGGAAGAGCTGGTTATCCACGTAGAGCCGACGCAGCACCTCGGAATGCTGCCGGTAGGGCATGCGCGTTCCATCGGCGTTCCAGGCCATGAGGTCGAACATCGGTTCGCGATGCCCGAGATAGTACTCGCGCACCATCTTGGACCAGATCAGGTCGGCCGACTTGAGCAACTGAAAGCCGCCTGATACCTGCTTGTGGCCGAGGTAACCCTTTTCCCACATCATGTCCTCGAGCAGGGTGACTTCGCTGGCGTCCATGAAGACGTTGATCTCGCCGACATCGGTAAAGTCGGTCATCGTGGTGAACAGGGTCATGCTGGCCAGCCGGTCGTCGCCGTCACGGGCCATTGCGGCAGCGGTGATGGTGAGCAGGATGCCGCCCAGGCAATAGCCGACCGTATGGATCTTGCGGCCGGGCAGAATCTCCCAGATGGCATTGATCGCGGCCAGCGTTCCCGCCTTGCGATAGTCTTCCATGCCGAGGTTGCGGTGCTCGCGACCGGGGTTGAGCCAGGAGATCATGAACACCGTGTGGCCCCGCTCGACGAGGTAGCGGACCAGCGAGTTGTGCGGCGAAAGGTCGAGGATGTAATACTTCATCATCCATGCTGACTGCATCAGCACGGGTTCACGGTGGACAGTGCCGGATGCCGGGGCGTACTGGATCAGTTCGATCAGTTGATTGCGGAAGACGACCTGACCGGGTGTGACCGCAAGGTTCTTGCCAACTTGAAAGGCCTCGACACCGGCTGGCTTTTCGTCGCGTAGCGAGCGGCGGAAATCCTCGGCGTAGTGTTGCGCACCGCGCGTCAGGTTGGCGCCCCTTTCCTTGATCGTCGCTTCGACGATTTCCGGGTTCATGGCCGGCATGTTGGCTGGCGCCATCATGTCGAGGATCTGCTTGGCGATGAACCACACGGCCGCCTCGCTGTGCTTGGACACGCCGCGGATTCCGGTCGTCGCGTTGTGCCACCATTGCTGATTGAGCAGGAAGCCCTGGTAGATCACGTTGAACGGAAACTGCTGCCAGCCCGGGTGATCGAAACGGTGGTCGCCGGGCAGCGGCTTGATGCAGTCCTCGGCGCTGCCGGTCATCGCCGAATTCAGCGCATAGCTGGCCAGGCGCAGCGCCTTGCGCGCCGCCTTGGCGCCGAGCTGAAACTGCTTGCCGGGTGAGGCGGAGAGGTGCACCAGCCAGTCGAGGTAAGCCATTGCCAGGGAAGCGGGCGAAACACCACCACTCAGTTGCCCGAGTGCGATATTGGTCATTCGGTCGATGTTCTCGAGCGCGTCCGAGTCGAGCAAATGACGGTCGCCAAGGCGGCGCGAGAACTGCGCGCCAGCCTTGCCGGCGGTAGCGGCGGGTGCGCCGGTTTCGCTCGGCCTGGCGGCTGGCTCAGCGCTGGCGGGCGGAGGGCTGGCGACGCTGCCGCCTGCGGACGGCGGCTGTACTGCCGCTGGCGCGGCAGGCGCCGCGTTTTCGCCCGAGGACGCCAAGTCGCCGGTGGGCGCGACAGCCGCTTTCCGGCGGCGTGGCGTCGCGCTGGGGTTGGCGGCGCGGGCACGCCGTTTCTTTGGCGCACCATCGGTTGTCGCTTCGACTGCCGCTGTGGCGGTCGTCTGCGTCGAATCTGTTGGGGTATCGGCCATGGCATGTTCTCCTTCTGCCTTTGTGGGTCGGGCCAGTGCAGGCTGGCGCCAGGTTTCGGCGCAACGCCGCTGTGCGTTTGCTGGCAGGCGAAGCGCAGCGGCGTTCGCTGAGCCTCAGGGCGCAACGACGCCCCGGGGCATGCGCCCATCCTACGGCATTGCGCGGGCAGCCGGCTGATCCAGGTCAACAACAGTAGGTACTGGCGCCGGTCGGGCGTCGCAGCTGGGAGTCGCAGCTGGGAGTCGGGTGGCTTGCGCGCTGCAACAGGCGCACGCTGGCGACCAGGCGAACGAGCGCTCCTGCTGCATTGCGTCGGAGGCTTGACTCAAACCTGCTCCGCATTCGACAATGCCGGCAATGCGCGCTGCCAGGAGCAGAGGTGGCCACATTCGGAGCGCGCGCGCCGCGTTTTCCGGCCGGATGGCCGGCGCGGCGGCCGCCGTGTTGCGCAACAGCATTCGGCGGGTCCGCCCAGCGGGGCGCTGGGTGCCTCTTCGGGCGAAGAGGACGGCAGAATTTCCACGGGTGGCGCTGGTCATCGACGATCGACGCCGCACGGGTCAAAAACGCGGCATCGGGTGGTGTCGCGATATTTTTTGGGGGTTAACATGCAAATCAACGGCAGTGTCTTTGTGGTAACAGGAGCAGGGTCGGGTCTGGGCGCGGAGACGGCAAGCGGCTTGGTCGGTGCCGGCGGCAAAGTCGTCATCGTCGACGTCGATGCCGCTGCAGGCGAGGCGCAGGCCGCACAGTTGGGCGCGAATGCACGCTTCGCAAAGACGGACGTGACCGACGAAGCGAGTGCTCGCGCGGCGATCGAACTGGCGGTGAGCACCTTTGGCGCCCTGCATGGTCTGGTCAACTGCGCCGGGGTTGCCCCGCCGAAGAAGGTTCTGGGTCGGGACGGCCCGCACGACCTGGCGACCTTTGCCCGCGTCGTCAACATCAACCTGGTTGGCACTTTCAACATGATTCGTCTGGCCGCCGAAGCGATGAGCCGGAACGAGCCGAACGAGGGGGGTGAACGCGGCGTCATCGTGAATACCGCGTCGGTGGCTGGCTACGATGGTCAGATCGGGCAGGCGGCCTATGCCTCGTCGAAAGCCGGTGTCATCGGCCTTACCTTGCCGGTGGCGCGCGAACTTGCGGCACATGGGATCCGTGTGGTGACGATTGCACCCGGCATTTTCGAAACGCCGATGCTCAAGGGTCTGCCGCAAGCGGCGCAGGACTCGCTCGGCAAGATGGTGCCCTTCCCCTCGCGTCTCGGCAAGCCGGCCGAGTATGCGGCGCTGGTTCGCCACATCTGCGAAAACGGCTACCTGAACGGCGAAGTCATCCGTCTCGATGGTGCCATCCGGATGGCCGCCAAGTAAGGCGCTGCGGGTCCCCGGGGCGCGCCCCGGCAGTGAGTTGAAATCCCTCTAGAATTCAGGAGTTTGGTATGAGTGAAGCAGTTGTTATCGTAGGTGCCAAGCGGACGCCGGTGGGTGCCTTCCAGGGTCAGTTCGCCGGATTGACCGCCCCGCAACTGGCCGCCGTGGCGATCAAGGCAGCTGTTGCCCAGTCGGGTGTCAAGGCAGAAGACATTGATGAGGCGCTGATGGGGTGCTGTCTGATGGCCGGACTGCGGCAGGCGCCGGCCCGGCAAGCCGTGCTTGGGGCGGGGCTGCCGAAGTCCGTCCCGTGCACGACGCTGACCAAGATGTGCAGCTCGGCGCAGAAGACGGTGATGCTGGCGCACGACCAGTTGCTCGCCGGTTCGATCAATGTCGCCGTGGCCGGCGGCATGGAGTCGATGACCAATGCGCCGCACGTGCTGACCAGCGCGCGCAGTGGTTACCGGCTTGGCCACGGACAACTGTTCGACCACATGTTCCTCGACGGTCTCGAGGACGCCTACGAGCAGGGCAAGCTGATGGGCGCCTTCGCCGAACTGTGCGTCGAGAAGTACGGTTTTACGCGTGAGGAAATGGACGCCTTTGCCATACAGTCGGTGACGCGTGCGCAGCAGGCGGTTACCGCCGGCGTCTTTGCGGCTGAGATTGCACCGGTGACACTCACCACGCGTAAGGGCGAAGAGATCATCGCGCTCGACGAGACGCCAATGAAGTGCGATATCTCGAAGATTGCCAAGCTGAAGCCGGCGTTCAAGCGGGACGGCGCGGTGACGCCGGCCAATTCGTCGTCGATTTCGGACGGTGCTGCGGCTTTTGTTCTGATGCGCGAGTCGGATGCGAAGCGAGCGGGCCTGAGCCCCTTGGCGCGCATCGTCGGCCACTCGACTTTCGCCCACGAGCCGGCCTGGTTTACGACGGCGCCGGTCTTTGCTTTCAAAAAGCTGCTCGCAAAGGCCGGCTGGCAGGCGGCCGACGTCGATCTGTGGGAGATCAACGAAGCGTTTGCCGCGGTGACCATGGCCTCGATGCGCGACCTGAACCTGGCAGCCGACAAGGTGAACGTCAACGGTGGTGCGTGCGCGCTCGGTCACCCGATTGGCGCCACGGGTTCTCGCATCCTGGTCACCTTGCTCTACGCGCTGAAGGCGCGTGGTCTGCAGCGCGGTATTGCCGGACTCTGCGCTGGCGGTGGTGAAGCCACCGCGATCGCCATCGAAGTTCTCTGATCGAGTCGCCAACGAGCCGTCCCGCCCCTTTCCCGGGGCGGGCAAGGAGTGAATCGGATGTTGATTGACAAGAAGCACATTGGCATGAAGGTGCCGCCACACTCGGTGACCCCGACGGCGTGGCAACTGAAGTGGTTCGCCAAGGCCATCGGCGAGACGAACCCGATCTATTTTGACGAAGCTGCGGCCAGTCAGGCTGGGCTGCCGGGGGTGCTTGTCCCGCCGACGTTCTTTTTCTGCATGGACATGGACAAGGAGCGTCCCTTCGACTACCTGGAAACGATGGGCTGCAATCTCGGCAAGATGTTGCACGGCGAGCAGTCGTTCATCTACCATAAGCCGGTCTACTCGGGCGAAAGGCTCGATTTCGACGCAGAAATCACCGACATTTACGACAAGAAGAACGGCGCCCTGCAGTTCGTCGTCAAGGATGTCAAAGTGCGTCGCCAGGGTGAACTGGTCTGCGACGTACACAGCGTTATGGTGATTCGGGAATAGGGGAAACTGATGACAATGCCAAGTTTTGACGCGCTCAACGTGGGCGACGAAATCCCCTCGATGACAACGGACCCGGTGTCTCGCCTGACGCTTGCCTTATACGCGACGGGTTCGGGTGACCACCATCCGCTGCACCTTGACCAGGACTTTGTCCGCTCGCAGAAGATCGCGCCGGACGTTTTTGCCCATGGCATGCTGGGGATGGCGTACCTCGGGCGAGTGTTGACGCAGTGGGTGCCGCAAGCGTGCATCCGCAGCTTCGGGGTCCGTTTCAGTGCCATCACCTGGGTCGGCGAGCGACTCGTGTGTACCGGGAAGGTGGTCGAAAAGCTGGAACGGAACGGGGAAAAGTGTGTCCGTCTTGAACTGCTCTGCGCCAACGAGCAGGGTGAGGCAAAACACAAGGCAGATGCGGTTGTCGCCCTGGCCTGAGCGGCCAGGGAGCAGGGTATCTGTTCGGTGCGGCCGTCTTCGGACGGCCGCTGTCTAGTTGTAGTCTGTAAAGCACTCAGTCTACCGATGGGCATCCGCCGGCCATCACGGTTGGCGTGTCCGATACACTGAAAGGAGATCGAAGGAGTGGAAAACAAGAATCCGAACGAGCAACTGAGCGGCGTCGTCAACGCTTGGGCTGAAATGCAGAAGCGCATGTGGGGCGATTGGTCCGCCATGCTGCAGAATCTCCCAGGGGGCAACGAGGGGCCCGTCGAAGCTGCCCGCAAAGGCATGGAAACCATCACCAAGGGTACGAACGAAGCCGCGCGTACGCTGATGGACCGGATCACGAGCAGTCAGGGCGCGATGAATCGCGTGATGGATTTCTTTTTCCGTTCGATGAAGGTTGTTGCGCCGAATCTTGAGGCCAACAAAGACTGGCGTCCGGATCTCAAGGCGTTCGCCGACAGTTGGGCGAAGGAATCGACCGCCATGCTGCAGCGCAGCCTGGGTATGGGCGCTCACCTGGGCAGCCTGGGCAACACGATGACCAAGGACCTGCCGAACGCAGTTGGGCCATGGATGTCCTTCCTGATCGAGGCGGCCTCCGCCGGCCACATGGGCGAAGCGATGCTTGGTGGAACAGCCGGGCTGAGCCGCCTGCTGGCCATGGAAAGCGACGCCAGCGCACTGGCCGGTGTCGGCGAGATTCCGCACTTCGGCGTGTCGCGCGAAAAGAACGCCAAGATAATGCGCCTGGTCGACGCGGCGGTCGATCTGCGCAAGAGCAGCCTGAAGTTTCATACGGCTTTTGCCGAAGCGCTCGCCAAAGCGGTCGAAGCCACTGTCGAAGAACTGGGCAAAGTAGCTGCCAAAGGGGAAAAAATTACCGCTGTGCGCGACCTGATGCGCCTCTGGTATCGCACGGCCGATGCGTCCTTGCTCGTCACCTTCAACTCGCAGGAATTCCTTGACGTCCAGAACGAGTTTACCAAGGCGCAGCAGGACTTCAAGTTGAAGCAGCGTGCACTGGTCGAAGATGTTCTGCGTAACCTCGATATTCCGACGCGCAGCGAGATCGACCAGGCGTACAAGGTAATGCACGACATGAAAATGGAAATCAGGGCGCTCAAGAGGGAACTGGCTCCGCCAGCCCACGCAAAGGCGGGCGCTGCGCCGCGCAAGGCAGCCGCGACTCGGGCCAAGAGTGAGTGAGCAGCGTGCTCCTGTACCGCGATGACCGCGCTGGCAAGCCATTAGACTATTAGGAGGGTGATACCCATGATGACATTTCCAATCCAGATTCTCCCCGCCGATCTTGCCGCCGAAGCTGCGGCGCTGAATGCGAAGCTGACCAAGGGTGTGGACCTGTTGAGCAGTCTCACCGACGAAGACGTCGATATCGGCAGTACGCCGAAGGATGTCATTTTCGAGCAGGACGGGATCCGCGTTTACCACTATCACCCGACCGTCGAAAAGTCGAAGATCATCAAGACGCCACTCCTCATCGTACCTCCGCTGATCAACGGCTACGAAGTTGCCGACCTGCAACCGGATCGCTCGGTGGTGCGCAACCTGCTTAACCAGGGGATCGATGTTTACCTGAACGACTGGGGTTATCCGCGCCCGGTTGACAAGCACCGCACCGTGGACGACTACATCAACGGCTACCTCGACGAGCACGTCGACTTCATCCGGCACTACCATGGCGTGGACAAGATCGCGCTCTTCGGCATTTGCCAGGGCGGCACAATTTCAACCACGTATTCGACGCTGCATCAGGACAAGATCAGCCACTTGACGCTGACCGTCTCGCCGATCGATTTTGACGCCTATCGCGCCAACCACAAGCCGCACGAAGGGCTGATGTTTACCATGGGTGCGGATGCCGATGTCGACAAGATGGTTGCGGTGCACGGCAACGTTCCGGCAGACGTGCTCAATGTTTCGTTCCTGATGGCGTCGCCGTTCATCCTGAACTTCGGCAAGTACGCCGATGTGATCGACATCCTGGATGACCGGCCGGCGCTGTTGAACTTCCTGCGCATGGAAAAATGGCTCTTTGGCGGTCCGGATGCAGTCGGACAGACGTTCAGGGAGTTCATCCGCGACTTCCTGAAAGGGAACAAACTGGTCAAGGGAACGCTGGAAGTCGGTGGGCGCAAGGTGGATCTGCAGGAGCTAAAGATCCCGATTCTCAACATCTTTGCTGAGAAGGACCACATCGTCCCGCCACCCTGCACGGTTGCCCTCGGCAAGCATGTGGGCAGCAAGGACTACACCGAGTTTGCCATCAACACCGGGCACATCGGCATCTACACTGGTGGCTTGGCGCAGAAAGTGCTGGCCCCGACGGTTGCCAACTGGATGCGCGAGCGCGGTGCCTGAGCGGCGGGCCGCTTGCTGCGGCTGAGCAGCCGCGGCTGTCGCGTTCGCCAGTGGTCGGCAACGCACAGCCGCGGTCGCTAGACTGGGCGCTTGACCAACGTGCCACCTGCGTTTTCTTGTGCGTGGCGCGGGGTCAGCGCCCGTCGCGTTTCTGAACTACTTGCCAGGTGTCGGACGCGGCCGGCGCGAACGACGCGCCGGCCCTCAGCAGAGGAGGGCGGCGAGTTGCGCGTCGAGTTCGCTCAGGCGCTTGCGGCCATCCGCGCTGAGCGCGATCGCGTCGCGCCAGTCACCGAACAGTTGCCGCAGGCTATCCGCATCCGGGCAGTTCTCGATACGCGAAATGAGACTCGAAGCGGCAAGTCCGACAAACGTGTCGAGCGTATTGGTCATGAAGTTCCGGGCCATCGCTACTCGTTCCGCCGCATCGTCGGGTATGGGCGGCATACTACGTGGCGGCGGCGCCTGATGTGCCGTCTCGTCGGCGATGACCTCGTCGTCGGCAAAGACTGCGAGGAAATTCTCGTCGATGACGGCCAGCCGACTGGCCAGGTCGGCGAGTTGTGTGCGGCCGTCGGCAGAAAGCGCGATCGCTTCGCGCCACGGCTTGGCCAGCGTGCGCAGGTGCGCCAGGTCGTGCGCTGCCTCGACATGGTTGATCAGGCTGGAAGCCGCATGGCCGACGAAGGTCGCCAAGGTGTTCGTCATGAAGTTGCGCGCCATATTCAGGCGCTGCAGTTCTACTGCCGGGAGCTGTGGTCGGATAGCTGCGGCCGGAACATCTTCCGGTTTCGGCGAAGCGGCGGCTCCTTCGCTGCCCTGGTTGAGCACGGGAGCGATGAAACCCTCATCAAGCAACTGGCGGCAGATCTCGCCTAGCGCTTCTCCCGGTACCAACTCGGCGAGCGCTGTCTGGTCACGCTTGCCGTCGATCAGGATCAGAACCCGGCGAGCGCGCACCGATAGCCGCTGGGTGCGCTTTTCGATTTCCTCGACGCCTTTCGGAGTCTTGCCGCAAATCGGAATTCTCGTCATGGGCTTCCTCTTACCGGGAAAGAGCAGCCGTTGCTGCAGCCTGACCCGTCGCTTGGCCAAGCGTACGCTGCGCTGACGTGGTGGCACCCAGCCCTGGGCAGGGACGCCAAGCGAGTTCCGGCAACAGTACGGCGAGGACGGCAGTATAGGTGGCTCGTTCGGGTGCCGTCAATCGCGGCTGGGGGGCAGTTTCACGGAAGAAGCACACCAAGTCGGCGGCTGCTGTTCTATAATATTTGGCGGATTACAATACCGTTTGACAGACGTCTGCTTGTGCGCCATAATCGCAGATTCCAGTGGAGGGATACCCAAGTGGTCAACGGGATCAGACTGTA
>NZ_JAVMKF010000314.1:0-11800 GCF_031732815.1 Accumulibacter sp. | reverse complement strand
GATTTCCTTCAGAGGATCGAAGGCCACACGGTACAACTCGACCAGCACCTTGGCGTTGCCCTGCGCCGTGTTGATGCCCTCCAAGCGCAGGTAACGCTCAGGCAGCGCCTGGGTGAAGATGCCGATCTCGGTGGCGATGCCATAGGCATAGCTGGCCTTGAACGGTGCGGTCAGTCCGGTGGTGTCCAGAAATTGGACGGCACCAAAGTCCAGATCGGCGGTGTAGTGCGTGCCGGCGGTCAGTGTGGCCGGCGTGCCTGCTGAATCCGTGACCACCAGGCTCGACACCTTGGGGTGGGCCAGGAAGTAGCGGTCGCCCGGGGTCGGGGTGGCGCCACCAATAGGTTCGGCGGTCACCGTACCCGGCGTGCCGACGACATGGTTGCCGTAAAGGGCCAGAGCGAGGTTTTCTTTGGTGAACTCCTCGATGGTCAGGTTCACCGTGGCCGACTTCTGTTTGACCATGCGGTGGTCCAGCGAACGCTGACCGGTCTGGCTCTCGTAGTGCTCCAGCACATCGGTTTTGAGAGACAGTTTGAGTTCGGCTACGTTGCCTGGCGAGCGGACTTCGATCGGCAAGCCAGCCGTGTTACGTTTGCCGAGAAAGACGCGGCCTTGGAATGAAGCGTAGGTGCTCATGATTTGGGTTCCTTGCGTTGAACGAGGGAGGTTTCAGCCTCCACTCGGGTCGGTTTTGGTTCGGGCATAGCGATGTCGTTGGCCAACAGCCATTCGGCGATGTCGGCATCAACGTCGAGAACATCGCCTGCAGCATGGGTCTTGCCCGCATGGGTATGCGGGCGGTTCAAAACGAGGCGGGGCATAGGGTCATCCTTGGATGGAGATGTCGTTGGCGAGCGTGCGGTAGGTGATGCGATACCGCGCCGGCAAGGCCACCGCCACGGCGTCGGCGTCATCAACCTCCCATTCGCACTCCTGTTCCCTGACGCCGAGCGCTAAACCACCCACCGTTCCATCCGACAACAAGGCGAGATGGGCAGCGGTAAGAAGGCGATCGGCTTCGGTTTCCGGTGTCGTCGGCGCGACGTTTCGCGCCAGAGCAACCAGTCGAACCGTCAGCTCGCGGGTGACGCGATCGTTGGCACGTTCGGTGATGGTTTCAGTCTCGGGAAACACCACTAGTGCCGGACATTGATCCCGGCTAATGGCCACCGTGGGCGAACGGTGCAAGGTGGCACCCAATGCTTCGACGGACGGCCGCACAGCGGCCATCACCGCCAGCAGAATCCGCTCGCGGATCGAATTTCCGGCCATGGGTCAGATCCTGCTGAGTTTGGCGCGCAGCTCCGAGCCATCGCCCACGGCTCGAATGTCACGCACCTGAAACAACTGACCATCGATTTCGACGGTCTCGCGCGCTGCCAACCCCACCAAGACGCTGGCGGGGTAAGACATCACGTACTCTGTGCTGAGCGTCAGACCATCGAGCAGGGTTTCGTCGGGAGCAGCGAATCCCACCGCATGGGCCTGCTCGGGTGAACCATCGCTGGGCCGCCAGACGCAGGGTTTCAGAAACCCGGCGTGGGCGGCCGCCTCAAAGAGGTTTTCGATGAGCGCCATGATCAAGCCATCGTCAGCTTGACCAGCACGCCCGGTCGATGGCACATCGGCAGCGGGTTGGACTGGGTATGGAGATCGGTGCCCCGGTCGAACTTGCGCGGCTCCTGCTTGGCGTACAGCGGCTGGCCCAGCGTGTTGGCCGTCTCGTTGAAGTCGGCTGGCGCGAAGTAGGTGCCGAAGGTGTCGATGGTGCCCAGCGGGAATGCGTGGGCTTCACCGGCAGCGATGAAGCGCCGGCTGGTGCCACTGGCATCGGTGGCCTGGCCACGATATTCCTCGAAGGTGACGCCTCCAAAGGTGAAGCCAGCGCGCATGTCATTGATCAGCACAACACCCTGCTGCCAGTTGGTGAAGGCTTGTTCGACCTTGGCATGGCCCGTGAGCGCATCGAAGAACTCGGGGGAACACAGCACATGGATGCCGGTCATGTACTCGCCCTTGAGGTTGTCCTCCAGGTGGCGCAGCACCTCGGCACACTTTTTCTTGACCTGGGTATTGGCGTTGCCCAGTTCGAAATTCACCGTCGCCGGCGTGATATCAAACTCGTCGTAGAGGTCGTAAATCACCGAACCATCGGCGTCCAGGATCACACCTTTGAGCGCCCCCATGCGCAAGTGCTCCAGGGTGATCGCGTGCTTGTTGCGCATGGTCTCCAGATGGCGTGCCATGACGCCGGCCAGCGATTCCATCTCGGTTTCGGAGCCGAAGGCGCGCAGCCCCTGGACTTCCTCGGGCAACACCACATCGTCGTGCGGGATGTGAGGAATCACAAAGGAACGGACTTTGCGCTTGGCACGCGTGCCCACCGTACCGGGGGACCCGGGCGGCATGGACGGCAGCAGATTGAGCACACCGTTCTGCTCTTCGACCACGATTTGACGGGTCCGCACGGGTTTCGCGGGAAAGAGCTTGATCTCCTCCATGCGGCCGTAGCGATTGGGAATGAGATTGATGGCCGCCGTCATGGATGCCATCGAGAACGCAGGGTTGTGGAAAGGGTTTTGCATGATGGATCTCCCTGGCTTTAAGCGCCGGTGCGCACCAGGACACCCAGTGCTTTGAGTTGGAGGATGGCGGCTTGCTGCTCTTCTGCAGCGATGCCAGCGGGCCACTGGAGCGCGTGATCGGCAACGATGGCGTGACGCGCCACCATCAGGCCGTCGTTTCGATCTGCCAGGTGGGCATCAGCGTCTTGCATCAAGACGCCTGCGGCGTACTGACTGCCATCGGTGGCGGACGGGTCGATCTGCTTGACCTTCCCCGTTGCGGTCACCATGCCGAGGACGGTTCCCAGGGGCAGTGTTTGACCGGCGGCGACGGTCACGCGATCACGTGAGTACAGATTGGGCGCCTCGTACTTGAGGAGATCGCCAAGGTTGAGAGGTTCTTGCAATGCGGGCATTTCAGGCTCCATTCAGATTCATTGAGATCCGAGGCGGCTCTTCACGGCCTGGACCAGGGGGTTGTGGGGTGATGCCGGATTGCCTGCGTTGGCAGCAGCCACGGCGGCTTGCGGGTCGATGCGACTGACGATCTCGGGCGAAGCGTCGGCCTGCGCCGCGAGCAACTGGTTACGCACTTGGGCCGGGGCTGTTTGGGCTTCAAGGAAGCCCGCGATCAGGTCGGTTCGCCCGGCCAGCGTGCAGGTCTGGGCGATTTCCACGGCATCAGCCACGGTCATTGCCGTGGTGGCTGCCGGTTGAGGAGGACTGACAACAGGATCAGTAGCAAGCCGATCAGGAGCAGCGGGGTCGGTTCGATCATTCATAAAAGACTCCATCTGGAGGTTGCGGGAAGAACCCGAGTGGCTCACCCGGGCCGGATGGCCCGGCTGTGAGGTGTCCAGATTCGGGAGTGAGGAAACAGATTCGAGGAGTTGCGCCAGGGCGTCGTCGAAGGTGCCGATGGCATCCGCCAGCCCGATCGCCACGGCGGCTTGCCCGAAGAAAAGACCGGCCTCGGTGTCGCGGACCGTGGATGGGTCGATGCCCCGATTGCGGGCCACCGTTTCGACGAACAGGCCGTAGATGCGATTGACCTCGGCTTTGAGGAAGGCGTGGGCTTCGCTGGAAATCGGCTCGTGCGGGTTGAGATCGTTCTTGCGATCACCAGCAAACACGGCGGTGTAGCGAACGCCGTCCTGCACATCCTTCTCGGACTGGTCGACGTGCATGGCAATGACGCCAATCGAGCCAACACCGCCAGTGCGCGAGACGAAGACCTTGCTGGCAGCAGATGCCAGTGCGTAGGCCGCCGAGAAGGCCATGTCGTTGGCCACGGCCCAGACGGGCTTGATCTGGCTTGCTGCACGAATGCGGTCGGCCAGATCGAACACGCCACCGGACTCGCCACCCGGCGAATCGATGTCGAGCAGGATGGCCGCAACCTCTGGACTGGCCAGTGCCGCATCCAATTGAGCGGCAAGGCCGGCATAGCTGGTCAGGCCGGACTCGGCTTCCAGTCCTACGGTACGGCGCACCAAGGTGCCGTGAATCGGAATGACTGCGATCTTGGGTGTTTGAGCCGGCGCATCACGGGCTGGCGGAGAGAATCCTGCGGGTGCAGCGAGATCGGCTAATCCGACCCTGGGCCCGAGTACAGCCAGGATCACGTCAAGTTTTGGGCGATGGATCGCCAGCGGCACACCGAATAGGCGCGCCGCCAAATGGGGTAGCAATGTCATGGGTGTCCTTCAGACAGGAGGTGCGCTTGTCACTGGATCAATCGGTGCAGCGTTTTTGTTCGGCTCTGCACTACCGCCATCCTTGGATGTGCGACGTGGGTCGGAATCGAAGATCAGTCCCAGGTCGTCGGCACGCTGGTTGTCAGCCGCTATCTCGCGGTCTACGTCCTCGGCGTCATAGCCAAACGCCGAGATGGCTTCCGAGCGGCTCATCAAGCCCGCACGGATGGCAAGCAACATGGCCTTGAACTCTTTTTCTGGGTCGACCCATTGCCAGCCCTGCGGAATCCACTTGACCTGCAGGTACTGGCGCCGCTTAGCCGCTCCACCTCGGGCAAATCCAGGTGCTTCGATGGCGCCGGCTAGCACCGCCTGCTTGAGCCAGGCAGCCCAGACCGGACGACACAGCTGGTGCACCAGAACGCTGTGCTGGACCATCTCGCAACGGCGCCGGAACTCGAGCAGACCGGCCCGGATGCTGGAGTAGTTCACCCCAGTCAAATCCCCGGTGAGTTGCTCATAGGTCACGCCGATCGCAGCCGCGACCGCCCGGAACTGGTTGCGCAGGAAATCGGAGTACGACCCACCCACATCGGCGGGGTCGGAGAACTTGATGTCCTCCCCTGGCTCCAGGATCTGCAGCGTGCCCGGCTCCAAACCGGCCAAGGCGATCCCGTTGGCGTCGGCCGCGCCTTCGCCCATCAGGTTGTCCTCGGGGTTCTGGCGCGTGACGAACCCGGCGAACATGGCTGCGGTTTTTTTGCGGACCAGTTCTGCGTCGTCGTACTGGTCGAGTTCGTTGAGTTTGACCAGGGCGCGCGACAGCCAAGGTTCCCCCCGGATCTGGCCTGGGCGCAGTACGCGATAGAGATGGATGATCTCTTTGGCGTCGATGCGCACGGTATCCAAGCCCCCCTGGCCGGACATCGGCGCCAGCCGCCCGTCTTCAGGATGGGATTTGTAGAGGTGATAGGCGACGCGCCGCCCCAGACTGTCGAACTCGATACCGGCACGCACCACGTTGCCAGACGGCAATTCAGTGTTGAGATTGATCGGCAGGTGCTCTGCCTCGAGCAATTGCAGTTGCAGCGGCACAACCAGACCATCCTCTGGCCGGCGGGGACGCAAACGAATAAAGCATTCGCCCCCTTCGAGCATGGCCCGACATGCCAGCGCTTGCAGACCGTAGAAGTCGGTCTGACCGGCGGCATCGGCCTCTGCAGTCCAATCACGCCACAGTGCCTGCACCTCAGTTTTGAAGCGCTCGTCGCTGGCCAGGCTTTGTGGCTTGATGCCGGTGCCGACTGCATTGGCAACGAAGGCCTCGATGCCCGACTGGGCCCAGGCATTGCGTCGCACCAGGTCGCGGCTCTTGATACGCAGGTCGCTGCTGGTGGCCAGTAGTGCGGCCACCGCTCCGGGGTTGCCGGGCATCCATGCCAGCGAGCGGCGACCACGACCTGCCGCATCGTGGATCGGTGGCTGGCCAAACAGGGTTCGGAATTTGGAGTACCAAGCCATCAGAACCCCTTGGCCGTAGTGACCCGGATCTGGCGAGGGGCACCCGGCCACAGGCCGGTTTCAGCAGCTTGCTGTGCCAGACCGCGTTTGACCTCACGGATGGCCACGGTCAGTTCCTCGATCGAGCGGTACTCGACCGTCTTGTCGCCGAAGCTGACGCGGCGTTCGCCCTTGGCGAGCGCGGTCTCCAGTGCCTGGAGTTGGGATTCTGTGTAGGCCATCAGCGGTACACCACGAGGTTGATTTCAGAGGAATCGTCAAATGCCGTCGCAGCCGTCGCGCAGGAGATGTCGACGTACTGGGCCGTCTTGAGGTCGGAGCTGGCGCGCACGATTGCTATGCGCTGCTGGCCGGTGTTGGTGCTGCTGCGGGCGAGCGCCGTCCAGCAGTAGTTCGCATCCGGCATCGCTACGGCGAAATGCACGCGGTACCGGCCCGCCGCCGTGCGCACGACGCTGGCGACGTTGTGCGCGCTAGCGATGACGACCTGACCGCTGACGTAGCCGAAGCTCACCCACACCCGGGCAAGGCCGGGATGTGTGGCGTCGATCTTGGTCTTGACCTCGAAGCCGATGCGCGCCGCCAGCGCGGCGATGCTGGACGCGAGACTCATCAGGCCAGCGCCCCGTCGAATATCACGACGAAGTCGGTGTCGGTGTTGCCGACATCGCTGGCCGCCACCGCACCGATGTTGGTACGGGCCTGCAGTTGCTCGGCCACCGTCAAGGTCTGCGCCGCGTCGAAACGCACGCGCAGATTGACTGCGGCCAGAAGCGCATCCAGTCCCGTGGTGCCGTTCTGCAGCAACTGCTGGATTTCCACCAGGGTGTCGTAGGCGGCGTCCGCGCCACCCAAAATGTCAGCCTTGAGCGCGTCGAGCAGCGACACGATCTTGTTCGACGAGTAGGTGCTGGAGGTGGCGATCTGGTTGTCGTCGATGGCGGTGGCGGACAGCACCGCCGCCTTCAGCTCGTTGATCGCCGCGACCAGACTCGACTTGTCGGTGGTGGACAGGCCAGCGAGATTGCCTGCCGTCGCCCGGACGTCGTTGAACTCCTGGGCGACCCGGATGACCAGGCTCTCGATACGAGTGGCAAGACTCATGAAAACTCCTCTGAAAATCAGGACAACCAGCGGCTCTTGATGACGCGCCGACGTGGTGGGGTTGCAGAAACAGAGAGGCCACCGCGTTGGGTGGCCTCGTCTGGGTCGAACGCTTGAATCGGGGGCGGCTCATCCGGTGGCCGTTCCATCCCGAGTTGGCGCTCCAGTTCGCGCCAGTGGCGTTCCTCGAAGCGATCCAGGCCCGCCGCCGATGCGGCCGCGCGGGCGTACACGTAGCAGTCGAGCGCTTCATTGCGCTCGCGCATCTTTTGCCACTCGCGCACCGGGAAGCCGTTGCGGTCGCGGCGGGTAATCAACTGTTCGGCGCAGAGCTGCTGGATGAACTCGGCGTCGATCTTGGGCAGGTGGACGAACCCCGTCGGGTAGACGGTGGTCACGCCGTCCTCGCTGACGTCCGCGCCCTTGCGCAGGTTGTTGTAGAACTCCAGCTTGGCGATACCGACCGCCACCGTGAACACCTTGATGCCCCGGCGCAGCTTCTTGCCGCCCTGCGAAACATCGATGGCCGTCGGCGTGCCGATCAGGGCCGCGCCGCGCGGCACCCCCTTGACCGGCATCACGCGCGGGTCACGGCAGGCCCGCACGAAGGCGTAGGCCTCCTGCGTCGCAAAGCCGGTGTCCAGGGCGAACCGGGCCAGCGGCATCGCCGCGCCCGAGGCGTGTGTCCAGTTTTCGGCAAGCAATTCGGCGAGTCGCTTCCACACCGTATCGCGGGCGGTGTCGCCCATCAGCACGCGGTGTTCGACCAGCCAGGACTCCTTGCTACGCCCGAAAGCCCAGATGGACGCCTCGATGCGATCCTTCTGCACGTCGGCAGCGCCCACCAGGAGCAATCCGCCCGGTGGCACCGTGCCGACCCGGTAGTCCTCGCGGCGTTCGACCAGCCGTTGCCAGTCGGGCGCTTCGCCTTCCTCGACCCAGGTTTCACCCAATTCGGTGTTCTTGAAGGTCTTGATGGCTGCCGCCGACCCCGATTCCTTGTTGACGGAGCTTTCCCAGGCGGCGGCAATGTCGCGCCAACCGCGCCAGCCAACCGGGCTGTAAAGCGACGACAGGTGAAACCCCGCTGTCTTGCCCGAGCCGTCGCTGATCATCGCGCGCCACTCACCGTGCTCCAGCATCCAGGTCTTGTGGTGCTCGGCAATCGGCTCATCGCAGGACTCGCAGATGTACGCCGCCGTGTCTGGTTGCCCCTTCTCCCATCGCAACTGCTCGAAGCGGAGCCATTGGCGATGCGAGCAATGCGGGCACGGCACGAAGTAGCGACGCTGATCACTGGCTTCGTACTCCCGCTCGATGGCGCTCGCCCCCGAGATCGTCGGGGTTGAAACGATGAAGATCTTGCGCCGAGCGAAGGTTCGCGTGCGCGCCTCGGCCAGCGAGATCGCATCACCTTCACCCTCGACGTCCAGCGGATAGCCGTCGACCTCGTCGAGGAACAGATACCGCACCGGCATCGAGCGCAGTCCGACAGCGCTGTTGGCCCCGGTCATCACCAGCACACCGCCCCGAAACTCCTTGGCCAGGATGGTGTTGCCCGAGTCGCGCGAACGCGCCGGGGCGATCAGTTCCACCAGGGCAGCGGACTCTTCGATCAACGGGTCGATCCGTTGCTTGGAGTTGCGCTTGGCCATCTCCACCGTCGGCCAGACCGCCATCATCGGGCCCGGCGCGTGGTGGATCACGTAGCCGATCCAGTTCGATCCCATCTCGGTCGCGCCGAGCTGGGCTGCCTTCATGAACACCACGCGCTCGACCGGCGAGGTCGGCGACAGGCAGTCCATGATCGCCTTCAGGTACGGCGTGCGACTGGTGCGCCAGCGCCCCGGCTCGGCAGACGCCTTGCTAGAGAGCATCCGGTGGCGATCCGACCATTCGGACACCGTGAGCAGCGGGTCGGGAGTCAGCCCTTCGCGCCAAGCGCGCTCGATTTCGGCCGCGCCTTCGTATTCCATCTCCATCGTCAATCAACCCGAGGGCGCATCTCGCCCAGTTCCTGCAGGTGCTCACGTACCGCCGCCTCCAGGGCGACGTGCATCGTGTGCGGATCGATATTGAGCTTGGCCGCCATCTGCGCCGAGATGCGCGCGGGCCAGTTCAGCCACGCATCGCGTTCGGAGCGCGCCAGCTTGAAAACGTGGGCGATGGCCTGCGGCCGATCCACCAACTCGCCCTTCAGTCGGGCCAGACGCACCTTGTTCGTCTGCGCCTTGACGACTTCGTTGACCGTGCGCGCCTGAAGCAGCGACGCACCGCCAGCAGGTAGGCCTGCAGGCCCGTCGCCACCACCCTCCGGCACGGCGACCTTTGCAGCCTTGGCCCGCGTACCGGTCTTCGGCACATCGGAGTTGCGAGCCCACTCGCGATCAGCACGGTCGGCATCAATGGTGCCGTCAGCCTCCGGCGTGATCCGACCTGCGCGAATTGCCTTGTGAACAGCGGTGTCGGTCACACCACGGTGACGGGCGTAAGCGCGAATCGAAATGCCCATTTTGAGAACCGGTTGCCCCTTCAATCATTTGTTCGTCATTCACTCGAAATCAGCTTGGCTTCTCTCTGGAACAGCGCGTTCATACGGACGTCATCAACACCATCAAAGGACGCAGCAATGAGCAAGCTCGAACAACTCCTGACCCAGATCGCGCAAAGCAAGCTGGGCATCGAAACCCTGGAAACCCGCAAGTCGGACAGCCTCGACTTCCACGATGTGGCGGTCTGGTGCCTGCGCGATGCCCTGGAGGCCGCGTTCAACGCAGGCGTCGAGCAGGGCCGCAAGGCGGCGAAGTCGGACAAGGCCAACAACTGATCAAGAACCTGCGAAGCCAAGCAGAAAGCGCTTGGCTTCACTCCCGAACAGCGCGTTCATCACGTCATCCCATCAACCCCTCCGAAGGAGAAGCAAATGACCACAACCCAACTGACCCCGGCCCAGCACGCGATCCTGGCCTACGCCCTCGAACACACCGACGGCAAGATCGACTGGTTCCCCGACAACATCAAAGGCGGCGCACGCAAGAAGGTGCTCGACGGCCTGTTCAACCGCGCCCTGATCACCTCCGACGGCACCCACTGGTTCGTTGCCGCCGAGGGCTACGACGCGATGGGGTGCGCCCGGCCAGCGCCTGCGCCAGTGACCGCAGACTCCGAACTCGACGCAGCCGTGACGGCAGCCGAGGCCACCTGGGCGCAAGAAAAGGCGGCCGCCAAACCTCGCACCCGCGAGAACAGCAAGCAGGCCACCGTGATCCAGATGCTGCAGCGCCCCGAAGGGGCAACGGTGCAGCAGATCTGCGAGACCACCGGCTGGCAGGCGCACACGGTGCGCGGCACCTTTGCCGGGGCCTTCAAGAAGAAGCTCGGCCTGACCATCGTCTCGGACAAGGCCCAAGGTGGCGAGCGGGTCTACCGGATCGCCGCAGAAGCCTGATCGCCACGCCAACACCCAGGAGAACATCCATGAGCACCATGACCATCACCATCGAACGCACGCCTCGCACCCTTCAGTTTGGCGACACCACCTTGCAGGTCGAGGAGTTGAGCGTCCGATTGCCGTTTGCCCGCAAGCCTGCCGACTTGGACGAAGTTGGTGGCCAGGGTCAGACCAAGGTCTACGCCACCGAGACGAAGGAACTCACCGTCGACGAGTTCGATGCCTTTGCCCGCAGCCTGTTGGTATCGCGCGACTGGCTGCGTGGCAAAGGTGGCGGCACCGGCGACGGCTATCTTTGCGTCGAGGTCACTGCACCGGGTCGCCCCTACCTTTACGTGAATCCAGAGGGCGGCGACTACGCCCGGTACGTGGCCCGTCTTGGGTGATCGAAATAGATTGAGAAAGAAGCCAAGAATAGCTTGGCTTCTCAATCGAACAGCGCGTTACTACGGGTGTCGCAACGATCAACCAAAAGGAGCCAGAGATGAACACCAACCAACAGATCCCCGCCACCCAGAACGAAGCCTGGGGCTTCTGGGGCACGATGAACGAGCACGCCAGCACCGCGTGGCCCCTGGCGATGACCGCCATCTCGGACGCCACCAGCCAACCCCTCGAATCAGTCCGAGTCTTCCTCGACAGCCGCCACGGACGCCACTTTGCCGACGATGTGCAAAACGGGCTGTACCGGGGCCAGACCCTGGCGGACGCGGTCACCGCCGCCACCCAACAGTGGATGGGCTGGACGATTGGCCGCCAGACCAGCAAGCGGTACGGCATCCCGCGCGGCCTGCCTTACCTGACGGGCTTTGTGATTCACTGCGAGATCGCCGAGGAGTCGCTCGCCGCCTGATCATCGAACAGCGCGCCATCCGACTCACGGGTGGCTTGCTTGCCAGTCCATTCCTGCCAGCGGCGCACGATCACGTCCACGTACTTGGGGTCGAGTTCAACCAGTCGAGCCAGTCGCCCTGACTTCTCGGCGGCGATCAGCGTCGTACCGGAACCGCCGAACGGATCGAGCACCACGTTGCCGGGTCGGCTCGAATTGCGGATCGCGCGCTCAACCAACTCCACCGGCTTCATCGTCGGATGCAGGTCGTTCTTCTGCGGCTTCTTGATGTTCCAGACGTCGCCCTGGTCGCGGTCGCCGCACCAGTGACGCTGCGCGCCCTCGGGCCATCCGTACAGGATTGGCTCGTACTGGCGCTGGTAGTCGGCCCGGCCCAGCGTGAAGGTGTTCTTGGCCCAGATGATGAATGTCGACCACTTTCCACCGGCGGCACGGAACGCTGCCTGCAGCACATCCAGTTCACTGGACGACATCGCCACGTAGATGCCGCCCCGGCAGTGCGCGATGGTCGGCGCCAGCGCCGCCAGCAGGAAGTCGTAGAAGCCGTCGCCGAGGTTGTCGTTCAGGATCGCGCGATCCTTGCCGCGCATCTTGTCCTTGGCGCTGT
>NZ_JAVMKF010000313.1:0-11835 GCF_031732815.1 Accumulibacter sp. | reverse complement strand
GTGATGTCGGACGCGTAGCCTTCGATTTCGCAGCCGGCGTCGATCAGGACCAGCGAGTGCCCGGAGAGCAGCTTGTCGTTGGCGACGTAATGGAGGATGCAGGCATTGACTCCGCCGGCGACGATCGGCGTGTAAGCGTGACCGCTGGCGCCGCGCCGACGAAATTCATAACTCAGCTCGGCTTCCAGTTCGTACTCGGCGATGCCCGGCCGGCAGGCGCGCATGGCGCGCGTGTGCCCGGCAGCAGCGATGTCGGCGGCGCGCTGCATGCAGTCGAGTTCATGGCTGTCCTTGCACAGCCGCATTTCGTCGAGCAGACCGTGCAGGTCGCGAATCTCTCCCGGCGCTTGCTGGCCGTTGCGGCTATCGGCGCGCAAGCCAGCGAGGACCTCGCCGATTCGCCTGTCCCACTCGGCGTCGTGTCCGAGCGAATGCCAGAGCGTGCTGCGCTTGGCGAGCAACTGTGGCAGTCGACTGGCGAGCTCGCTGATCGGCCAGGCTTCCGCAAAGCCGAAAGCCTGCGCCGCGCTGGCCGGGCCGTAGCGGAAGCCATCCCAGATCTCGCGTTCTTCGTTCTTCTCGCGACAGAAGAGGATCGATCTCGCCTCGCTGCCACCGACCAGGACGAGCACGGCTTCCGGTTCCGGGAAGCCGCTCAGGTACCAGAAGTAGCTGTCGAAGCGGTAGGGATAGTGGGCGTCGCGGTTGCGCAGGCGCTCGGGCGCGGTCGGGATGATCGCCACGCCGTCGCCCAGGCGTGCGCAGACGCGCTGACGGCGTTCGGAGTAGGGAGCGTGCTTCATGTCGTGCGTGTCAAGTCATCATCGAGGCGCTGCAGGCGCTCGATCGTTCCCACATCGACCCAGCGGCCGCCGTAGCGTTCGCCGGCGATCAGTCCGCGGCGGATGCCGTCGTCGAGCAGCGGACGCAGCTTCATGTGCGTGCCGCGCGGCAGCCGAGCGAAGAACTCCGGCCGGAAGACGGCGATACCGGCGTAGGTGAGCGTTGCCGGGTGGCGCTCGTCGGCCGCGCAGACCACGTCGCCGCGCAGTGTAAAGTCGCCGCCGGCGTGGTGCCCCGGGTTATCGACTAGAACCAGGTACGCGAGACGCTCGCCCAGGGCAGTGGCGCAACGCGTTGCCTGGGCGAAATCCCAGTCGCACCAGACGTCGCCATTGATGACCAGAAAGGGCTGGTCGGCGAGCAGCGGCAGCGCCGTCGCAATGCCCCCGGCGGTCTCCAGCGCGCCCGCCGGTTCCGGCGAATAGGCGATGCGCAGACCGAAGGCGCTGCCATCGCCGAGTGCCGTCTCGATCTGCCGCCCGAGATGGGCGTGATTGATCACCACTTCGCGCCAGCCGGCGGCGGCCAGACGTTCGAGATGCCAGACGATCAGCGCCTTGCCGCCGACCTGCAGGAGTGGCTTGGGCGTCTGGTCGGTGAGCGGTCGCAGGCGTTCGCCGCGGCCAGCGGCGAGGATCATTGCTTTCATCATCAGAAGGTGTAAGCGACTTCGCCGGGTTGCGCGTCGAGCGCATCGAGGAGTCTGGCGAGTGGCGCCAACTCGCGGTAGCGCTGACAGGTGCGGCGCAGATAGTGCATGACGCGCGGCATGTCCTTCAGATAGTCGTCCTTGCCGTCGCGATGCCAGAGGCGGGCGAAGATGCCGAGCACCTTCAGTTGCCGCTGCGCGCCCATCCATTCGTAGTCGCGATAGAACGCCTCGAAATCGGCGTGTACCGGCAGCCCGGCGCGGCGTGCCGCTTCCCAATAGCGGATGACGAAATCGAGTTCGAGGTCTTCCGGCCAGTCGATGTAGGCGTCGCGATAGAGCGAGACGAGGTCGTAGGTCAAGGGCCCGAACACGGCGTCCTGAAAATCGAGGATTCCCGGGTTGGTGGGAAAGCTGCGCGGCGCGTCCCCGACGACCATCAGGTTGCGTGAATGATAGTCGCGATGAACATGGACCTGCGGTTGGCGCAGGTTGTTCTCCAGCAGCGCGGTGAATACGCTCTGCAAGGCGAGCGTCTGCCGCTCGTCGAGGCTGCGGCCGAGGTGGCGTTGCACGTACCAATCGGGAAAGAGCGCCAGCTCGCGCGCCAGCAGGCTGCGGTCGTAGGCGGGGAGGACGTTCGGGCGGCCTGAGGTCTGGATGGCGATCAGCGCCTGATTGGCATCGTCATAGAGCCCGGGAGCTGCTCGCCGGTCGCCAAGCGCCTGCAGGTAGGTGACCCGACCAAGGTCGGAAAGGAGGAGAAAGCCTTGCTCGAGGTCGTGCGCGAGGACTTCCGGTACATGCACGCCGGCCGTGCGAAACATCCGGGCGATGGCCAGGAAAGGCCGACAGTCTTCTTTGTCGGGTGGCGCATCCATCACGATGCGGCTCGTTCCGTCGGGCAGAACGAGGCGAAAGTAGCGCCGGAAACTGGCGTCGGCCGAGGCTGTTTCGAGCTGCAGCGAGCCGGCCGGAAAGTCTTCCGCGAAAAGCTGATTGACCCAGTTCTCCAGCAGGGCTTTGCGCGGCATGCCGCTCCTCCTCGGGTGATGATGCTAGAATGCCCCGATTTTATCATCCGGCCCGCTGGCAGGCGCGGCGTCGGCAAACGTCGCCTTCGTTACTGACCCATTCGCAATGACGCTTCCTTCTCGGCCCCGGCCTTTGCCGGTGCTCTTCTGCTGTGGCCTCGCCGGTGGTCTGGCCGCCGGGTTTTCTGCGCCGGCCGACGCGCAGGGCAATCAGCCGCCCTTCCGCGTCGATCCGGCGCTGCTCGGTTTGCCGCCCGTCTCGGCGGCACCGGCAGCGCGACCGAGCGAGCGCTCGGCTGCGCAGACCCGGCCCGTTGACCTCTCGCCGACGGAGGCCCGCCCCTTGCCGCCAAGTGGAGAGCGGGCGGCGGCGCGTGCTGGCGAAACGCCGGGCAGCGCCGGCCAGGCGAGGGCGGCGGTGGCGCCGGCCGTGCAGTCGCCGCCGGTACAGTCGTCCGCCCAGACGCCGGCCGTTGCGCCGCCTGGCGACGCGCTGCCGGCGGCAGTCGCCGGGACGCCCGAGGTGGCGACGACGCCACTCCAGTTGCGCTTGGCGAAAGCGCTGGTCGCCCCGCCGAAGGAGAGCAGCGAGCCGCGCCCGGCGTTTCTCAGCGCACAGCGCATCAGCGGCGTCACCGACCGCGAACTGCTCGCCGAGGACGACGCCGAGTTGCGCAAGCTGGGCACTGTGCTGACCGCTGATCGGCTGACCTACTGGCCGGTAGAGGACGAAGTCGAAGCGCTCGGCAACGCCCGTTTGCAGATCGACGAGGACGTGATTTCGGCGCCGAAGATGCGCCTCAAGGTCGAAGATCAGGTGGGCTTTGCCGACAATGCGTCGTACTTCCTGCGTCGCCAGGCGAGCCCCGAAAAGTCGGCGGCCGGTGGTGCGGCTGCCGAAAAGCTGCCGGCAGGGCCGGCGCCGGGCGATTTTTCCAGCGGTTTTGCTGCGCCGCGCCTGGTTGATCTGAAACCCGGCCAGACCAAGGTGAAGGGACCCAGGAAGCCGGTCAAGGAGCTTACCGAGGGACGCGGCGAGGCGCAGCGGATAGACCTCGAGGGTGAGAACCAGGTGCGCCTGACTTCGGCCACCTACACCACGTGCAAGCCGGGCAACGACGACTGGATGGTCAGCGCGCGCGAACTGCAGCTTGATTACGACGAGGACGTGGCGACCGGCAGCGACGCGACGATCCGTTTCATGGGCGTGCCGATTCTCTACTCTCCCTGGGTTTCGTTTTCGCTGAACAACGAGCGCAAGTCGGGCTTCCTGACGCCGACCTACGGTTCGAGCACGGAGAGCGGCGTCGAGTTTACCCTGCCGTATTACTGGAACATCGCGCCGAACATGGACGCGACGTTCGAGCCACGCATTCTCACCAAGCGCGGCGTCCAGCTTGCCACTGACCTGCGTTACATGAACGCCGCTTACGGCGGCTCGTATTTCAGCAAGGCGCGCGTCGAGATGCTGCCGAACGATCGCGTGCGCGATCTCGACCGTTGGGGCTTGTCGCTGACACATACGCAGACGACAGCCGGCGGCTTGACCGGATCGCTCAATTTCAACCGGGTTTCCGACGACTACTATTACACCGACCTGTCGAGCCAGATCGCCAGCACGGCAAGCACCCAGCTCCTGCAGCAGGGGCAGATCAGCTATGGCGGCGGCGGTTGGTGGAACGTCAGCGGCATGCTGCAGACCTTCCAGACGCTGCAGCCCGATCCGCGCAACCCGGTCAGCCAGCCGTATCGGCTACTGCCGCAGATCGTCGTCAACGCGCGCCAGCCCGACCTCTATCTGACCGACAGCGCCTTCTTCGGGCAGTACAGCAACTTCACCAGTCCGGAAGCGAACCGGGTGACCGGGCAACGCATCGTCCTCCAGCCGCAGGTTTCACTGCCCTACGTTACTCCCGGCTGGTACGTCACGCCGCGTCTCGGGGTGAATATCACGCACTATTCACTGTCGCAACCGGCGACCGCAGTCACCGCGCCCTCGTCGATCAACCGCAGCCTGCCGATTTTCAGCGTCGATTCCGGGATGACTTTCGAGCGCGCCAGCCACTGGTTCGGACGCGAGTACACTCAGACACTTGAACCACGCCTCTTCTACCTGAACATTCCCTACCGGAATCAGGACGAAATCCCGATCTTCGACACCGCGCTGGCCGACTTCAATTTTGCCCAGATCTTTGCCGACAACCAGTTTTCCGGTTGGGACCGGATCAACAACGCGAATCAGTTGACCGCCGCGGCAACTTCGCGCCTGATCGATCCGGCAAGCGGCGCCGAGATCATGCGCGCGATGCTTGGTCAGCGCCTGTATTTCTCGGACGACAAGGTGGCTTTGCAACCCGGAGCGGCGACCCGGAAATGGAAGAAGTCGGACCTTCTCGCGGCGTTCACCGGCCAGGTGCTGCCGCACGTTTACGCAGATGCCACGTTGCAGTACGACACCGGCGATCAGCAGTTCCAGCGCTATTCCTTCGGTGCGCGCTACCTGCCGGAGGCGGGCAAGGTGCTCAACGCGGCGTACAGTTATAACCGCAATGCGGTGACGCCGATCAAGCAGATCGACATTTCCGGTCAGTGGCCGCTGACCAGTCGTTGGCAGCTGGTTGGTCGCTACAACTACTCGTTCCTGCAGAATCAGCCGATCGAGATCATCGGTGGTGTCGAATACAACGCCGGCTGCTGGGTGCTGCGTGCTGTCGGCCAGCGCGTCGTGACCAGCGAGTCGCATGTCTCGACGCGTGCCTATCTGCAACTCGAACTGAGCGACTTCTCGCGTCTGGGAGCGAATCCGCTGATGCTGCTGCAGCGGCGCATCCCGGGCTATGGGATCGCCAACCCGTCGCTCGACGAGCGCGCGTGGAATGAATAGCAAGTACAGCAAGCAGGTGAATTGATGATCTGGCTCCTGATGCGCAGCATGCTGCTGTCGCTTTGCCTGGTGGGCGTGGCGATGGCCCAGATGGCGGCCCGGCCGGGCCGCGAACCGGTTGCCGTCGACCGCATCGTCGCGGTGGTCAACGACGAAGTGATCACGCTGAACGAGTTGCACGCTCGCCTCGAGGCGGCTACTGCGCAACTGCAGAAGCAGGGCGTCGCGCTGCCCGCACGCGATGTGCTCGAGGCTCAGATGCTCGAGCGCATGGTGATCGATCGGGTGCAGCTGCAACTGGCGCGGGAGACGGGTCTGCGGGTGGACGACGCGCAACTCGAACAGGCGCTGCAGCGGATTGCGGCAAACAACAAGCTTTCACCGGCGCAGTTTCGCGCCGCGCTGGAAAAGGACGGCATCGCCTACGCGAGTTTCCGCGAAGACATCCGCGGTGAAATGATGATCGCCCGCTTGCGCGAACGCGAGGTTGAGGCGAGGATTTTCGTTTCCGAGAGTGAGATTGACCACTATCTGGCGAACGCGGCGGCCGGCGGCGCGAGCGAGGAATACCAGTTGGCGCATATTCTGCTGCGCGCACCCGAGTCGGCGAGCCCCGAGCAGATCCAGAAATTGCGCGCCAAGGCCGAGCAGATTCTCGACCGCCTGCACAAGGGCGAAGACTTCGCGCAACTGGCGGCGGCGTATTCGGACGCTCCGGACGGCCTGCAAGGCGGCAACCTCGGTTGGCGGCCGAGCGAACGCCTGCCCTCGATGTTTGCCGAGGCCAGCGCCAAGCTCAACGTCGGCGAGGTGACACCGGTTCTGCGCAGCTCGAACGGCTTTCATCTGATCAAGCTGCTCGCCAAACGCGGCGGCGGCGCGCTGCCGGCGGTTCAGCAGACGCACGCCCGGCACATCCTGATCAAGGTCAACGAAGTCGTTTCCGAGAACGAAGCGCGCCACAAGCTGGAAGCGCTCGCCGAGCGCATCCGCCACGGCGAGAGTTTCGCCCAGCTTGCCAAGCTGTTCTCGCAGGACGGGTCGGCAGCCAAGGGCGGCGATCTGGGCTGGATCTATCCGGGCGACACGGTTCCCGAGTTCGAACGTGCGATGAACGCGCTGGCGCCCGGTCAGGTCAGCACACCGATCCAGTCGCCGTTCGGATTCCATCTGATCGAAGTGATCGAACGCCGTCTGCAGGACGTGTCGAGCGACCGCCGGCGCGCCGCTGCGCGCCAGGTGTTGCGCGAACGCAAGCGCGACGAAGCGTATCAGGACTGGCTGCGGCAGGCGCGCGATCGCGCCTACGTCGAACTCCGCCTGGTCGAGCGTTGAGCGTGGCGAACGCCCTGCCGCTGCCGGTCATCGCGATTACTGTCGGCGAACCGGCCGGGGTCGGTCCGGACATCGTCCTCCGGCTGCCCGAATGGCTACGCGCTGGCGACCTTTCGGCGCGCCTGGTCGTTCTCTCTGATCGCGACCTGCTGGTTGAACGTGCTGCGGCGCTGGCGCTCGAGGTCCGGATGCGCGACTGGCAGCCGGGCGTGCCACCGGCCGCCGACACGCTCGATGTCATCCATCTGCCGCTGGCGGCACCGGTCGTCGCCGGACGTCTCGATCCGGCCAATTCGCCACACGTCCTGGCGCTGCTCGACCGTGCGCTGAGTGGCTGCCTGACCGGAGAGTTCGCGGCGATGGTCACCGCGCCGGTGCATAAAGCGGTGATCAACGACGCCGGCATCGCCTTCTCCGGGCATACCGAGTACCTCGCCGAGCGCACCGGAACCAGGCGAGTCGTCATGATGCTGACGGGCGGCGGACTGCGCGTCGCGCTGGTGACCACGCATCTGCCGCTGAAAGACGTTCCCGCCGCGGTCACCGCACTGGCCGTCGAGGAAACCCTGCGCATCCTGCACAGCGAGATGAGGCGCAAGTACGGCCTCGCGCGACCGCGCATCCTGGTCGCCGGCCTCAATCCGCACGCTGGTGAAGGCGGTTACCTGGGGCGCGAAGAAATCGAGGTGATCGCGCCGGTGCTGGACAGACTGCGTGCCGGCGAAGGGATGAAGCTGATCGGACCGCTGCCGGCCGACACGATGTTCTCGGCGCCGGTGCTGGCGCAGGGCGACTGCGTGCTCGCCATGTATCACGACCAGGGGCTGACGGCGCTCAAGTACGCCAGTTTCGGGCACGGAATCAACGTCACGCTCGGTCTGCCGATCATCCGTACCTCGGTCGATCACGGGACGGCGCTCGAGTTGGCGGGCAGCGGTCGAGCCGACCCGGGGAGCCTGTTCGCAGCCGTCGAACAGGCGATCGAGATGGTCGCCCGCGCCGGCGGCTGACGAAGCCGGCGGCGATGCGGCAGCACCGCGCACGCAAGCGCTTCGGCCAGCATTTTCTGGTCGATCGCCAGGTCATTGCGCAGATCATCGAAAACCTGGCGGTGGCACGCGACGAGTTGCTGGTCGAGATCGGCCCTGGGCTGGGCGCGCTGACCGTTCCGCTCTGTGCGCGCGTCGACCACCTGCAGGTGATCGAAATCGACCGCGATCTGGTCGCCGAGCTGCAGCGGAAGTGTCCCGCCGAGCGTCTGACGATACACTCGGGCGACGCGCTGATCTTCGATTTTGCCCGCCTGGCGGAAACGCTCGGTGGCGCTCTGCGTCTTGTCGGCAACCTGCCGTACAACATTTCGACGCCTTTGCTTTTTCACCTGGCGGGCGCAGCGCACTGTTTGCGCGATCTGCATTTCATGCTGCAGAAGGAAGTCGTCGAGCGCATTGTCGCGGCGCCGGGCAGCCGCAGCTTCGGCCGGCTATCGGTGATGCTGCAATATCGCTTTGCCGTCGAGTCTCTGTTCGAGGTGCCGCCGGCGGCTTTCGCTCCGCCACCGCAGGTGCGCTCGGCCGTCATCCGGCTGCTGCCGCGGCCGGCGAGCAGTTTGACGGCGCATGACGAGGATCTTCTTGCCCGCGTCGTGGCGCTTGCCTTTGGTCAGCGACGCAAGATGCTGCGCAACAGTCTTGCAGGTCTGGCGAGTGCGGATCAGCTCGTTGCCGCCGGCATTTCGCCGTTGGCGCGGGCCGAGGAACTGGCGGTCGCCGACTACGTTCGCCTGACCAATAGTCTGCCGCGATAGGCGAGGACGCCTGGCTGGCCTGCCTGGCCAACGGCCAGAAGAGTTTGGCCTGCCTGGCCAACGGCCAGAAGAGTTTGGCCTGCCTGGCCAACGGCCAGGCAGGGGAAGAAAGGCGTCAGTCGCTTTTCTGCATCGGGCAGGTGTTGACGCCAAGCAGCGAATACGCCGGGCAGGTTCCGAGCAGGCCGGTCAGCAGGGGTACGACGCCGATCCAGCCCCAGGCGCCGACCACGCCGAGGGCGGCCATGGCGATCAGAGCGATGCCGACGACGATACGCAGGATTTTATCGATTCCACCGACGTTGGTTTTCATGCGGTTCTCCGTAAGAATTGACAGGGCAGGCCGGCAGCTTAGGCGGTGTCAGGCGGTGAGTCTGTAACTGCGGTCACAGAGGCCGTGCGCCTCGTCCGGTCATCGTCCGCCGTCGGCAAGCTGGCGCAAACCATCGCGATCGACAATGCTGATCTGCTCGCGCCCGAGAACAACCAGGCCCTGTCCGGCAAGACCCTTGAGCAGGCGGCTGACGATTTCGCGCACGCTGCCGAGTTCGTCGGCGAGCGCCTGATGCGTTGCGCGCACGGTCTCGCCGCGCGCCAGCAGCAGCTTGGCCAGCCGCTGGTCGAGGCGATGAAAGGCCACTTCCTCGACGAGTTGCATCAACTCGGCGATCCGTTCGGCGAAAAGATGGAAAACGAAGTCGCGAAACAGCGGCTGCTCGGCGATCAACTGTTCAAAGAGCGACGGCGGCAGTACGAGCAAGGTCAGCGGCAGTTCGGCGATGCCGCGTGCCGAGTAGCGACTGTGGCCGAGCAGGCAGCTCGAAGTGATGATGCATGAGTCGCCTGGCTCGACGCGGTAGAGCAGCATCTCGCGGCCCGTCGCGGTGCTTTTCACGACCTTGATCGTGCCGGCAAGAATGAGTGGAAAGCCAGGGCAGCTCTGCCTTTCGTCAAAGACCGCGGTGCCCGGCGCAAGCTGCACCCGCCTGGCCGTCTGGCACAGTTCGGTCAGCACCCGCGTCGACAGGCAGCGCAATACCGGATAGAGCGCGACGAGGCGCTCGGCGAGCTCGCTTCCGCTCGCTTCCATCAAGCGCTCAATTCGGCGGTGACCGGCGCATGGTCGGAAGGCCGTTCGAGCTTGCGCAACGCGCGCGCGATTTCGGCGGCGGTGCATTGCCCGGCGAGCGCTTCGCTGAGCAGAATGTGGTCGATACGCAGCCCCAGGTTCTTCTGAAAACCGAGCATCCGGTAATCCCACCAGGAGAAGCTTTTCGGCGCTTGCTCGAAAAGGCGGAAGCTGTCGCGCAGGCCGAGGCCGAGGAGTCCGCCGAAAGCCTGACGTTCGGCGGCGGAGCAGAGAATCTGGCCGGACCAGGCGGCCGGATCGTGTACGTCGCGGTCTTCCGGAGCAATGTTGAAGTCGCCGGCAACGAACAGACGCGGGTGCTCGGCGATCTGGCCAGCCAGCCACTCGCGCAGGGCCGAGAGCCAGGCCAGCTTGTAATCGTATTTGTCGCTGCCGACGGCCTGGCCATTCGGAACGTAGACGCAGACGGCGCGCACTCCGCCGACGCTGGCCGCCAGCAGTCGCTGCTGTTCGTCCGGGTAGAGCGGGTTGCCGATGACCACCTCGCACGCCGGCTCGCGGCTGAGCAAGGCGACACCGTTGTACGTCTTCTGTCCGGCGAATAGCGAGAAGTAGCCGGCCGCCTGCAGGGCAGCCTGTGGAAAGGCATGATCCTCCAGTTTGGTTTCCTGCAGGCAGACGATGTCCGGCTGCCAGGCGGCGAGCCAGTCGAGCAATTGCGGCAGACGAACCTTCAGCGAGTTGACGTTCCAACTGGCAATCTTCATGCGATGGGCTTCCTCGGCGCGTGGCGGGCGTTGGCTGCCCGCCTGCCGGGCGGCAGGCGGGCGGGGCGGTCAGGCGAATTGTGCCAGCCGGCAGCCCAACACGGAACCCCGGCGGGGCAATTTTGCTTTAAGCTCAGGCTTGACGATCGGTCGAAGGTGGTAGCGGAATGTGCGTGCTGTGTCTCTCCTGGAGAATGCTGCGCCGCGATGCGCGGGCGGGCGAACTGCATTTGCTGCTTGCCGCCTTGACGGTGGCGGTTGCCGCGCTCGCCGCGGTCGGATTCTTTGCCGATCGAGTGCGCCAGGCGTTGACGCGCGAGTCACACCAGTTGCTCGGTGCCGACCTGCTGCTCAACGCCGACCACCCCTGGCCAGCCGAAGTTGCCGACCAAGCGCGCGCGCGCGGCCTGCGCGTAGCCGAGACGCGGACGTTTCCGAGCATGGTCGCACATGCGGCCGAAGACGGGCAGCGCGCGCAGCTGGCCGAGATCAAGGCGGTAGCGACGGGCTACCCCTTGCGCGGTTCATTGCGCATCGCGCCCGCCGTGAATGCCGCGGATGCGCCGGCCGTCGGCATACCTGAGCGCGGCACAATCTGGGTCGACGAGCGCCTGGCTGCCGCCCTCGCCGTGAGCGCGGGAAGCAGCGTCGGCGTCGGCCAGATCCGGCTGCGCGTCGCTGCCATCCTGACCCTCGAACCCGATCGCGGAATCAACTTCTTCAGCGTCGCGCCGCGCTTGCTGATGAACCTCGACGATCTGCCGGCGACCGGCTTGCTGCAGGTTGGCAGCCGGGTTGCCTATCGCCTGCTGCTCGCCGGCGAGGATGCGTCGGTCAGACGCTTTCAGAACGACCTTGAACGGCGCCTGCAACGCGGACAACGGATGGAAAGCCCGGAGAACGGGCGACCGGAAATTCGCACTGCGCTTGAGCGGGCCGAGAAGTTCCTTGGCCTGGCCGGCTTGTTGTCCGTCGTTCTGGCGGCCGTCGCGGTGGGTCTGGCGGCGCGTCGCTACGTCGAGCGCCATCTCGACGGCTGTGCCGTGATGCGCTGCCTCGGCGCGGTGCAGAACCTGCTCCTGCGTCTCTACCTCGGGCAATTGGCGATGCTCGGTGCTGCCGCGGTCGCGCTCGGCGTTTTGATCGGCTATCTCGCCCATTTCGTGCTGCACGCCTGGCTGGCCGACTTGCTCGCCATGTCCTTGCCGGCACCAAGCCTGCTGCCAGCCGGGCAGGGCGCGGCCATCGGACTTCTGCTCCTCTTCGGTTTTGCCGTTCCGCCCTTGCTGCAGCTCCAGAAAGTGTCGACACTGCGCGTTCTGCGGCGCGAACTGGGTCCACCGCAGGGTAGTTTCATGGCCGGCTATCTGCTCGGTTTGCTGGCGCTCTCCGGACTGATCTGCTGGCTCGCCGGCGAGCTGCAACT
>NZ_JAVMKF010000312.1:2945-12295 GCF_031732815.1 Accumulibacter sp. | reverse complement strand
GGCCGACTTTCGCAGCCAGGAAGGCGAAGCGCTGGACGAATTGCTGAGCGAGAACGTCGCCAGTCTGATGTCTGCGGGAGCGGTCAAGCTCAAAAGAGTGGCGCAAGACGGCATGCGGGTGCGGGCCAATGCCGGAGCCGGCTCGTTCCGGCGCAAAGAGACGCTCGAAAGCTGCCTGGAAGCCGCTCGCGAACGCGGCAGGCGCTGAAAGCGCTGGTGGGTGGCGAATCGGCGGGCGAATCGGCAAGAAAACGAGCGACGCAGGTAGGTGCTGCGAACGAACCAGCAGGCTGTCGACGACATAGCGGCAGGTGGTGGCAGTGCCCGTCAAGCCATTCTGTCACTCCGCTGCGTGCCAGCGCGTCGGTGGGCGGGTTGGCGCGCCTTGCGAGCAAGGATTCGAGCAACTGGGTAAACGCATGCGCTGCGCCAGCGGTACACGGATTGAGAAATAATGCTAGCCGTCTGTTCCAGATGAGGTTTATCATTTCCCTTGCCGATGGTTTTCGGCGTTCGCGCTTTGTCCGCCGAGCTGATGTCGCCTGGACGGCAACCAATCTTCCTGGAGAGACTCCGATGAATAAACTGCACGCCGTGTTTGCTGCGTGTGTTCTGGCCTCCTCGGCCTGGTTTTCGACGGTGCAGGCCGCCTGGGTGGATGTGAGCTACAACCCCAATCCCGAGCGGGAGGATGAGAACATCGCCGCCGAGTACGATTCCGTGGGCATTCTTGCGGCGCTGGTGCTCGCGACGGGACTGACGAGGGGCGTTCAGGACTTCGAGCAGGGTTTCTCTGACAATTCGCTGCTCGACGACTGGGTTGCCATTGGCAACAACCGCGTGCGTTTCGGCTTCGGCGCCGACCTGGCGCAAATCGAATGGCGCAGCCGCATTGGTCGGATCGATCCCTATAGCTCGCAGTACGGCCTGTCACATCCGCACGGAACCTACGGCAACGTGGCGGGGGTTCTTAATGCGCCGCGCAACTGCGTTGCCGACCACTACTTCCTGACCAGCGATACGCCGGGTGGCGCCGCTGTGCCCAGGTATTTTGCGATCCAGTTCGAATCGCCGATTTCCTTTCTCTCTTTGACGATGATCGATTACGCCAACGGCGTCGGTGGCGTCAGCCATATGGACGTGTTGAGCGGTCGCGATGTGCTCACGGCCAATCTGGTCGCCTCGTTGCCGGATCAGCACGTTCCCGTCGGACGGATGGACGGCGCTTTCGACTACTGGTTCGGACGAGCGCCGTCCAGTCAATGGGAACCGCGTTCGAGACCGGATTTCAACATCGCCGTGCTGCGTCTGGACACACCGGATAGCAGCGTCGGCTTCGACAATCTGATCATCGGTGGTCGTGACGCCCCCGAACCGGCCGCGTGGTCGCTGTTGGCGGCGGGTCTTGGCCTGCTCAGCTTCAGCCGTGCGAAGGGGCGTCGCGGCTAGGGCAAGGCGGGCGGTCCACCCGGGAAGATCCCAGCTCGCCAGTTTGGCGCCGCAGAATTTTTCGGTTTTTCGGCTCTTCAAGCAGCATTCCAGCAGCTTGAGTCAGCGCGACCGGCAATGATGCCGATGGTCGACATGACGTTCGGCATCTGGCCCGCCCCGTACAGGTCGATTGCGCGATGAGGCGGCGTACGCGCTATCGCAGCGTGCAGATGTATCTCGGCATGTGGCTCGAATTCTCCTGCGATAGCCGCCAGGGCGTATCCGGCGCAGAAGCCGACGCCTCGGGAGCAGCGGCCTTTTCCGCCCGCCGTGCCCCCGAACGGAAGTCGCTCGACAAAATACAGGCACCAGCGGCAAACGACCAGACGCAGGCCGAAGCGCTGCGGGCGACGCTCATTGCGGCGCGCTCGGTGGGCGCGGCGGGCTCGCGCGATACTGCGTGTAGGCGTCGCTCAGGCTGGTCTGGTGGCGCAGGCTGAAAAGGGTGAAGGAAAGGACCAGGGCCGCGGCTGCGGCGAGCAGAAGACGTTTCATGCGCTACTTTCCTGACTGGGGGAGGGCGCTGGCCGGGCCGGTCGGGGCTGACCGCTGGCGGTGGCGACGAGGGTTCACTTTGCCCGGCTCGAGGGCGGAGCGCTCGGCGCATATTTCTTGACCAGTTCCCAGGTGATCTGGCCGGTTTCGCGCGTGTAGATGTCGCTGTGCGCGTCGCCACCGTGATACGGCGTGTCGTAGCGCACAAATCCGGCGCCGTCGATCAGCAGGACTCGCCGGTCGTGCGCCGCGAGCTGACGAACGCGTGAAATGACTTCGCTCGACGGGGGAAGCGGGCTGCGGTCGTCGCCGGCTGCCGGGTCGTCGAGATGCTGGAAGAGGTCCTGATTGCCCGGCGCGCGCGTACGTTCGACTTCGTTGTTGCCGCCGATCATCGCCGACAGCGAGGTGGCGCTGTCGTAACGCGACCACAGGTACGCCTGTTTGGCGCGATACGCGGCAAACTGCGAGTAGTCGGTGTAGGGGATGCCTTCGTGATGCATGGGGTGAACGGCGATCGCTTCCTGCCAGGCGGGAGAAAGCCCATGCCGGAAGCGGCTGCGGCCGAAGGCCGACTGCAGCCCGACGACGAGGTCGACGGTGTTCTGGCAGTCGCCCGGCGTGGCCAGCCAGGGGCAACTGTACAAGGCGCGCGAGACGGCGCGCGCGCCGAAGCTGTGCCCGACGAGTACGACGCGCAGCCGCTCGTGCTCTTGCTTGATTCGGGTCAGCACCTCGTTGACCAGATAGTTTGCCCAGGTCGTGCCGAGTTCGTCGGCGTCGTTCTTCTTGTTCCAGAAGCTGACCCCGCGGACGAACTGGTCCCAGGCGCTGGTTCCGAACGACCAGGTGGAGGGCCAGGTAAGGCCGATGAAGAGCGGGCGGAAGTGGCTGCCGGCGCTTGCGTCGACCGCAGCGGCGTCGAGCAGGTAGCCGAACAAGGCATTGAAATTTTCGATCGACGCCGCTTCGCCCGTGTTCCAGCCCATCACGTAAACGAAAACGTGCGAGTACGGCTTGCCGCTCTGCTGCGCGCTGAGCAGGTCGGCGCGCAATGCGTTTTCGAGTTCGGCGAGCCCCTGCGCGCGACCGGCAAAGAAGACGCCCTTCTCCCATGCCGGCGGCTGCCCGGTGGCGGCTGCCTGCTGGATCGTACACAGCAGGTCGTTGCGCGCATAGGCATCGTAGAGGACGGCGCCGCCAATGCGCGTCGTGGCGTTGGCGTTCAGCGCGCGGAAGGCAACGACGTGCGAGAGGAACATCCGCCGGCGATCGTCCAGGCGGCGTTTGAGCAGGCAGGTGGGATCGTCGAAGCCGCCGCCGTTGCGCAGCGGAAGACGCAGAAACGCCTGCCGGAAGATGTCTTCGCTGTCGCTGTCGGAGCAGGCGCCAAAAGGCCCGCCGAGCAGGCCGAGCGTCTGGCGCGAAGTCTTCTCGACGCCGAGCAGATAGCCCGGGAAGTGCAGACCCAGGCCGCGTACCGCGATCTCTCCGGGCTGTCGGGGGGCCAGCCGGCAGAAGTCGGGCGGGCGCCTCGCGCGCTGCCCGCCGTCCGGCGTTGCGCCGCCCGGCGTCGGCCGGGTATCCGCAGGCGCGGCCGGCAGGTCGTTGTCGGTGCTTTTGTACTCGAGCAAGGCATGGAAGTTCCAGGCGAGTTCTTCTTCCGCCGTGCCCAGGACCTGTTCGGCGAAGCGCAGGTGCTTCGGCTCGCTCACCGGTCCGCCGGCGCAACCGAGCAGACCGCCGAGGAGTAGCGCCAGCAGGCCACAGCGCACGCCGGCTGGGAGGCGGGCGAAGTTTGGTCGGCCGGCGCGCCGCGTCGGCGGGTGCAAGCAAGCGGGTATCTGAGTCATGTTGCCCTCCTGTCAACACGAATGCTGGCGTTTACCTGCGAAACGGCAGACCACCCGCGCACTGTCGCGCGGACGTATGCGCGTGTCAAGCCGGCCGTCTGAGCCGCGTTGGCCGGTATCGGCGAAGCCGTCTTTGCCGGAACTGGCGAAAGCACCTTGACCGCGCCGCGCGCGAACGCGACGGCGAGCGCCGTGTCTAACCGCCACCGGCGGGCGGAAGGCCGGCGGCATACCGAACAATCAACAGGGGGGAGTCGTCCAATGTCGAGCAAGTCGAGTCTTCTGGCCAGCGTTGGTCTGGCCATTGTCATTGCGGTCGCTGGCTGCAGCACCACCGAGGAAAAGCCGAAATCCGCCGCAGCGCCGGCGCCGGCGCCGATCGTCGCGCTGCCTTACGAGCAGGCGGTGCGCAAGGCGGCACAGGATCTGCTGGCGAACGCCAATCTGGCGCGCGACCAGAAGTACAGCGTAGTCGTCGATCCGCTGGTCGACGGGAACAGCGGCGTGCAGAGCGAGGCGACGGCGGCGATGGAGCAGTCGGTCGTACAGGTGATCCGGGAGAATTATCAGCAGATCGAGGTCAAGCCGTTCACCAGCGAGGCGGTGTCGGGCCTGCCCTTGCTGATGGTCGGCACATTCACGCCGATCAATCTGCAGGGTAAGGCGGACGGCGAGCGCGACGCCTACCGCATCTGCTTCGCGCTCGCCGACCTGAAGACGGGCAAGATCATCAGCAAGGGGCTGGCGCGCTCGCTGCCCGAGGGTTTCGATCCGACGCCGCTCGCCTTCTTCCGCGAACTGCCGGTCTGGTCGAAGGACAGCGCGGTCGACGGTTACATCCGGACGTGCCAGGGGACGAAAGCGGGCGACCCGATCAATCCCGCGTACGTCGACAGCGTGCTGGCGGCGGCGACGATCAACGAGGCGCTGCGTGCTTACCAGGCAAAGCGCTACAAGGATTCGCTGGCGATCTACCAGTCGGTGCTGACCAATCCGGCCGGCAAGCAGGCGCGCGTGCACGCCGGCATCTACCTGAACAACCAGAAGCTCGGGCGCAGGCAGCCGGCGCTGCAGGCTTTTGGCCGGCTGGTCGAGATGGGGCTGGCGACCGATCGCCTGGCCGTCCGCTTCGACTTCAAACCGGGCGCGACGGCGTTCACCCAGGAGCAGCAGCCGTACGCGCAGTGGCTGGGCGAGATCGCTCGCCAGTCGGCGCGCCAGGACGCCTGTCTGGAGGTCGCCGGACATACCCGGCGCGGGCCGTCGGAGCAGATCGACGACCGGCTCTCCTTGCAGCGCGCCGAATTCGTGCGTCAGAAGCTGGTCGCGATCAGTCCGTCGCTCGCCAAGCGCACATCGGCGCGTGGCTACGGTTCGCAGCGGGCGATCGTCGGCACCGGCAAGGCGAACGAATCAGATGCGCTCGATCAGCGCATCGAATTCAAGAAGGTCTCGTGCTGATCGTGCGGGGGGCTGACACCGCGGGGTGCGCGTGATGCAGGTCCTGGCATGCGGGCCCGGCGCGCGGGCGTCGGTCTGGGCGCGCGCGCGCGCGCTGGCGGCCGGCTTCGTGCTGCTCGCGCTGCTGGTCGGGAGCAGCGTGCCAGCAAAGGCGGATCAGGAAGCCGGAGCGGGGGCGAAGGAGGGTACTGGCGCGCCGAGTCTGCGCATCGAGATCGGTACCCACCTGGCGCCGATCCGCTCGCTGGTCGCCGACCGCAGCGGTGTGCATGTGGTTACCGCTGCCGAGGACAAGACGGCGCGTATCTGGGACGCGGCGACGGGTGCGCTGCTTTCGGTTTTCCGCCCGCCGTCGGGTCCTGGCAACGACGGCAAGCTGTACGCCGTCGCCATGCTGCCGGACGCTTCGCTGTTTGCCACCGGCGGTTGGTCGGCCGGCAACGAGGTGTATCTGGTCCGGCGCAACGACGGGCGCATCGTGCACCGCTTGCCCGGCTTGCCCGAGGTCGTCACGCATCTGTCGTTTTCGCCGGATGGCCGGATGCTCGCGGTCGGCCTCGCCGGGCGCAACGGCGTGCGCGTCTTTCAGGCGGCCGATGCGTGGACCGGCGCGCGCGAACTGGCGGGCGACGCGCAGCTTGCCGGCGAGGTCAACGCGACCGCCTGGGCGCCCGACGGCAAGACGCTCGTCGTCAGCAGCGCCGATGGCTACGTCCGCGCTTACGAGGCGACCAGTCAGGGACTGCGCCGGCTGGCCAGCGCTGCGCTCTCCGGCGCCGGCGTTCCCTTTGGCCTGGCGTTTTCGCCCGACGGAGCGACGATTGCCGTCGGCACCGCCGATCAGGGGAGCATTGACCTGCTCGAGGCGCGCACGCTGAAGCTGCGACGCGTCCTGTCGCCACCAAGCGAGCGGCCGGGACGGAGTCTGAGCGTCGTCGCCTGGGCGGCGGACGGCCGGCACGTCTTCGCGGCGGGAAGTTGGACCGACGAGCGCGGACGCTTCGTCGCTTGCCTCTGGCCCGCGCGCGGCGACGGGACGGCGCGCCTGATTCCGCTGGCGCGCAATACGATCACCGCACTGCACGCGCTGGCCGACGGCCGGTTGCTCTTTGCCGCCGCCGATCCGGCGTGGGGAGCGCTGGGTGCCGACGAGCGCATGGCGTTTGTCAGCAGCGCCGGCTTGCTCGACTTTCGCCACCAGCGCAGCCGCTTTCGCCTGGCGCCGGACGGCAGCGCGATCAGCCTGCGCGAGCGTTCGTCGGCGGGCGACGACGCGTTCGACCTGCGGCAACTCGCCTGGGGCCGTTCGGGCAAGGAGTGGTCGGCGCCCCGCCACGCGGCCGGGCGAACGACGGTGGACGACTGGTTCGAGCGCCAGCGGCCGCTGATCAACGGCAAGGCGCCGACGCTGGCGGCCAACGAGTGGTCGCTTTCGGCCAGCGTCTCGCGCGACGGCAATCGCGTGGCGCTGGCGACCAGCCAGTATCTGCGTTCCTTCGACCGCAACGGCAACGAGCGCTGGAAGACGCCGGTGCCAGCGACGCCCTGGCAGATCAATACGAGCGACGACGGCCGCTGGCTGGTCGTCGGTTTCAGCGACGGCAGCCTGCGCTGGTACCGGCAGGAAGACGGCAGCGAGCAACTGGGGCTTTTCCAGCACGCTGACGGCCGGCGCTGGGTGGCGTGGACGGCGGCGGGGAATTTCGCCGCCAGTCCGGGCGGCGAGGATCTGGTCGGTTGGCAGGTCGGGCACGGGCCGGCGCAGGCGGCCGATTTCTACCCGGTGTCGCGCTTCCGCGCCGACTACTATCGGCCTGAGCTGATCGGCGAGATGTTCGGCAAGAGCGCAGCGCCGCCGGCAATGGCGCCGCTGGTGCCGGCGGCGCCGGCGAACGCCGGGCAGGCGATCCGGCAACGTCTGCCGCCGGCGCTGCGCATCGTTTCGCCCGACGCGCTGAGCACGCAGCGCAGCAGCGAAGTGAAGGTCAAGCTCGCTGTGCGCTCGTCGGCCGAGGCGCCGGTGAAGCGCTTGCGGGCGCGCGTGAATGGCCAACTGGTCGCTCTGCCGCAGATCGCAGCGCTGCCCGCGACGCGCTCGGAGCAGGCGGACGAGACGGTGTACGAAGTCGCTTTGCCGCTGCCCGGGATCGACGCGCAGATCAAGCTTTTCGCCGAGAACCGTTACGGGGTTTCACCGGAGGCGATGCTGATCGTCAAACGGCCGCCGGCCGAGCCGGCCGCGGCGGCCGCCGATTCAGCGGCCGCCGCTGGCACCTTGCCGGCGGCTCCCGGCGTTGATCTGCGGCCGGCGCTTTATGTTCTGGCAGTCGGCATCAGCAAGTACCAGGACCCGTCGATCCAGCTCGAATTCGCCGCCAAGGATTCGACCGATCTGGCAAATTTCTTCAAGGCGCAGGAGGGCGGGCTGTATCGCAAAGTCGCTGTCCGCCTGCTCACCGACGCCGGTGCCAAGCGCGACGACGTACTCGACGGCCTCGAATGGATACGCCGCGAACTGACCGCGCGCGACGTGGCGATGGTCTTTATCGCCGGGCACGGGGTGAACGATGCCGACGGCACGTACTACTTCCTGCCGCAGGACGTCAACGTCAAGCACTTGAAACGCTCGGCGGTGATTTTCACCGAGATCCGCAATACGCTCGTCGCGCTGCCCGGCAAGGCGATGTTTTTCATCGATACCTGTCATTCGGGCAACGTGCTCGGCACCGGCCTGCGCTCCTTGCGTCTCGACACGACCGCGGTGATCAACGAGCTGTCGAGTGCCGACAACGGGGTCATCGTCTTTGCCGCGGCGACCGGACGCCAGTACGCGCAGGAATCGCCCGAATGGGGCAACGGCGCTTTCACCAAGGCGATCCTCGAGGGTCTGCGCGGCAAGGCCGACTACAACCGTTCGGGTCGGGTGACGCACAAGATGCTCGACCTCTACGTTTCCGAGCGCGTCAAGGCGCTGACCGAAGGCGCCCAGTCGCCGGTGACGATCGTTCCCAGCGGCGTGCCCGATTTTCCGCTCGTGCTCGGCCAGCGCTAGGCCGGCGCGCGGCTCGCCGGCGCGTCCGGCGTCGACCCGGCGCCGGCGAGCAGGCGGTCGAGTTCGGCCCAGAAAGGCTCGCACAGGCCGGGGCGATACGCCGCCTGACGGAAAGCCGGGTATTCGTCGCGATAGACCTCGCGCAGGCGACGTGCGTGCTGTCCGTCGTCGCGCTGGCAGGCGCGCACGTTGGCCAGCCGGTCGGCGACCTTGACCAGCAGCGCCAGTTCCCCCTCTCCGTTGACGCGGGCCAGCCGGCTGTAGGTGGCCGCCTTGCGCTCGGCACGCGTTGCTCCCGGCGCATCGGTCAACAGCGCGACGCAGTCGGCAATCGGCGCGCCGAAGCGAGCGCGTACCTCGCCCTCGGTTACCGCGGTATCCTCGACGACGTCGTGCAGGTAGGCGATGACTTGCGCTTCATTTCCGTACGGCGCGAGCAGCTCGGCGACCGCGTCGAGATGGACGACGTAGGGACGCGATCCGTAGCGCTGGTCGCCGTGTGCGGCAAGAGCGAAGGCGCGCGCTTCCTCAAGCATGGCTGCCCTCGGTCTGCTCGCTGCGCTCGGCCTTCGCCGGACGCTCGGCGCTGATGCTTGCCGGCTCGCTGGCGAGAGCGACTCGCTGTGGGCGGAGCGCCGCCACCAGGCCGCGGATTCCTTCCCATTGCTGCCGCCAATAGCCGCTATCGGCGTGCGTCAGCGCCGCCGGGCCTTCCTCGATGCCGGTTGGCGGCAGCGCGCGCGCCATGTACTGCGTGCCGAAGATGCGATCCCAGATCGGGAAGAGAACCGCGAAGTTGCATCCGTAGCGAAACCTGCGCTCGGCTGGCAGAGCGAGCGCATGGTGCCAGCGATGGTAGCGCGGGCTGACCAGGACGTGCTCACCGAAGCGCCCGAAAGACAGCCGGGCGTTCAGGTGCGAGAGGTTTTCGATCGTCCGCACGACCATCAGCAGGCCGACGAACTGGCCCGGCGGAACGCCGACGAGCAAGGCGACGA
>NZ_JAVMKF010000312.1:0-2845 GCF_031732815.1 Accumulibacter sp. | reverse complement strand
AAGACGGCGAGCGGAACGACGCCGAGCCGGTCGAGCAGCGTATAGATCACGTCGACGCGCACCGCCTTACGATCGGGCCAGACCTCGATGGGTTTCCACGCCTCCAGCGGGCGCAGCAGCAGGTAGGCGGCGCTGATCTGCAGCACGCCGCAGAGAAAGAACTCGATGCCGTCGAAAGCGACTTCCAGGTAGCTGCCGAAGCCCAGCGCAAGCAGCGGCGGCTGGACGAGGTGCTCGAGCAGCCAGCCCTGCAGGCGGACGAAGATCTCGACCAGTTGGTCGATCACGGGCGTCCCCGCAAGGGCGCGAAGCAGAAGCCCTTGGCGCGCAGCGCGCCGAGCAGCGGATCGAGCATTGGTGCGAAAGGATCCTTGCGCGACCAGATGCCCAGGTGCGCCATGACGATGTCGCCGTCGCGCAGGCGCGTCAGCGCGCGCTCGACGAGCATCGCGTTGGGATGCGTCTCGGACGGGAGTTCATCGCCGAGGAAGCCGGCGCCGGCCCAGCCGACGTGTTCGTAGCCGCACTGGCGCGCGGCAGCCAGCGTGTTGCGCGTCGTGCGCCCGCCAGGGGCGCGCCACAGGCGATCGAGGCGGCGTCCGGTCAGGTCCTGGAAGCGCGTGTCGCTGCGCTTGAGCTCGTCGCAGACGCCCTGCGCGTCGAGCGCTTCATGCCGCCCATCAACGAAATACTGCACGCGATCGCCGACGTCCTGCCGGAAGCTGCCGTGTCGCCAGGTGTGCGTGCCGAATGCGTGGCCTTCGGCAACGCGCGCTTGCCAGTAGGCCGCCCAGCTCGCGTCGAGCGAATGATCGCCACGCATCGTCTTCTCCTGGGCGACGAAGAAGGTCGCCTTGGCGCCGTGTCGCGCCAGCGTCTGCGCGATCAGTTCGGCGTGTCGCATGTTGCCGGTGTCGAAGGTCAGGTAGAGTGTTCCCTTGCAGTCGGCGGTGCTCGGGGCAGTCGCCGAGGCGCTGCTCACCGCGGCGAGCAGGGCCAGCCCGGCGACGGTGCGGAGAAACTGCGCGCGGCTCATCTGAGGCCGGCGTGGTTGAGGAAGAAGACGCCGTGCGGCGAACTGCCGACCGGAATCGATTGCTTCAGTTTCTTGCTGACCAGATCGATCACCTGTACCTTGCGCGCGAAGCGGGCGGTGGCCCAGATTTCCTTGCCGTCGGCGCGCACGATCATGTCGTCGGGCCCGCCGGGAGCATCGTACTTCTCGACGACGCTCATCGTCTTGCTGTCGAAGAGCGAGATACTGCCGTTGATCGAACGGTTGGAGACGTAGAAATGACGCCCGTCGCCTTTCGGTTGCAGGTTGTGCGCGGCGGTGTCGGTGGGAACTTTCTTGACACTCTTCTGGAAGCGCCATTCGATGACTTCGACGATGCCCTCGCCCATGCAGGCGACCAGCAGGTGCCGGTTGTCGGGCGCCATGACGATGCCGGCAGGCGTCGTGCCGACCGGCATCACCCAGGCTACCTTCTGCGTTCCCAGGTGAATCGCCATCACTTCGTTCGAATCCTGCAGCGTGATGAAGACGAACTCGCTGGCGTTGTCGAAAGCCATGTGCGACGGCGTGCGCGGCGCCGGCAGGCGCGCCTTCAGGCGGAAATCGACCGGATCGTAGAGGTCGACACGGTCGAGGCGCAGCGAGTTGACGACAAACCATTTGCGATCCGGCGAATAGCCCAGGTGGTAGGGGTCGGAAATATCGCGGATGCGCTTTTGTTCGCGACCGCTGGCCGGGTCGAAAAAGACCAACTGGTTGGCCGCTGCGCAGGCGACGATCAGCGATTTGTCGTCCGGTGTCGGCAGCAGGTGGTGCGGCTCCTTGCACACTGTCGCCTTGCCGGTCACCTGGTAGGTTTCGGTGTCGATCAGGCTGATCGTGCCGTCACCCGAATTGAGTGCGATGGCCAGTCCGGCATACACGGGAAAGTTCAGGCCGGCAAGCAGGGCGGCGAGCCAGGCCGGCCGACGGAGCAGGTGTGGGAAAGTCATCTTGGCTTCAGGACTTTTTCTGAATCAGTTCGATCTTGTAGCCGTCGGGATCTTCGACGAAGGCGATGACGGTGCTTCCGTGCTGCATCGGACCGGCTTCGCGGACCACTTTGCCGGCGCGCGCCTTGATCTCGGCGCAGGCAGCGTAGGCGTCATCGACTTCGATCGCGACGTGGCCAAACGCGTTGCCGAGTTCGTAGGCGGCGGTATCCCAATTGTGCGTCAGCTCGAGTACGGCGCCTTGCGTTTCGGCGTCGTAGCCGACGAAAGCCAGTGTGAAGCGCCCACCCGGGTAGTCCTGGCGGCGCAACAGGCGCATGCCGAGAACCTCGGTGTAGAAGGCGAGCGAGCGTTCGAGGTTGCCAACGCGCAGCATCGTGTGCAGAATCCTCATTTCTTTCCCCAGGTTGCTTGCGGTGGCGTGGCGCGCGGGCCGCTTTTTCGACGTATCGTCCGGCAAGACCGGAATGAAGCGCGAAGATACACGAGAAGTGCCGTTTTTGCTTGCCGACTTGCGACGTTCATCGTCTGCGACTTCAACCGACGGAGGTTCGAAGAGAATGAAAAAGCTGATCATCACCCTGAGCGCGGCGGCTTTGGCTGCCGGCGGGCTCACCGGTTGCGCCAACATGAGCGAGACGCAGCGCGATACGGGCACTGGCGCGGCGATCGGCGCGGTTGCCGGGGCGGTCATCGGAATGGCCACCGCCGGTGGCCATTCGGGCCGCAGCGCAGCCACCGGCGCGGCCGTCGGCGCGGCTATTGGCGCTGGCGGCGGCTATCTGTGGTCGCAGCACATGCAGCAGCAGAAGGCAGCGATGGAGCAGGCGACACGCGG